>DATHBT010000217.1:0-26030 GCA_035295985.1 Pyrinomonadaceae bacterium | reverse complement strand
GGCCACGTAAAATAAACAGCTAAACAGCTCGGCGCTTCCCCGGCCGCCAAACTTCAAGTCTCGACCGCTCTGAAGTCCCGCGTTGTTTGGCGCGGGAAATTTCTTTTTAGGAGTCAGGAGTCAGAATCCAGAAGCCGGAATGATCGGCGGCAGCCCGCTCTCATTCTGGATTCTGACTCCTGACTCCTGGATTCTGACTAATGATCAACTTCAGAGACATCCTATCCACAGACCACATCACCGTCTTCGACGGGGCGATGGGTTCGATGCTCTACACCAAGGGCGTCTATATCAACCGCTCCTACGACGAGCTGAGCCTGACCGCGCCCGATCTCGTGCGCGCCGTCCACGAGGAGTACGTGCGCGCCGGGGCCGAGGTGATCGAGACGAACACCTTCGGCGCGACGCACCACAAGCTCCAGCAGTACGGGCTGGAGAAACAGTTGCGCGAGATTAACATGGCCGCCGCACGCCTCGCGCGCGACGCGGCCGACGGGCGGGCCTACGTCGCCGGCGCAATCGGGCCGCTGGGCCTCCGCATCGAGCCTTACGGCCCGACCTCGTTCGACGAGGCGAAGGAGATGTTCCGCGCGCAGGCCGAGGCGCTGCTCGAAGGCGGCGTCGATCTCTTCATCCTCGAAACCTTCTCGGACATCTCTGAGATGCGGCAGGCGCTCGCTGCCGTGCGCGAGCTGTGCGATCTGCCGGTCGTCGCGCAGGTGACGATCCAGATGGACGGCAACACCCTGTTCGGCACGACGCCTGAAGTCTTCACGGCGCGTCTGGACGAGTGGGGGGCTGACGTGATCGGCCTCAACTGCGGCGTCGGCCCGGCGATCATTTTGACTGCCGTCGAGAAGATGCGCGGCGTGACTACGAAGCGGCTCTCGGCGCAGCCGAACGCGGGCCTCCCGCGCGACGTGCAGGGCCGGCAGTTCTACATGGGATCGCCGGAGTACATGGCGAAGTACGCGAAGCGGCTGATCCAGGCGGGCGTCAAATTCGTCGGCGGCTGCTGCGGGACGACGCCCGCGCACATCAAGCTGATCTCGGACGCCGTGCGCGCCGTCTCGCCGCGGCACACCGGCACCACGGGCAAGCTCGCGCGCGCGGCGAGCGTGGTCGAGCTGACGCCGCCGGACGTGCAGGTAGTCCCGCTCGCAGAGCGTTCCAACTGGGCCGGAAAAATCGCGCGCGGCGAGTTCGTCACCACCTGCGAAGTGCTGCCGCCCAAAGGCTGCGATCCGGAAAAGACGCTCGACTCGATCCGTCTCTTGAAGGGCGCGGGCGTTGACGCCGTCAACATCCCCGACGGCCCCCGCGCGCAGACGCGCATGAGCGCGCAGGCCACGGCCGTCCTCGTCGAGCGCGAGATCGGGTTAGAGTCCGTCCTCCACTACTGCTGCCGCGACCGCAACCTGCTCGGCATGGTGAGCGACCTTCTGGGAGCCGCGGCGCTCGGCCTGCGGAACCTGCTGATCATCACGGGCGACCCGCCGAAGATGGGGCCGTACCCGGACGCGACCGCGGTCTTCGACATCGACTCCATCGGGCTGACCAACATGGTCAACAAGCTCAACCACGGCCTCGACCTCGGCAACAACCCCGTCGGCTGCCCCACCTCCTTCTGCATCGGCGTGGGCTGCAACCCCGGCGCGATCAACCTGGACGAAGAGATTAAACGTTTCGAGTACAAGGTCGAGGCCGGCGCGGAGTTCGCCATCACGCAGCCGGTCTTCGACGTCGAACAGTTGCGCCACTTCCTCCGCCGGATCGAGCACACTCGCATCCCCGTCGTCGCAGGCATCTGGCCGCTCGTCTCCTACCGCAACGCGGAGTTCCTGCACAACGAGGTTCCGGGCGTCTCCGTCACGCCCGCGATCATGGAGCGGATGCGCGCGGCCTCCGAGCGCGGCAAGGAGCAGGCGCGCGACGAGGGTTTGAAGATCGCCCGCGAGTCGCTGCTCGAAGTGCGCGACATGATCCAGGGCGTGCAGGTCTCCGCGCCGTTCAACAACGTCCGCTACGCGCTCGAAGTTTTCGAGGCGCTGCCCGGTTTCGGCGCGGCGGGTGAGGCGCGGATGGTCTCGTGAAAGACGGGTGAGGCGGCGGCTGTCTGGTCTCCATTGGCAGATACATCCCGGCCGTCAGTCGGCATCTCCGACAGGGCGCTGCCGCCCTCTCAACGATCCAGGGGCCAGGTGTAGATGCCGATCTCGAAACGGACTTCCTCGCCCGCGCCGAGCGAGATCACGTCGCTCTCGATCCCCTTCGCCTGAAGGTTGAAGGCGTCGGTCGGGCAACTGTTCGGCTCGACGCAGACGGAGCGGCGCGGCGCGGGCGGCGTGTACACGACGACGTGTGGCATTCGTTCGGCCGAGAACTCGACGACCGTCTCCGTCCCGCCCTCCTCGTCAACGATCATGCAGCGCGCGAGGCCGTCCGCGTCCGCCTCGACGCTTGTGTAGATGTCGTCGAGCGTTAACCCGTCGAGACTCTTACCTTCCCGCAGATCATAATCTCCTTCGACCGTGCCGATTCGCCCGGTGGGAAGGCTGTCTGACAGTTCCCAGCGGGCCGCGGCTGGGACGGTCAGCAGCCCCCTATCGGGCCTGCGGAAATAAGGGTGGATGCCGAAGCCGACGGGCATCCTTCTCTGTCCCGAGTTGCGCGCCGTCGCTTCAATCGTCAGACGCCCCTCCTTGAGACTGTGTGTGATCTCGATTCGGAACGGGAACGGAAACTGCCGCAGGATTTGATCGGGGTAGTCGGCGGCGTCGAAGCCCGACGTGAGCCACGCCCCGGCTTCGTCGGACGCGCCGTGCGAAACGACCCGCCAGGGCTTGTCCCTTATGAAACCGTGGCGCGGCGGATCGACCGTGAATGTCTCGCCCTCAAAGGTGAATCGGCCGTCGCGGATGCGGTTAGGGAACGGGAACAGGACGGGGATGCCGTAGCTCGTCGGCTTGCTTAAAAAATCCGCGAACGACACCTCTTCGAGTAGGGGCGCGGCGGTGCGGAAGGAGAAGCAGTTGTTGCCGAGCGAAGGCGCGATCTCCGCGACGGCCATGCCGCTCTCGGAGAGTGTGAAGACTTCGACGCCCTCGCGCAGTTCCGAATCGGTCGTGTAACGTCGGGGCATCGGCTATTTGGGGAGCGGGGTGCAGGGCAGCGGCTTGAAGCCGCTGAACTGGAAGTTCGTGCCGACGGCCACGGGCTGGTCGGAGATGACGCGGACTGTGGCCGCAACATTGCCGCCGGCCGCGGGGTTGCCGGTCGCGGTCTGGAAGTTGACGATTAAGGTGTTGCCGGAGGCGACCGGGACTGTCGCGCTGCCCGTCTGGCCGGGGTAGTTGGCCGCAGGGCTTGTGCCGGGGATGGGCGTGCCGGCCAGGTTGACGCCGTCTTTGTTTAGCGGGTGGAGCGCGACGTTGGCGGTCGTCGCGCTGCCGTTGAAGATGAACACGTCGGCCTGCGTGTTACTGGCGGAGTTGGGGTAGTTGGCGGGCGTGCAGACCCAGACGTAGGGCGGCCCGCCGGACGGCGCTCCGGGAGGGCCTGGCGGCCCGGCCGGCCCCGGCGGCCCCTGGCAACCGCTTATGGCGATCAGTAGGACGACGGCGAGGAGAGTGGGGCGCACGGCCGCGGCCGGACGCGAAGAGTTGGCGCTCACACGGGCCTCCTTCCGGGGCACGGGGTTGCCCCGCAGACAGCGAACAGCCTCCAAGAGCGCGTGAAATCTATCGGCGCTCCGCGGGGCTGTCAAGATCAAGGTCGGACGCGGCCGTGTCGTCACACTAAAAATACAGTTCGGGTTTAGAGTGGCGCGGATTCATCTCTCAAAGATCGGCCGATTCGCGAGAACGCCAGGGGGATAGTTTAAGGATGCCGCGGGAAGTGATTGGGGCAGACGGGATCAGTTGGTCGTGCGTCGAAGCTTACGCAGGACTGTCAGACGATAACGGCGGGGCGGCGGCCGAACGTGCTGCGGCAGGCAGCGGCAGACCTACAGTCGTCTGCACGCCGAGCGGCGGGGCAAAGTCCGTGCGACTGGAACTCACCGCCGATTGGGAGAAGTCTCTCGGCGACGAACAGCTCCTGCGCGAGATTGAATCGCACCGCGAGACCTGAGACCGAGGAGATGCTAGAAGTGACCACTCCTTCAAGCGCGAGACGGCGCGGCGCGTCCCCCGCTTTGTTGATCCTGCTAACGCTCGCGTCGGTCGTCGTGCCGCACCGGGCGACGTGCGCGCAGCAGCGGCAGCCCTCCAGAGCCGCGGCGCAACAGGTTTACTACCCCGGCCCTGAGTGGGAGCGACGGACGCCGCAGCAGGTGGGGATGGATGCGGCCAGACTCCAGGAGGCCGTCGCCTTCGCCGTCGCCAGCGAGTCGAAGGCCCCGCGCAACCTCGAACTCGCGCACTACCAGACGTTCGGCCGCGAGCCGTTCGGCCAGGCCGTCGGCCCCTTCAAGGAGCGCGGCGCTCCGACCGGCATGGTAATCCGCCGCGGCTACATCGTCGCCGAGTGGGGCGACCCCGTGCGCGTTGACATGACCTTCAGCGTCACCAAGAGTTTCCTCTCCACCACGGTCGGCCTCGCCTACGACCGCAGGATGATCCGCTCGCTACAGGATCGCGTGCGCGACTACGTGCCGCCCGTCCAGTCGCTCGCGCCTAATCAGACTCACGGCCGTGCGGAGAGTCTGGGCCAGCCGCAACTGCTCGAACCGTTCGAGACGGAGCACAACCGCAGGATCACCTGGGAGCACTTGCTGCGACAGACGAGCGACTGGGAGGGCACGCTCTGGGGCAAGCCCGAATGGGCCGACCGCCCCGGCCCGAACCCCGCCGAGTGGCGCACGCGCAGGCGCAACGAGCCAGGCGCGGCCTACGAGTACAACGACGTACGCGTGAACGCGCTCGCGCTGGCCGCCCTCTGCGTCTGGCGCAGACCCCTGCCGCAGGTTCTACGCGAGCACGTCATGGACAAAATCGACGCCTCGACGACCTGGCGCTGGTACGGCTACGAGACCTCTTGGGTCGAACTCGACGGCGCGGCCGTCCAGTCCGTCAGCGGCGGCGGCCACTGGGGCGGCGGCATGTTCATCAACGCGCGCGACATGGCCCGCTTCGGCCTGCTGACGCTCCGCCGCGGGCGCTGGCGCGACCAGCAGATCCTCTCCGAAGAGTGGCTCCGGCTGGCGACCACCCCCACCGGCCCGCAGCCTACCTACGGCTTCATGAACTTTTTTCTCAACACCGAACGCAAATACCTGCCGAGCGCGCCCGCATCCGCCTTCGCACACGTCGGCAACGGCACAAACATCATCTACGTCGATCCCGAAAACGATCTCGTCGTCGTCGCCCGCTGGATCGAGAATGCGGCCGTTGACGGCCTCGTCAAGCGCGTGCTCGCCTCCCTCGACCCCGCCGGTGCGGACGCCGCGCAGACAGGCGCGAGAAAATAAGCGCGCGCCGTCCTCAGCTTTTCTCTTGCCTTCCGCGGCGAAAGTTGTAGAATGCCGCGCGTCCAGCAGGGTTCAAGCGCGCCGCCGCCCTCTGCCTCACAGTTAATGCAGAGCAAGAGCGGCAGGCGTTAACCTTCAACGCTCACGTCAGCACTCAAAACGACTTCCGTCGCCGCGCCGCGCGGCTGCCCGCTTCCATCCTCACACGGCCTCTCGCATCGCGAGGCCGGGAAACAGGAGCGCACTGTGGCCCCTCACGGCCCGAAGAACCCCACACACCTTCTCGCACTCGCCGCAGTCTGTCTCGCGGTCTGCCTCGTCCCGGCGACCGCGAGCCTGCAAACGACCGCCCTGCGCCGTGTCACGCAGACGCCCGAACACGCGACGAGCCTCAACCCGACGATCAGCGGCGACGGCCGCCGCGTCGTCTTCGAGACAACGGCCGACCTCGCGGGCCGCGACTCCGCCCCGCAGTTCCGCGCCTTCGCCGCCGACGTTTCGACCGACCCGCCCACATACGCAGCGTTGGCCCCCTCACGCGCGCCGTCCGCAGCCGCCTCGCAGGACGGCTCGCGCGTCGCCTTCTCAACCGCCGAAGATTTGACGGGCGCGAACGCGGATCGCAACCCCGAAATCTTCCTCTCCGAAAACGGCCCGCTCCGCCAGCTCACGAACACCTCGCCCGGCGATCCGGGCGCGCGGCTGCGCGACGGCAGCTTCCAGCCTTCAATCTCTGACGACGGCCGCCTCGTCGCCTTCGCCTCGAACCGCGATCTCACCGGCGCGAACGCCGACGGCAACAGCGAAATCTTCATCTACGACTCTCTCACGAACTCCTTCACACAGATCACAGCCACCGCCGCGCCGACACATAACACGGACACGAAGCTTAGCGGCGACGGTTCGCGCGTGGCGTTCCTCCGCGAGAGTCCCACGCAGACTCCGGCCGAAGGTGATTCACCGCGCCGTGACCTTATCCTTTACGAGCGCGCATCCGGCCTAGCGCGCGCTGTTGCGGAGAGCGCCGCGAGGGTCGCGCTCACGCCCGGCCGCGCGATCAGCGACGACGGGCTGCGCGCCGTCTTCTCGGCTCAGGACTCCCGCGGCGCGTCGCAGGTCTTCCTCTACGACGGCCGTAACGACGCCGTCCGCCAGCTCACACAGCTCGGCACGCGCCAGACGGACGTGCCGCTCCACCCCTCCATCAGCGGCGACGGCTCCCGCGTCGCCTTCGCCACGCGCCGCAGCGTCGTGGGCGGCAACTCTGATTCGAGCGTCGAGCTGTACCTCTACGACATCCCGACCAACCGCCTCTCGCGCCTCACCGACGCCCCGCGCGAAGCCACCTCGGAAGTCGTCTCCTCGCTCGACGACGACGGCTGCACGGTCGCTTTCAACTTCCCGCGCGCACTCGCCGGCCCGCCGGCCGCCGCAGAGTTCGCGGACACCTCCGAAATCTTTCTCGCGCGCCCGCCGGCCCGCTCACCATTCTCCGCCGATCTGCAGATCGTTCATGCCGCGACGCACGGCCGCGAGCCGTCGCCGGAGAAAGTCTTCGCGCCCGGTCAGATCGCGCACGCGCGCGGCACAAACCTCTCGCTCGTCTCGCGACAGTCCGCGCGCCTCCCAGGCGGCGACTTCCCCAAAAACCTCTCCGGCGTGACGGTCACGGTCAACGGCCGCGCCGCGCGCGTCTTCTACGTCTCGCCCGCGCAGGTGAATTTTCAAGTGCCCGGGGAGACGGAGACAGGCGCGGCCGGGGTGACGGTGCGCAACCACGACGGCTACGAGTCGCGCACCACTATTCAGATCGCAACCGCCGCCCCCGGCATCTTCACCGAGAGCGGCGACGGGAGGGGCGCGGCCGTCGCGCTCGACGCGCCGACGCAACTGCGCGCGCCCTTCGACCCCGTTGACGCCGCGAACAACCCGCGCACGCTCGTCCTTTTCGCTACCGGCGTCGCGCAGGCACGCTCCCTCTCCGTCTCCCTCGGCGGGCGTGACGCGCCGGTCGAAGCGGTCGTCCACTCCGCGGAGCTTCCCGGCCTCGACGAGATTCACATACGCCTCCGCCACTCGCTGGCCGGCGCGGGCGCGGTGCGCTGCGTCGTCACGGCCGACGGGCGTGACAGCAACGCCACGACCATCCAGTTCGTCGGGTCGCGCAGGCCCGTGCGCGTCACGCTCGCGCCCGGCTCGGCCGCGCTGGGCGTCGGACGCACGCTCAAGCTCTTCGCGAAAGTGTTCGACGCCGAGGGCGCCGAGATCGCGGGCGCGCCCGTCGCCCTCACCTCATCCGACGAAACAATCGCGACGGTTGATCAAACCGGAGTCGTCCGCGCCGTCGGCGCTGGCGAGGCGACGATCAGCGCGACGATAGCGACTGCCACGGGCGAAGCTTCGGCATCATCTCAGTTGAAAGTCCACCCGCTGACGCTCGTCATCAACGAAGTGCTGGCTGACCCGCCCGACGGGCCGGCGGGCGACGCGAACCGCGACGGCACACGCAGCGCCTCGCAGGACGAGTTCGTCGAAGTCGTCAACGCCTCCGCCGCCGACATCGATCTGGGCGGCTACCGGATCGAGTCGCGGAACAGCTCCGGCGCGGACACCGTCCGCCACACCTTCGCCCCCGGCACGATTCTCGCGCCCGGCACGGCCGCCGTCGTCTTCGGCGGCGCGGAGTCCGCCACCTTCGACCCGCAGGACGCGGCCTTCGGCGGCGCGCTGGTTCTCAAGGCTTCGACCGGCGGGCTGTCGCTCCTGAACGGCAGCGGCGCGGTCACACTCCGCTCGCCCGCCGGCGACGTGGTCGAGCAACTGACTTACGGCGGCGACTCGCCCTTCGACGGCGACCGCAACCAGTCGCTCACGCGCGCGCCGGACGTGGCGGGCGATTTCGCGCTGCATTCGGAGCCGACGGCGAACTCCCCGCGCGCCTTCTCGCCCGGCACGCGCCTCGACGGCTCGCCCTTCGTCGCCACCGCGCCCGCCGCCCGCGTAGAGATCGAGCCGCCGGATGCCACGGTTCAGATCGGCGGTCGTCAACAGTTCTCCGCGCGCGCCTTCGACGAACAGGGGCGCGAGTTGTCAGGCGTCATCTTCCGCTGGGAGTCTCGCAACCCGACAGTCGCAACCGTCGATCAGAACGGCCTCGCGACGGCGCACGCGGCGGGCGAGGCCGGCATCATCACGCGCGCACGTGGCGCGGAGTCACAGCCCGCTATTCTGACTGTAACTCCGCCGCCGCCTCGCATCGTGCGCGTAGAGATATCTCCTGCCGAGGCCGCCATCAACCGCGGCGGCACTCACGGTTTCACCGCGCGCGCCTACGACCGCGAGGGCGACGTTGTTGCGGACGCGGTCTTCACCTGGACTTCGGGCGACGCGAACGTGGCTGCCGTGAACGGTGAGGGTCTCGCGCGCGGAGTCGGCGCGGGCGCGGCGTCCATCACGGCCACGACACCGGATGGTGCGGGCGGGCAGCTCTCCGCGACGGCACGGCTCGACGTGCGCCTCCCGCTCGTGCTCAACGAAATGCTGGCCGACGTGCCGCCGGATAACACGGCGACGAGTGCGGTCGAGGGCGACGCGAACCGCGACGGCTTGCGCGACTCAGGCGACGACGAGTTCATAGAGCTGTTGAATGCTTCGGACGCGCCCGTCGATCTTTCGGGGCTGCGCCTCTCGGACGCGACCGGCACGCGCTTCACGTTCCCCGCGGGCGCGTCGCTCGCGGCGGGGCGCGCGGCCGTCGTCTTCGGCGGCGGCGGCTCCGCAAACGTAAACGATCCGGCCTTCGGCGGCGCGCTCGTCTTCAGGGCCAGCTCCCTGAGCCTGAACGACGGCGGCGACACCGTCTCGCTCAAGCTCCCGGTCGGCGCGACGGAGTTCGTCGTCTTCACGCAGAGCTACGGCTCGGCCGGCGGCCCGCCCGCGCCCGCCGATCAGTCTCTGACGCGCCAACCCGACGCTTCCGCAGCGGGCGGCACGTCGAACGATTTCGCGCCACACCTCACGGCGGCCGAAGCTGCCGGCCGTCCCTTCTCGCCCGGCACGCGGGCCGACGGCACGCCCTTCGGCTCGCCGCCCGTCACGCGGATCGAGATCACGCCCACATCCGCCACCCTCGACATCGGCGGCGCGCAGACTTTCACCGCCCGCGCCTTCGCAAACGACGGCGCGGAGGTCGAGATCGCCAACGCCTCTTTCATCTGGGACTCCGGCGACGCGGCGAAAGCCTCCTTAGCGCCGGCGACGGGCGCGCAGACGACCGCCACCGTACACGCGGCCGGAAGCCTGACGGTGCGCGCGCGCGCGGGAGGGCGTGAGGCTCTGGCTACGCTCACGGTCAGGCCCCCGCCGCCCGCCCTCGCGCGCGTCGAACTGACGCCGCAATCGGCCAGCCTCGCCGTCGGCGAGTCGCGGCAGTTCACGGCCCGCTCCTTCGATCAGTACGGCGCACCGTTCCCCGTCAACTCGTTAATCTTCACTTCGAGCGAGCCGGCCACGGCCTCGGTCGTCTCGCAGAGCTTCACGCCCGGATCAACCGAAGCGACGGCAACGGTCTCGGCCCGCGCGACGGGCACATCCCAGCTCACCGCGACGGCGAGCGACGGCACTCGCAGCGTCACGAGCGCGCCCGCCGCCATCAACGTCGAACCGCCGCCCGCCATGCCAGCGGCCGGGCAGATCATCATTAACGAGGCGCTGGTCTCTTTCGCCTCCTCGACGACGCAAGCGCGCGCCGACTTCGTCGAGCTTTACAACACGACCGACCAGACGCTCGACATCAGCGGCCTCGTCGTCTCGTTCCGCCCTTCGGGAACCGGCAGCGTCGCGAGTTCGGTGAGGCTCAACGGCGAGGTGGGCAGCCGCACCACGCTCATCCCGCCCCGCGCCTACTTTCTAATCGCCAACGGGCCCACGACGTTCGGGGCGGCGGCCGACTTTGCGGTCGCGAGCGACGGGTTCAACCTGAACAACACCACCGGCGGGATAAAGATCGAACTCGGCGGGGCCAAGCTCGACGGGCTCAGCTACCAGAGTGGTACGACGGCTCCGCCTGCCCCCTTCAACACTTACGGTGAGGGTTCGATCCTGACCTTCACCAGCGGTACGACGAACGATCTCATCCGCAGCCCGAACGCCACAGACACGAACAACAACTCCGCCGACTTTAAACGCAACGGCACGGTCGCCAGCGTCACGCCGAAGTCCCCCAACCCCACGCTCTGACGGGAGCGGGCGACGGGCGCGTCAGCACAGAAGCGCCGGGCGGCGCGTCACTTCAAGTGACGCGCCGCCCGGCGCTTCGCGGCTAGAAATCTATTACCTGATGACGCCCTGGAGCGGGCTGGACGCGCTGGCGTAGAGTCGCTTGGGCATGCGGCCGGCGAGATAGGCGTGGCGGCCGGCTTCGACGGCGAGGCGCATGGCGGTCGCCATGCGGGCGGGGTCTTGGGCCTCTGCGATGGCGGTATTCATCAGGACGGCGTCGGCCCCGAGTTCCATCGCGATGGCGGCGTCGCTGGCCGTGCCCACACCGGCGTCAACGATGATCGTAGCGTCGGGAAGCTGCTCGCGCATGATGCGCAGGTTGGCTGGGTTCTGCACGCCGAGTCCGCTTCCGATGGGCGCGGCGAGCGGCATCACAGCGGCGCAGCCCGCGTCGAGCAGCTTCTTCGCCATGATCAGATCGTCCGAGAAGTACGGGAGCACGGTGAAGCCCTCGCGGACGAGCGCGCGGGCGGCTTCGAGCGTCTGCTCGTTGTCGGGGAAGAGTGTGGTCTGATCGCCGATGACTTCGAGCTTGACGAGTTCCGTGTTCAGGGCCTCGCGCGCGAGCCGCGCCGTGCGCACCGCGTCTTCGGCCGTGTAGCAGCCGGCCGTGTTCGGCAGGATGACGAGCGACGGGTCGAGGTGATCGAGGAACGACTCCGAGCTTCGGTCGAGCGGCACGCGGCGCACCGCGACCGTCACCATCTCAGCGCCCGAAGCTTTGTGCGCGGCCTTCATCTCGTCGAACGTGCGGTACTTGCCCGTGCCGATGATGAGGCGCGACGCGAACGCGCGCCCGGCGATCTCGAACGTCTCGGTCTTTACCGCGGGGGCTGTTGTCATCACGCGTGCCGATCCTTTCGTTTCGTCGTCTTCGAAAGACTACACATTAATTCGCACGAATCAAAACTGAGCGGGGGGACAGAAGTAATCTCCGCCCGGCGGCATAAAAGATGGGGCGGCGGCCGTCACGGTGACGGCCGCCGCCCTGCAACTTCGTTGCTTGTGACAGCCGACGACCGGCTTCATGGCACCGTTCTCAGCCGTCTTCACCGCGCTGTTGATGCCGGGCCGTTCCGGGAACGGCTTCTTCCGGATCGGGCGTCTCGTCGGAGAGGCCGCGCGGCTCAGACCTGTAGAGTTCGCGCTCTGCGCGGTAGGTGTTCGACTCCTGCTGCTTGCGGAAGATTCTGTAGGCGACGGCGGCCAGCAGAAGGAGGGTGACGATGAACAGAATGCTCAATTTTTCGCCTGCACGATCCGCCTTCCGACGGCTGTGGGTCTCAAAATCTCTCGCCGCGCCGGGCGGGCGTCAGCCCGTCGCTGTTATGCGTCCTAAGATCGCGCGGATTTCCGAAATCGCGCGCGCGGCGCCACCTCGCGCGCCGCTCAGTCCGCCGAGCCGCCGCCGACGAAGTGGACGATCTCGACCCGGTCGCCTTCCGCCAGTTCAGTCTCGGGCCAGTGCGCGCGGCGCAGCACCTCTCGGTTCAACTCGACGGCGAGCCGCTCCGGCGCGAGCGCGAGCAGTTCGACGAGCCGGGCCACGGTCGTCCCTGCCTCGACCTCACGCGGCTCGCCGTTGACGTTGACGCGGACGCTGCGGCTCACAGGTGGCGGATGGGGCGGCGCAACTCGGCCGCGAAGCCGTCGTGCGTGGCGCGGGCGAGGATGGCGGCGCGCCCGCCCGTGAAGCGCGGCAGCCACGCGTGGATGACGGCGACGCCGTCGCCGTCGGTCTTGGAAGTCAGGATCAGCGGTCGAAATTCCGTGCCGAGGATTTTGACGGTGACTGTGGCGTCCGAGACGGCCTCGCGCGCTTCGAACGGCCCTCGCGCGACGCGCACGCGCAGCGTCACGATCTCGCCGGCCTTGTAGTCGCGCTCCTCCATCAGGCTCACGTGCAGCTCGCCTTCAAGCTCGACCGGGATGATCTCTTCGACGCGCGGCTGAGGCGCGGGAGCGGCATCGGCAGCCTCCGCGCCCGGCAGGCCGGCGACTCCCTCGGAGGGTTCTTCGGCCGGCTGCCCCGCGCCGCTTTGGACGCGCGCGTCCTCCGGCGGGAGCGGGCGCGTCACCTCAGGCACGGCCGCGTCGTTGGCCGCAGCTTTCTCGGTCGGGGCTGCGATACCTTCTGCCGCCGCCTCGAACCACGACGGCAGCTCTGTCTTAACCGACTCGTCTAACGTCTGCGCTGCCGCGTCGCCGTTAGATGGAACAGGAGTGGTCGTTTGTGCGGGAGCTTCGGCCGCGGGCTTCGTCTCGGCAGCGGTCGCGGCGGGAATCTCGGTCGCCGCGGGCGGCTTCGCCACCACTGCCTTGCGCGAGCTTTTGCGTCCGGCCCCGCCGCCCTGGCGGTTCAGGCGCTTCAGTTCTTCGATGCGGCCGGCCGTGATGGCGGCGCAGATCAGCTTGTGCTGGCGGTTCAGCCGCTCGCTGAGCGCCGCCGCGTCGAAGCCCGCGACGATCAGGTCGTCGTAGGGCGAGCGCTTACTCGCGAGGATCGCGCCGCCGACGTAAACGAGCGAGAGGATGATGGGCGTGTCCAGCCCCTTGTCCTCAGTCTGGACGTGATAGACGACTCCCTCGTACTCGATGTCTGTGTTAAATCCGGTAATCACGGCTGGCCTGGTGTGTGGAAAAACAGGGCGGGCGGCGGGCGGAATCTACGGCTTGCGGGCCGCCGTCGAAAACAGTAGCACAGCCCTTCTGCGAGGGTCAATCTCCTTAAAAATTACCAACTTGCGCCCGCACGCGAACTTGCTTGACAGCCCCACTGCGTTCGCTTACCATCCGTTTGTACCATCATTCTCAAACTCTTTTCGGGGCGCGCCGGGGCGGCAGATGCGTCCCCGGCGCGAGATCGTCGGGAGGACTCCGTGGGTAGCTTTCAGCTCGGAGACTACTTGCCCATCCTGCTCATGTTCGTCGTGGCGCTCGGGTTCGCCGGCGGCAACATCCTGCTCTCGCAGCTCGTCGGCCAGAAGAAGCCGACGCGCACGAAGCTGATGCCCTACGAGTGCGGCAAAGACCCGGTGGGCACTGCGCGCGAGCGTTTCTCGGTCAAGTTCTACATGATCGGGATGATCTTCATCCTCTTCGACATCGAGTTGATCTTCCTGATGCCGTGGGCCGTCGTCTTCAAGCAGCTCGCCGCCTACAGCCCGCAGATGCGCGACATCGTCTTCGTCGAGATGATGATCTTCGTCGTGCTGCTCCTCGTCGGCTACGTTTACGTGCTCAAGAAGGGGCTGTTCGACTGGGGCGAGAACGCGCGCCGCGATGCCGAGGCAGAGGCCCGCGCGCTCGCCCTGATCGAAGGCCGCGCGGCCGAGCTGAACCGGAAGACTCTCGGACAGGCCGCGTGAAAAGAGGCTGTTAGCGATTAGCTGTTAACCGGGGGGAAACGCAAAGCGGCTTTCGCTCCTCGCCTTGCATCTCGGTTCTTTGTTTTGCTAACGGCTAAAAGCTAACAGCTAATAGCCGGGGTTTTAAATCATGGGTCTCGAAAACAAGATCGCGGAGGCGCTGCCGGAAATCATCACGACGCGGCTGGATTCGCTCGTCAACTGGGCGCGCAAGTCCAGCCTTTGGCCCGCGACCTTCGGCCTCGCCTGCTGCGCCATCGAAATGATGGCGACGACCGACTCGCGCCACGACCTCGCGCGCTTCGGCTCGGAAGTTTTTCGGGCCAGTCCGCGGCAGGCCGACGTGATGATCGTTTCGGGACGGGTGTCGCGCAAGATGGCCCCAGTGCTTCGCCGCATCTACGATCAGATGCCCGAACCGAAGTGGGTAATCTCGATGGGCGCATGCGCCACGTCGGGCGGCGTGTTCGACAACTACGCCATCGTGCAGGGCGTGGACAAGGTCGTCCCCGTTGACGTGTACATCCCGCGCTGCCCGCCGCGCCCCGAAATGTTGATTCACGCGGTGATGATGCTTCAAGAGAAGATCATGAAAGAATCCATGCGCGACCGCCGCGACGTTGCGCCCGAGGAGGCGCGCGAGGCCGTGCCGCCGGGCACGCTCCCCGCCACCGGCGTCTCGGCCGCGGGCGACGCAGCCGCGCAGGAGCCGGGCGAGGCCGCGCAGGTCTCGCGCCCCTACACGATCCCCTCGCGCCACGAGCGCAGGCGTTCATTCTGAGAAGCTGTTAGCTGTTAGCCGTTAGCTGTTAGCCAGAAGAAGAAACAGCTTTCGGCTCGAGGTAGCACGCTTCTGTTTTGGTTTTCGGTTTTGCTAACAGCTAATCGCTAACAGCTTCCTCCCATGGACATCGAGCGCGAAAAGCAGATCGCGGAACAGGCTGACGCAGGAGGCGGGCAGGCCGAGTCGCCGCTCGTCGCCGCCTTGCGTGAGGCGCACGCTGATTGGATCACGGAGGTGATCCAAGCTTTCGGCGAGACGACCGTCGTCGTGCCGCGCGAGCACATCGTCGCGGCGTGCGAGTTCTACAAACGGACGCCGGGACTTGAGTTCACGATGCTCTCCGACCTGTGCGGCGTGGATCGCGGCCCCGAAGAAGACCCGCGCTTCGAGGTCAACTACCACCTGTTCTCGATGACCAAGTACCACCGGCTGCGCCTGAAAGTCCTGCTCGCCGAGGACGACGCGCGCGTGCCGACCGTCACGACCGTCTGGCGCACGGCCAACTGGCACGAGCGCGAGACCTTCGACATGTTCGGCGTGGTCTTCGAAGGCCACCCCGACCTGCGCCGCATCCTGCTCCCCGACGACTGGCAGGGCCACGCGCTCCGCAAAGATTTTCCCCTGCGCGGCTTCGAGCCGTACAGCCTGACCTGATTGCGGATTTCGGACTGCGGAAACAATCCGCAATCCGCAATCCGCAATCCGCAATCGTTATGAGTGCTCCGACCGCCAACATCCCGCCGCAGTTCGAGGTCGTAGATCGGCCGCTCGACACGCAGATGACGCTATCGTTCGGGCCGCAGCACCCCTCGACGCACGGCGTCCTGCGCCTCGAATTAGTCCTCGACGGCGAGACGATCGTGAAGACGACGCCCGACATCGGCTACCTCCACACGGGGATGGAGAAGCTGTTCGAGTACAAGAAGTACCAGCAGGGGATCGTCATCACCGACCGGATGGACTACCTGAATCCGCTCGGCAACAACCTCGCCTACTGCATGGCGGTCGAAAAACTGCTCGGCCTCGAAATCCCGGAGCGCGCCCAGATCATCCGCGTGATGATGTGCGAGTTGCAGCGCCTCGGCTCGCACATGGTCTGGCTCGGCACTCACGCGCTCGACATCGGCGCGATGACCGTCTTCTTCTACTGCTTCCGCGAGCGCGAGAAGATTCTGAACCTCATCGAGGCCGCGTCTGGCGAGCGGCTGACCCCCTCCTACTTCCGCATCGGCGGGCTGATGATGGACCTGCCCGCCGGCTTCGAGCGCCGCGTCGAGCAGTTCGTCAAAGGTTTTCCGAAGGCGCATGACGACTTCATGTCGCTGCTGGCCGGCAACCGGATTTTCCAGAAGCGCACGCAGGGCGTCGGCGTCATCTCGGCCGAGGACGCGATAGATTGGGGCGTGACGGGCGCGAACCTGCGCGGCAGCGGCGTGAACTTGGACATCCGCAAGGTCAACCCCTATTCGGGCTACGAGACCTACGACTTCGAGGTGCCGGTCGAGACGAGCTGCGACGTGTGGGCGCGCTTCATGGTGCGGATGCGCGAGATGTTGCAGTCGATCCGGATCATCGAGCAGGCGCTCGCTAGACTCCGGCCCGGCCCCGTCAAGGCCGACGCGCCGAAGGTGGTGCTCCCGGAGCGCGAGGCGATGAAGACGCACATGGACGCGCTCATCCACCACTTCCTGATCGTCGCCGAGGGCTTCAACGTGCCGCCGGGCGAGGTCTATCACAGCATCGAGGCGTCGAAGGGCGAACTGGGCGTGTACATCAAGTCGGACGGCGGCCCCAAGCCCGCGCGCGTACACGTCCGCGGCCCCAGCTTCGTCAACCTCTCGGCCCTGCCCCTGATGGTCGAGGGCGAGATGATCGCCGACCTCGTCGCCGTTATCGGCTCGATAGACATCGTGCTCGGGGAGATAGATCGGTAGCTGTTAGCAATTAGCTGTTAGCTTTTAGCCAGAAGAAAACAGCTACAAGCTTTCGCTTCCGTTTTGGTTTCCGGTTTTGCTAACAGCTAACAGCTAACAGCTTTTTTATGAGTTCCCAGTTCACGCCGAACAACCCGCTGCCGCAGGAAGCGCCTGTGCCGAAAGAGCTCGCGCGGTTCTCGCCGGAGGTGGAGGCTGAGATTGACCGCCACCTGGCGAAGTACCCGGTGGAGCGTTCGGCCATCCTGCCGCTGATGTTCATCGTGCAGCGCGAGCGCGGCGGGTGGCTCGACCCGCCGGGCGTGGCGTACCTTGCGGACAGGCTGGGCCTGCGGATCACGGACATCTGGGAGGTCGCTACCTTCTACTCGATGATCAACACGGAGCCGGTCGGCAAGTATCACCTGCAAATCTGCCGCACGCTCTCGTGCAAGATCATGGGCGCGGGGACGATCACCGAGCACTGCTCCAAACGGCTCGGCATCAAGCCCGGCGAGACGACCGCGGACGGCCGCTTCACCATCTGGGAGGTCGAATGCCTCGGCTCCTGCGGCACGGCCCCGATGATGCAGCTCGGCCTCGACTACCACGAGAACCTGACGCCTGAAAAGGTCGATCAGATTCTCGACGCCTGCGAGCGCGACGAGTACGAGTTCACGGTTAAAGTTCAGTGAGTCAGTGCGAAGCGGCGAGGCAGCACGTCTCGGTCTCATTCGCCGGTTCGTTATTGCTAACAGCTAATCGCTAACAGCTAACAGCTAACAGCTTCCTTATGTTCATCGGCGCCATCGGCTGCGAGCCTCTGCAACTCCGCCGCGTCCACCTCGAAGGGTCGCACACGCTCGACGTGTACCGACGGAACGGCGGCTACGAGGCCCTGAAGAAAGTCCTCGACGGGATGTCGCCCGACGCCGTGATCGGCGAGGTCAAAAAGTCCGCGCTCAGGGGGCGCGGCGGCGCGGGCTTCCCGACCGGGATGAAGTGGAGCTTCGTGCCGAAGGACTCGCCGAAGCCGAAGTACATCGTCTGCAACGCGGACGAGTCGGAGCCGGGCACGTTCAAGGATCGCTACCTGATGGAGCGCGATCCGCACATGCTGATCGAGGGGATGCTGATCGCCGCTTACGCCCTGGGGTCGAAGACCGGCTACGTCTATACGCGCGGCGAGTACCGCTACCTCATCAACATCATGGACGCGGCCATTGCGGAGGCGCGCGCCGCCGGCTTCCTGGGGGAGAAAATCCTCGGCACTGATTTCACCTTCGAGCTTTACACGCACACCGGCGCGGGCGCGTACATCTGCGGCGAGGAGACGGCGCTCCTGAACTCGCTCGAAGGGCTTCGGGGCCACCCGCGCATGAAGCCGCCCTTCCCGGCGGTCGCGGGCCTCTACGGCTGCCCGACTGTCGTCAACAACGTCGAGACGCTGACGGCCGTGCCTGACATCATCAAGATGGGCGGCGAGGCATGGCAGAAGCTGGGCACGGAGAAGAGCGGCGGCACGAAGGTCTGGTCGGTGTCGGGCCACGTCAACCGCCCCGGCGTCTATGAGCTGCCGATGGGCTACGAAGACATGGAGCGGTTCATCATGCAGGACTGCCAGGGGATGCTCGGCGGCAAAAAATTAAAAGCTGTCATACCCGGCGGCTCGTCCGTTTACATCATGCCGGCGCGCGACATCGAGGGGCGCGGCGTGAAGATGGATTACGAGGGGCTGGTCGCCGCCGGCTCGATGGTCGGCTCAGGCGGCTTCATCGTTATGGACGAGACGGTTGACGTGTTCGAGTCCACCAAAAATCTGATCGAGTTCTACAAGCACGAGTCGTGCGGCTGGTGCACGCCCTGCCGCGAGGGCACGGACTGGCTGGTTAAAGTCTTCAAGCGGATCGCGCGCGGCGAGGGGCAACCCGACGACGCGCAACTGCTGCTCGATCTCTGCGACAACATAGAGGGCAAATCTTTCTGCCCGCTCGGCGACGCCGCCGCGTGGCCGATCCAGTCGGCGATCAAGAAGTTCCCCGAAGACTTCCGCCGCCGCCTGCTGCCGCTCGTCGAGCGCCCGCTGCCGGAGACGACCTCTTCGCCCGTCGCGACGCGTCAGGGCGCGGCGGTCGAGGGCTTACCGACGGCTTAACGCAGGCCGCGACCGCCCCGCCGCGCGTTGCGCGTGCGGATGGCGCGTCTAGCGTGAGGAAAGGACTGGGCAGACAGTGAAGGCCATCTTTCTCGCCGCTGTTTTGATGTTGACGGCCGCGCCCGCGGGCTACGTCGGGGCGGCCACACCGGCCGCGCAGTGCAAGCGCGCCGACCGCGTCATCAACAAGGTGATCAGGTTCGAGCGCGGGCGCACGACCGCCGTCGTAAAGGATCGCGTCTTACTGTGCACGGCCCACTCGTACCGACTTCGCGCGAAGGCGGGCCAGACGATGAGCGTCAACCTCGCGACCGGCAACCGGACTTCGCTGACGCTCCACGCGCCTTCCGGCGACGCGCTCGCCGACGGCGAGAAGAGTTGGTCGGGCGAGCTGCCCGAAACGGGCGACTACCATATCCACATCGGCACGGACGCGACGGCCGGCTACACCCTCGAAGTCACGATCCGGTAGCGCGCCGCCGCGAAGTCTGAAAGTTTTACGGAACGGCCGAACAGAATTTTAGTTAGCAGTGTTTTCATCATGGCTGATTTAGTCAAAGTCACGATCAACGGGCAGCAGTACGAGGTCGAGAAGGGCGCGCGCCTGATCGACGTGTGCCGCGAGCAGGGCCACTCCGTGCCGTCTTTCTGCTACTACGCAGACCTCGCGCTACAGGCTTCGTGCCGGATGTGCTTGGTGCGCATCGAGAAGATGCCGAAGCTGCAAACGTCCTGCACGATCACCTGCACGGACGGCATGATCGTCACGACGGAGAGCGAGGAGATCGAGAAGGCGCGGCGCGGGATGGTGGAGTTCCTGCTCGCCAACCACCCGCTCGACTGCCCCGTCTGCGACCGCGGCGGCGAATGCGAGTTGCAGGAGATGGTCTTCGACTGGGGCGGCCTCGAAGAGCGTTTCCGCGAGAAGAAGAACGCCTTCCCCGAAAAGTTCCTCTCGCCAATCGTCGCCAACGACTCGCAGCGTTGCATCCTGTGCAAGCGTTGCACGAGGGTGTGCGACGAGTGGATGGGCGAGGACGCAATCGAGGCCGGCGGGCGCGGCGTCAACACCGTCATCGGGACTTACGAGGGCTGGCTCAACTGCTCGCAGTGCGGCAACTGCATCGAGGTCTGCCCGACGGGCACGCTGCTCGACGCGACCTACCGCCACCAGGCGCGACCGTGGGAGCTGGCGCAGACGATCACGACCTGCACGTTCTGCTCCGACGGCTGCCAGATGTCGCTCGGGAGCCGGGCCGGCGAGGTCATGCGCTCGGTCGCGCGCGACCGCTACGTTGACGGGCACAACGGCGAGTTTTTGTGCATCAAGGGGCGCTTCGCGCACCCGTTCATCAACCACGAGGACAGGATCAAGACGCCGCTCATCCGCTACAAGAAGGGCGGACGCCTCGTCCCCGCGACGTGGGACGAGGCGCTGCACTACGTAGCCGAAGGGTTGATCGCGGCGAAGAACGCTTACGGCCCCGAAGGTTTGGGCGTGGTGGGAAGCCCGCGCCTGACGAACGAGGCCAACTACGTGCTGCTGCGGTTCGCGCGCGAAGTCCTCGGCACGGAGAACTACACAGCGGCGGACGCCTTCTCGCTCGCGCCCTTCTTCCAGAATCTTTCAGCGCCGATTGCCACGCACCGCGACATGCGGCACGCGAAGACGATCATCCTGATCGGCGGCGAGCCGGAGGAGTTGCAGCCGCTCGTGGGCCGGCAGATCAGGCAGGCCGTTCGTAACGGCGGCGCGCGGCTCATCATCTTCAACAGCACTCCCATTCGCCTCAAGGAGCAGGCCGCGCTGTTCGCCCACATCAACCGCGGGGCGGAGGACGCGGTCGTCTTCGCGCTCGCCGACGCAGCGAACGAGGCGACGGCCGCCGAGAAGATGGGCGTCGAGGCGCGGCAACTGGCCGACGTGCGCCGTCTTATCGAAGAGACTTCGGGCGACGTGATCGTCCTCTTCGGCGGCGAGCTGGGCGCGGCGGCGCAGGCGGTGCTGGCCGCTTCCCTGCCCTCTGCTTTCGGCGCGGGCGATGCGCGCCGCGTCATGTTTCACCCGCTGCCGCTCTACAACAACAGCGTCGGCGTCCACGACATCGGCCTGATGTCGGGGCGGCTCGACGCCTCGGCGCTGCTCGCGCAGGCGGGCGAACAGATCAGGGCGCTCTACGTCGCCGGCAGCTTCCTGCCGCGCCACTTCGAGGGCCGCGCCGACGCTCTCTCGAAGCTCGACTTCCTCGTCGTGCAGGAGTTGTTCGAGACGGAGACGACGAAGCACGCAGACGTTGTCCTGCCCGCCGCGTCGTTCGCCGAGGTTGACGGCACGTTCACCAACAGCGGCGGCCTCGTGCAGCGCGTCCGCCAGTCGATCCCGCCGGTGCATAACGCCCGGCCCGACTGGATGATCACCGACGCCGTCGCGCGCGAGATGGGCACGGACTTCGGCTACCAGATGTCGGCCGGGCGTGTTTTCTCGGACATCGCGAAGAACGTCCCGGCCTACGAGGGCCTGCGCTACCCCGCGCTCAAGGACGAGTCGAAGCCCGTGCAGGCGAAGTACGAAATCCGCAGCGGCATAGACGTGTCGGGCCACGAGCAGACCTTGCGCCGCCGCGTCGAATCAATCGTCGCGACGGACGACAAGGAGACTCGGACGCCGCCCGTCGGCCACGAGCTGTTCCGGCCGGGCACGCTCACGGGCAAGACGCCGCAGTTCCACCTGCTCGACGCCGGGAACCCCAAGCCGCCGACCGTGCTCGTCTCGCCGCTCTACCAGCTCACGGTCGATCCCGCCCTGCGGCGCGCGGAGGCGGTGGGCGCGGCGGGCGACTAGAAGGAAGTGATGAGTGATGAGTGATGAGTTGAAAGCGATAGGCCTTGCTAAAGGCTAACAGCTAACAGCTCTAACTCATCACTCATCACTCATCACTCATCACTTAACTTATGGAGTGGCTGAATAATTTTCTCGGGCCGACGGCCGCCAGGGGGCTGGGCCAGATCATCGGCATCAACGTGGCGTTCGTCGGGGTGCTGATGATCGTGGCGTACACGGTGCTGGCCGAGCGGCGCATCCTCGGCTTCATACAGGGGCGGCTGGGGCCGAACCGCGTGGGGCCGGGCGGCCTGTTCCAGCCGTTCGCCGATCTGCTGAAGTTCATCCTCAAAGAGGAGATCATCCCGGACAAGGCGACGCGCTTCATCTACATGCTCGCGCCGATCATCGCCATCACCACGGCGCTGATGGCTATCATCGTCTATCCGTTCGGGCCGGAGGTGAACATCCCCTTCGTCGGCCCCGTCAGGCTGACGATTGCGCGCTTCGACGTGGCGCTGCTCTACGTCCTGGCGGTCACGTCGGTCGGCGTGTACGGCATCGCGCTGGCCGGGTGGTCGTCGAACAACAAGTACAGCCTGTTCGGCGCGCTGCGGGCGTCGGCCCAGATGATCTCCTACGAGCTGTCGCTGGGCCTGTCGCTCGTCGGCGTCGTCCTGATGTCGGGGACGCTCGACCTCTACAGCATGGTCGAGCAGCAGTCGGGCTGGGCGGGCCTGCACTGGAACATCATCTACCAGCCGCTCGGCTTCTTCGTCTATATGATCTCGGCCATCGCGGAGACGAACCGCGTGCCGTTCGATCTGCCGGAGGCGGAGACCGAACTCGTCGCCGGCTTCCACACCGAATACTCGGCCCTGAAATTCGCGCTCTTCTTCATGGCCGAGTACGTCAACATGTTCACGGTCTCGGTGCTGGCGACGACACTGTTTTTGGGCGGCTGGAACGGGCCGGGCGTCGCGCAGTTCCCGCTGCTCGGCGTCGTCTATTTCCTGTTGAAGATCACGTTCTTCCTGTTCCTCTACATCTGGCTGCGCGGGACGCTGCCGCGCTTCCGCTTCGACCAGTTGATGAACTTCGGCTGGAAGTTCCTGCTGCCGCTGGCGATTGTCAACGTGATCCTGACCTCTGTGGTCGTTTACTTCCAGTTCGTGCGGGCGCAGTCCTGAGGGGGGCGCGCCCGAAGCTACTTTTATGCTCAGCCTGTCCGCGCCGCCGCTGCTGTTCCAGTTCTTCGAGACACTCGCCGACTACGCCGACGAGGCCGTCTTCGTCGTGCTGTTCGGCCTGGCGGTCGGGTCTGCCGTCTCGATGGTGGCGCAGCGCAACCCGCTTTACAGCGCCATCTCGCTCATCTTCGTCTTCATGGCCTTGGCGGGCCTCTACCTGCTGCTCGCCGCGCCGTTCATCGCGGCCATCCAGGTGATCGTTTACGCGGGCGCGATCATGGTGCTCGTCATCTTCGTCATCATGCTCTTAAACGTCGAGGAGGCGGAGCAGAGGAAGCCGCTCCGCCTGCGCCTGCTCGTGCCGGCGGCGGTCGTCATGGCGGCCGTGCTCTTCGCCGAGTCGGCCTTCATCCTCTACTTCGTCCACGACGCCGCGGCCGAGCAGGCGCAATCCGCCGCCCCGTCGAACACCGGGCTGACGGCGAGCATCGGCGCGGGACTGTTCACGACCTACCTGCTCCCGTTCGAGATCACTTCGGCGCTGATTCTGATGGCGATTGTGGGCGCGATAACACTGGCGCGGCGCGCCTCCGATGTCAGGCCGACCGACGTGGTCGTGCCCGGCTCCTTCGTCCTGGCGCGGCAGACGCTGACGCCCGAGGCGGACGTTGACGCGACGCCCGTCCACGCGCGCACGACCGACGAGGTCGGGCGGGAGTTGGGGCTGGCGGGGGCGCAGCGCCGGAAGGAGGAGAAGGACTGACGATGATCCCGCTCTCCTGGTATCTGACGCTCTCGGCCGTGCTGTTCACGGTCGGGGTGTGCGGCGTCCTCATCAAGCGCAACGCCATCGCGATGTTCATGTGCATCGAGCTGATGTTGAACGCCGTCAACCTGACATTCGTCGCCTTCTCCTCCCACTTCCGCGACGTGACGGGCCAGCTCTTCGTCTTCATCGTCATGACCGTGGCCGCGGCCGAGGCGGCAGTGGGCTTAGGCATCATCATCGCCGTCTTCCGCAACCGCGAATCGTTAGATGTGGATGACGCGAGTGTACTCAAGTACTGAAGCTGTTAGCTATTAGCTGTTAGCTTTTAGCTAGAAAAATCAGCTAACAGCTTTCGCGGCCGGCTTTTGGTTTTTCGTAACGGGCTTCGGTTTTCGGTTTTGCTAACAGCTAACAGCTAATAGCTAACAGCTATGTTGCGCTACATCATCTTCGCGCCGCTCGTGGGGGCCGCAATCAACTGGCTCGTGGGCCGTAGGCTTCGCAGCGAGCGGTTTTCGGGGCTGGTCGCGTGCGGCGCGGTCGCGGTCTCGACCGTGTTCGCGTTCTACGCGGCGTTCCGGCCGGACGCGGGCGCGATTGTCTCGAACGCGCCGGTGCTCGACCACCTCTGGACGTGGATGGAGGTCGGGTCTTTCCGCGCGGACTTCGGGTTCGCGATGGACAGGCTGTCGGGGATTTACGCCTGCTTCATCACGTTCGTCGGCTTCCTCATACACGTCTTCGCCACCGGCTACATGCAGGGCGACCGGAGCTTCTACAGGTTCTTCGCCTATCTGAACCTGTTCATGTTCATGATGCTCACGCTCGTGCTGGCCGACAACCTGCTGCTGATGTTCGTCGGCTGGGAGGGCGTGGGCCTCTGCTCGTACCTCCTGATCGGCTACTACATAGACCGCAAGGAGGCGGGCGACGCGGCGAAGAAGGCCTTCGTCGCCAACCGCGTCGGCGACTGGGGCGTCGTGCTCGGCATCATGCTGGTGTTCGCCCTGACCGGCTCGATCAGCTTCTTCGACAAGCCGGCGGCGGTTACGGGCGGCGGCGCGGTCGAGAGCGCGTTGAGGCTCATCGGCGCGATGAACGTGGAGCCGTTCACCTGGGGCGCGCTCGTCGCGGGCGGCATTACGTCTGCGGCGCTGCTCCTGTTCATCGGCGCGACCGGCAAGTCGGCGCAGATACCGCTCTTCGTCTGGCTGCCGGACGCGATGGCCGGCCCCACGCCCGTCTCCGCGCTCATCCACGCGGCGACGATGGTCACGGCCGGCGTTTACATGATCGTCCGCTGCTCCGAGATTTACACGCACGCGCCCGCGGCGATGACGGTCGTCGCGGTAGTCGGCGCGGCCACGGCCATCTTCGCCGCGACCATCGGGCTGGCGCAGAACGACATCAAGAAAGTCCTCGCCTACTCGACCGTCTCGCAGTTGGGCTACATGGTTCTGGCCTGCGGGGTCGGCGCGTTCGTCGCAGCGATCTTCCACGTGATGACGCACGCCTTCTTCAAGGCGCTCCTCTTCCTCGGCTCAGGCTCCGTCATCCACGGGATGCACCACGAGCAGGACATGCGGCGGATGGGCGGCTTGAAGAAATACATGCCCGTCACGCACTGGACGATGTTCGCGGGCTGGCTCGCCATCTGCGGCATCCTCCCCTTCGCCGGCTTCTTCTCGAAGGACGAGATTCTGTGGAAGACGTGGAGTTCGGACGTTATCGGCATCCCGCCCGGACTCAACAAGGCTCTGTGGTTCGTCGGCGCGGTGACGGCGGGACTCACGGCCGTCTACATGACGCGCCTGATGGCGATGACCTTCTGGGGTGGCGAGCGCTTCCGCGAGGCGCACGCGGGCGGACAGGCCGACGAGGCCCACGCGCACGCGCACGACGAGGGCGCGAAGCCCCACGACGCGCGCCTCGCGTCCGTCGGCGACCGCCCGCAGCATGCGCCGGGCGAACACGTCGGCACTGACACGCACGCGCACGCGGCCGACGCTCACGCCACGCACGCCCACGGCGGCGCGGACGACGACTTCATCGAGGAGGACGAGCACGACGAGCACGCGCACCACGGCCCCGTCGAGCCGCACGAGTCGCCCTGGGTGATGACCGTGCCGCTCGTCGTGCTGGCCGTCCTCTCGACAGTCGGCGGGCTGGTCGGCGTGCCCTACGCGCTCAGTTCTATCTTCAACGAGCACGTGCCGAACTACTTCGAGCGCGCGCTCGAACCCGTCGTCGCCCACGCGCCCGAACGGCACGCCGCTGCCG
>DATHBT010000216.1:0-3639 GCA_035295985.1 Pyrinomonadaceae bacterium | reverse complement strand
GAATTTGCTGAAAGACCCGGCGCAGCCGCCGCCGCGCGACGCGCGCTCGAAGAGGCAGACCGAAACGCCGCGCGCGGCCAAAAGCGCCGCGGCCGTCAGCCCGCCGATCCCGCCGCCGACGACAACGACCTCGTGGATCACACGCCGCCTCAGACGAACAGTTTAAAGAGGGGGTCGAGCAGTTGGAGGAGCGCGCCGGCGGGCGGCGCGGGCGGCGGCGCGGGCGCACGCTCCGCGGCCTCCGGCGCGAGGACGATGAAGACTGACGTGATGCCGTTAAAGAGCAGGTGGATGACGACGCAGGGCAGCAGCCGGCTCGTCCACGCGCGCACGGCCGTCAGCACGAGGCTGAGCAGCGTGATCGTGACGAGCGCCGCCATGCTCTCGCGGTACTGCGGGAAGTGTATCGCCGCGAAGATCGCGACGACGCCGACGACGCTCGCGACGACGCCGAGCCTGCGGCGAAGCGCCGAGTAGAGCACGCCGCGGAAGACTACCTCCTCGACGAGCGGCGCGGTGAAGGTGGCGAGCGCGGCCACGGCGTAGCGCGCCGCCGGCGAGCTGGCGAGCATGCGCGACAGCGAAGTCTCCCGGTCGCCGAAGGCGAGCACCATCAGGTGGCCCACGCCGAGCATCGCGATTGTCGTGCCGAGCAGGAAGAAGAACTCGACGCGGCCGTAGCGCGGCGACCAGCCCCAGCCGAGCGACGCCAGGAAGGGCCGCTTGCCGAAGCCCGTGACGACGGCCCAGCAGAGCAGTAGCGTGAGCAGGTGCGCCGGGATGATCGAGAGTACGGCCAGGAGGATGAAGGTCGCGTCCCGCTCCATCCCCTCCGCCGCCTGCGCGACCGTCATCCCGCCGCGGACGCGGTAGAAGAGGTACGGGACGGTGAAGGCGAGTTGCAGCGCCAGCATCAGCACGAACATGCCGACGGCGACGCCTATCCCCGCGAACACGCCCCACGGCGGGTTATCCGGGTGCGGCGCGCGGCGCTGCGCAAAGGCAGCACCATCCCCGCCCGGCGCTGGCGCGGCGGCCTGCGAGAAGTCGGTCGTGTTGGGATCGAACCCGGCGCGCTCTTCTGTCGGTGTGCTCACGTCTGCCGCGAGTTTAATCAACCCGAAAGCGAAAAGGCAAAAAGCCGTGACGGGTAAGCCGTGACGGGTGACAGGGAAGACGGGTTACGAGCTTGCAACTCTTTCGGTTTAGCTCTTACGGCTTTTACCTGTCCCCCGTCACGGCTTACCCGTCACGGCTTTCACTGTGAGCATGAGGCCGATGATAGTCTTGGCGTCTTCGATCTCGTTAGTTGCGATCATTTCGAGCGCGCGCGAGAGGGGGAGGCGGACGACTTCGAGGAGCTCGTCGTCTTCGGGGCTGGCCTCAGTCTCGGTCAGATCGGTGGCGAGGTAGAGCCACATCTTCTCGGAGCAGAAGCCGGGCGAGACGAAGAACTCGGCGAGCAGTTCGAGCCGGCCCGCGGCCAGCCCCATCTCCTCTTCGAGTTCGCGGCGCGCGCAGTCCTCCGGCGACTCGAACGGGTCGCGGCTGCCGGCCGGCGCTTCCAGCATGTACTTGACGGCCGGGTGGCGGTACTGCCGCACGAGCGACACCGTCGCGTCGTCGTGCAGCGGGATGACCACGCCGCTGCCCGCGTGCCGCACCACATCGCGCACGTACTCGCGCCCGTGCTCGCGCACGCTATCGACCGAGACCGTGAAGACGCGCCCGCGGAATACGTCCTCGCTCGACAAAACCTCCGGCGCTTCCTTGCCCGACGTGTCCATCGATGACTCCCTCTCGAACTTTATCGACTCAGGCTTGAGTGTAACGCATCATCTCCCCTTGCGCTTCAACCCGCGCCGTTAAACCCCCGCGCCGTTAGCAGCGCCCTCGCCTCGCCGACGAGGTAGAGCGATCCCGTCACGCAGACGAGTCCGCCGGGCGGCGTCAACTCGCGCGCGAGCCGCAACGCCTCGGCGGCCGTGCGCGCGAGCGTGATTCGCGCGCCTTCGAGGTGGCGTGCCGCGAGCGGGGCGAGCGTTTCCGGCTCCGCCGAGCGCGGGTTGTCGGCGCGAGTCAGGATCAGCCGGGCGGCTGCGGGGAAGATCGTCGCGGCGATCTCGGTCAGCTCTTTGTCACGCATCGCGCCGAACACGACGGTCATGGGCGCCCTGACGAACTCGTCCATGTAGTCGCGAAGCGCCCGCGCGCCGGCCGGGTTGTGCGCGCCGTCGAGGAGGACGGGCGGAAGGTTGCTAAGGAGTTCGAGGCGTCCCGCGTGCTCGGCCGACTCCAACCCCGCGACGACCGCGCCGCGCGTTATTCGGCTGAAACCCCGCTCGCGCAGCTCCTCGGCGACGGCGAGGGCGCATGCGGCGTTCGCGATCTGGTGGCGTCCGCGCAGCGCGAGCGTCACGTTCTCGTAAACGTCCGCGCCGGTGCGGAACGTGACGCGGAAGCGGCCGTCCGCGGTCACGCCCGTGACGGCGGCCCGGCGCGCGATCTCATCCGCGCGGCGCGGTACGACGCCGCACTCGCGGCAGCGGGCGAGGATAACTTCAAGCGCCTCGCCGTCTTGCGGCCCGACGACGGCGCACACGCCCTCGCGGACGACCGCTGCTTTCTCCGAGGCGATCTCGCGGAGCGTCTGCCCCAGATATTCCTGGTGGTCGAGCGCGACGGGGGTGACGCAGACCAAGCCCGCGCCCGCGGCCGTGACGGCGTCGAGTCGCCCGCCGAGTCCGGTTTCGAGGACGGCGAGACCGACCCCCGCGTCGCGGAAGGCGGAGAGCGCGGCGGCCGTCGTCTGCTCGAAGAAGGAGGGGAGCGCGCCCGACTCGTCTCGCGCCTGTAAGGCAGCCTCGCGGACGCGCGCGACCTGGCGCGCGAACTCGTCGCGCGCGATCTCGCGCCCCGCGACGCGGACGCGCTCGGTGACGGAGACGAGGTGCGGCGAGGTGTAGAGGCCCGCCCTGATGCCGGCGGCGTGGCAGACGGAGTCGAGGAAGGCCGCGGTCGAACCCTTGCCGTTCGTACCGGCGATCTGCACGGCGGGAAAAGACTGTTGCGGCGAGCCGAGCGCGTCGAGCAGGCGCGCGACGTTGGCGAGGCCGAGTTTGACGGCGAGCGTCTCGTGGCCGAGGCTGAGCAGGTATTGGACGGCCTCGTCGAACGTCATCGCGGCGCGGTCATGTCGGGGGTTCGTGATCGCGAGTCGCGGCGCGAAGGGGCGCGGCTCGCCTCGGGGTGCCCGGACTCGCGTCGTCCGGTGGCGGAAGTTGAAATGTCCGGCGAAGAAATTCGGTCTGAAGGGGAAGCCCTGCCGACAGGGAAACTTTGCCGACCCGAAAACTACTTTCCGGCTTCGGTCGCTTCCGTCCTGGGCGCGGGCTGCTCGGCGGCGCGCGCCTCTTCGACGGCGGCCGGCGCGCCGGCGGGGTCGTGCCCGTTGCCCTCGTGCGCGAGGAAGGGCGGGGGGGCGACCTTGATCGCCGGGTTGAGCGAGAAGTTGAGCGCGCCGATGATCCAGTCGCGCATCCGGCGGCGATCAATCACGTCGTCGAGCATCCCGTGATCGAGGAGGAACTCGGAGCGCTGGAAGTCTTTCGGGAGCTTCTGGCGGATGGTCTGCTCGAT
>DATHBT010000215.1:0-6612 GCA_035295985.1 Pyrinomonadaceae bacterium | reverse complement strand
GCCTTGCGGCCGTATTCTTGTCGCCCCGCCCTGCCCGTGCTACCTTACGATCAAAAGCAAGGAGTACCGGTCATGCAACGCTACGCCGCCCGCCTGAGTGCAGCCCTCGTCGCCTTCCTAGTCGGCACAGCTTCGAGCAGCCTCTTCAACGTGTTCAGCCCCGCGCGCGTGGGCAGCGCGGAGCGCGAGGTCTTGGAGGTCGAGCGCGAGTACGTCCGCGCGCACCTTGAGCGCGACGTGGCGGCGCTCGAACGCCTGCTCTCCGACGACTTCAGCTCGTTCCGCGGGAGGGTGCGCAAGGAGCACCGGCTGGCGATGCTCGCAAACCCCTACTTCAAGATCGATTCGCTCAAGACCGAAGGCGTCGAGGTGAGCGTGAGCGGCGACGAGGCCCGCGTGAGCGGCAGGGCGTCGATGAAGGGCAGCCTCGCGGGGCGCGACTTCGAGACCCCGGACTACAAATTCACCCGCCGCCTCGCGAAGCGCAACGGCCGCTGGCAGATCACCCGCATGCGTTTCCGCCTGACGTGGTGAGCGGCCGGCTCCCCGCGCGCCCCTTAATCCTCTCGCCCGCCGCGGCGGGCCGACAGCAACATAGATAACCACGGAGGCGCGGAGTCACGGCTAAGAGAAGTCGTGGCTCCGTGCCTCCGTGGTTATCTTCCCCCTCTACAGCACATTTAACCGGAAACCGCTCTAGGCGCTCGCGCGCATGCGGTAGCGGCTTAGTTTGAGTTGGAGGCCGCGGCGGGTGATGCCGAGTTCGCGGGCGGCGCGCGAGACGTTGCCGGAGTGCTTGCGGAGTGCTTCGGCGATCATGCGGCGTTCGAGGTCTTCGACGGCCTCGGGCAGGGTCTGATCTTCGACGGGCGCGAAGGCCGGGTGCGCGAGCGATCCGGTGCCCCCGCCCGTCAGCGGCGAAGCGGTGCGTTTCAGCTCCGGCGACAGTTGGTCGGCCGTGATGACCGCGCCGTCCTCCGCACGCGCCACGACGCGCTGGACTTCGTTGAGCAGTTGGCGGACGTTGCCCGGCCAGTCGTACACCATCAGCAAGTCCATCACCTCGGCGGAGAGGCGAACATTCGTGCGGCCGAACTTTTCGGAGAACTGTTTGACGTAGTGGCCGACGATGAGCGGGATTTCCGGCCTCCGCTCGCGCAAGGGGGGCACTCTCAGGCGGATGACGTTCAGACGGTAGTACAAATCCTCGCGGAACCTGCCGTCGGCCACCATCGCTTCCAAGTCTGAGTTCGTCGCCGCGATGATCCGAACGTCCACCTTCGCCGGCCGCTGCTCGCCCAGCGGCTGTATCTCACCCTCCTGCAGGAACCGCAACAGCTTCGGCTGGATGTCGAGCGGCAGGTCGCCGACTTCGTCCAGAAACAGTGTCCCTCCCGCGGCCGTGCGGATGACGCCCGGCGAGTCGGAGACGGCGCCGGTGAACGACCCCCTGCGGTAGCCGAACAAATAAGCGTCCGACAGCTCCTTGGGCACGGCCGTGCAGTTGAAGGGGACGAAGACCTTCGAGCGCCGCGACGAGAGGGCGTGGATGGCGCGGGCCACAAGCTCCTTGCCCGTGCCCGACTCGCCCGTCACCAGCACGGTCACGTCGGAGGAGCGAATCTTATGAACTTCGTCAATGAGCTGCGACATGGCCGGGCTTGAGTGGATGAAGCCGGGCATGGAACTCTCGCGCGCGGCCGCGGCCTGCTCGTGCCCGTCCGCGCCGTGGCCTTCGCGCTCGCCGGGCGCGCACACGTCGAGTCCGAGTTCGACGACGCGCAGCGCCGTGTCGAACGGCAGGCCGCCGAGCAGTTCCAGCGGCCCGCGGGGAGCGTAAACGAGCGCCGCCGTCCGCGCCCGCGCGCCGCGCAGGCGGACGACCGACACGCCTCGCGCCGCCGCCAACTCTTCGCGCGCCCCCTCCGACTCCGCCTCGCCGAGGGCCGCCGCAATCTCCTCGCTCTCGGCACGCGTCCACCCGTGGCACGCGGTCACGCCCCAGCGTCCGCCTTTACCTTCCTCCGAGACGAGGACGTTGCGCGCGCCCGTCTCCTGCGCGACGACCGCGGCCAGCTCGCGCAGCAGCAGCTCGCGCGAGACGACGGCCTCCGTCAGCCGCAGCAGCAGCAGGCGCAGCAGGCTCGCGCTCTCCTCCCGGCGGCGCGCGCCCCCTTCTCGTTCGAGCGATGAGAGCGCGGCTTCTGCGCGCTCGGCCGCCTGTCGCGCCCCCAACTGGCGGAACGTCTCCGCGGCTTCGGTCAGGCATTCGGCGGCCCGCGCGGGCTGCCCGGCGACGCTGGCGCGGCCCAGTTCGTAGCGCGCGAGCGCCGTGCGGTAGCGGTCGCCGAGCATCTCGTAGATCGAGAGGCTGCGGCCGAAGTGCTGCGAGGCGCGCACCGGGTCGCCGTCGCCCAGGGCGAGCAGTCCGTGAAGGCGCTGCGCCTCGCCCGCGGCGGCGAGGTAGGCCGGCGAGTCGGCCGTCTCGGCGGCGACCAGACTCAACTGCCGCGCGCATTCATCACGCTCGCCGCGGCTTAGGTGCGCCTCGGCGACGAGCAGCCGCGAGTCGCAGACGGCCTGGCGGTCGCCGATCCGCTCGGCCATCTCCAGCGTGGCGCGGCCCTCTTCGAGCGCGCGCCCTTCGTCGCCCATCGCCAGGTGGCAGCGTCCGAGCGTGCGCAGGGCCTGCGCCGAGTACCACTTGTTGGCCTGCTCGCCGGCGAGGGAGACGGCCCGCGTCAGACGCTCCTGCGCCTCTTCGAGTTCGCCGCGCAGCAGGAGGAGTTCGCCGAGCGAGTCGAGGATCATCGGGACGCGCGCCTTCGCGTCCGTCTCGGCGGCGAGAGCGAGGGCGCGGCTCAGTGCTTCCTCGGCGCGCGCCCAGTCGCCGACGAGCGTCAGGTGGACGCCGAGGTTGTTGTAGCCGTCAACGGCGTTGACCTTGTGCTCCGTGCGCTCGTAATAGCTGATCGCGCGTTCGAGGTGCGCGATCCCCTCGTGCGGGCGGCGGAGGAAGACGCACGCGCCGGCCATGTTGGTGTAGAGCTTCCCGAGCAGGTAGGAGGCGGGGCGGTCGCCGACGAGTTTCAGCGCCTGTTCGAGGTGGCGGAGCGCCGTCTCGTAGTCGCCCTCGAACAGCTCGGCGAGGCCGACGGCGAAGTAGGCCTCGGCCAGCCCGCGCCAGTCGCCCGTGCCGCGGTAGTGTTCGAGCGCGCGTTCGGCGTGATCGCGCGCTATGGTGTACTCGTTGATCGAGCGATAGACGCGGGCCAGCGCCAGATAGACCGCGCCGGCCTGAACGCCCGCGCGCGCGCCGTCCGGCCGCTCCGACGCCTGGCGCAGCGCGCCGTTGAGCATGGCGACGGCGCGCGGGTGATCGCCCGCGTAGTTGTAGGCGAGGCCGAGCTGGACGGCGACGGCTAGGCGCGCGTCCCAGTCGAGCCGCTCGCGCTCGCCCGCAGCCTCGTACGCCTGCACGGCTTCGAGCGACTCGCGGTAGCGGCCCTGCATTTCGAGCGCGGCGGCGAGCAGGCAGCGCGCCTTCGCCAGGAGCGACGCGTCGGCGCGCGCGGCCCGTGCAACGGAGTTGGCGCGCTTGACGACTTCGCCCGACAGCCCCTGGTCGAGCAGCCCGCGGGCCTCTTCGAGTTCGACTTCGAGCGCGAGGCGCGCGGCCTCGGCCCGCCTGCCTGCCCGCGTGGCACTTAAGTCTGACCCGGCGCGCGCGGCTTCGCCGTCGGACGGCGGGCGCGCGGCGGTCGCTTTCGTGTCGGTCGGCGGCATTCGCAAGTTAAAGCCGCCGGAGGCGGGCGGTCTTCAGCGGCGCGGGGGAGCGGACATCTCTTCGTCGGTGCTTGGGGTCAATATAGTTTCCCGGAGATCAAATCTCAAACGGCGCGGCCGAACCGCCGCGCGGGCCTCAAGGGCGCAGGAAGATGGTCTCGTAGTCGCTCAGGTGTCTGTAGCCCGCGCGGCGGTAGAACTCTTGCGCGCGCACGTTGTCCGCGCTGACGAGCAGGCAGATTCTCGCGGCGCGCGCGAGCAGCTCGCGGCTGAGCCGCGTCAGGCAGCGGAGTCCGTGGCCGCGCCCGCGCTCCTCTGGCCGGACGTAAACGCCTTCCAGGTAGATCACCTCCGGGGTCTCGGCCACCACGTCGGCCTTGAAGACGAGACGGCCGTCGCGCACCCAGACCCAGACGCGGCCCCGTTCGATGCGCCGCGCCGTCCGCGCGGCGAAGCCTTCGGCGTCGCACGCCATCGGGTTGACGCCGCTCTGCCGCTCGATCAACTCGGCGTGGGCCTCGGCGGCCAGCGGGGCGTCGGCGAGAGTGGCGAGCCGCAGCGCGGGCGTGTCGCCGTCCGGCGAGGCCTGCGCGTCCTCGCCCGGACGGATCGGCCGACTAAGTTCGAATAGAAGCTCCGGCCGCGAGCGGTGCGGCGGTTCGACGCCGTCAGCGTAGGCCGACCAGAACTCGCGCGCCTTCGCGCGCTCGCCGAGGATCACGTGCGGGCGCTGCTGCTGCGAGCGTGCCGCGCAGGCGAGCGCCCGCAGCGCCTCGCGGCTGCGCGCCTCGAAGAGAGTGACGTGGCCGAGCAGCGCGACGCCTTCGAGCCGGCCCGTCGCGCTGCGGCAGCCGTAAAACGTCCCGCGGTTGCGCGCACTCTCAAGCCCGTGCTCGCCGATGAGGCTCGACATGACGACGGTGTGGACGGGGCGCGGCGACAGGAAGTCGAGCGCCTCGCGCTCGCCGCCCGCGGCGAGCGGCCCGACGCGGAGCGCGCCGCCGGCCGGGCGGGGCTCCCCGCGCCCGGCGTCGTCCGTCTGGCGATCAAATTGCGGCGGTGCGTCGGGGGTCATGGCGGCGCGAATTCGCGAGGCGGGAGGCGGCACGTGGAGCGGACTAAACGCCAGTGCGAAGGACTGACGGAATATCGGGGCGACGCGAAGGCGAGGGGGAGCGCGGCCCCGCGGACTCAGTAGCCGATGTAATCCTTGCCGTTGTCGGGCACGACGCTCATGTGCGGCGTGGGCATCCCGTTGGCGATGACGGCGAGTGCGCGCGCGATGGCGTCGCTGATGAGGACGCCGTCGCTGATCAGGACGCCGTCCGAGATGAGCACGCCGTCGCTGATGAGCACCCCGTCGCCCCGCATCACCCCGTCCGAGATGAGCACGCCCGACGGGACGTAGCGGCCGCCCTCGTCGATCCGGCCGCCGCTGCTCGTGATGATGTGATCGCTGATGAGCACGCCGTCGCTGATCAAAACGCCGTCGCTGATGAGGACGCCGTCGCTGATCAGGACGCCGTCCGAGATGAGCACGCCCGTGCCGTAGATGCGCTGGTAGCGCGTGATCAGCTCTTGGCCGTGGGCGAAGGTGTGGTTCATGACGAGGCCCTGCGACCAGGCGAAGGTGTGGCCGGCGATGGTGGTCTGCGGGTCGGGCGGCTGCGCGGTGAGCAGCGGCGCGCCGAGCGGCGTGGCGTTCGTCAGGTCCGTGCGGACGAGCCGGGCCAGTCTGACGGCCCCGTCGATGTTCAACTGCCCCGCACCCTGCTCGAAGGTGTTGAAGCCCGAGAGCGGCTGCGCCGTGTACATCAGGAGCGCCTTGACCATGTTCGGCGTAAGCCGCGGGTTCGCCTGGAGCATGAGCGCCGCGGCCCCGGCCACGACGGGCGCGGCCATCGAAGTCCCGCTCATGAACATCTGCGCGCGGCTGTCGTCGGAGCTGACGTTGGCCTCCATCTGCGGGTTGTTGGTGACGAGGTAGTTCTTCGCGCCGCAGTCCTCGTGCGAGACGGGGCACTCGCCCTCGGCCTGCGCCGCGACGAGCTTGTTGCCGGGGGCGACGAGGTCGGGCTTGAGGAGGTTGTCGTAAACGGGTCGGCCCGCGGCGTCGAGCCGGCGACTGCGCGTCGGGCCGCGCGACGAGTAGCTGGCGACGGCGTCGTCTGAGCGCGAGTCCGTGCCGAAGGTGTTCGTCGCGCCGACCGTGACGGCCGAAGGCTCGTTGCCCGGCGAGTGGATCTGCCCGTAAACCTTCTGCCCGTCGGCGTCCTTGCCGTTGTTGCCGGCCGCGGCGACCACGACGACGCCTGCGTCAACGAGCCTGCGCACGGCTATGCAGACGGGATCGACCCGGTACGAATCGATTGCCGGCATCCCCAGGCTCATGTTGACGACGCGGATGTTGTAGGCGCGGTGGTTCGAGAGAACCCAGTCGAGCGCCTGCAAGACGGAGGAGACCGTACCTTTGCCCTCCGAGTCGAGCACGCGCAAATTTATGAGGCTCGCGTTCGGCGCGACGCCGATGTAGCTGCCGCCGGCGACGCGGCCGTTGCCCGCGGCGAGCGAGGCGACGTGCGTGCCGTGGCCGAAGGGGTCTTTCGTCTCGCCGGCATAGTTGCCCGGCGTGCCGACGAAGCTCCGCTCGAAGACGATGCGGCGCTGGCTGCTGTCGGTGCGACCGTCGCGGAAGACCTTGTGGCTGTCGTCGATGCCGGAGTCGAGGACGGCGATGCCTATCCCTGTGCCGTCGAGGCCGGGCGAGGCGAGGCGGCGGACGACGTCGGCCCCGGCCGTGGCGGAGACGTGGCCGAGCGTGCGCAC
>DATHBT010000214.1:0-4720 GCA_035295985.1 Pyrinomonadaceae bacterium | reverse complement strand
GGATTAGAGAAAGGAACTGCTTTCTAATCCGAAATCCGAAATCCGCATTCCGCAATCTATTGCTGATTGAGATGTCCGAGTGCGGCGAGGAGCTCGGCGTTGAGGACTGCCGCGCCGGCCGCGCCGCGGATCGTGTTGTGGCTCAGCGCGACGAAGCGGAAGTCGAAGACCGTGTCGGGCATGAGTCGTCCGACCGTGACCGTCATGCCGCGCCCTACGTCCCGGTCTAGCCGCGGCTGCGGCCGATCACGTTCTTCGCGGACGACGACCGGCCGCGCGGGCGCGCTCGGCAGCTTCAACTCCTGCGGGAGCGACGCGAAGGACGAGAGCGCGTCGCGCACCTCTTCCAGCGTGGCCGCGCGCGCGAGTTTCACGCGCACCGCCGCCATGTGGCCGTCCGTGACGTTGACGCGGTGAACCTGCGCGCTCACGCGCGTCGGCGCGTGAGCGATCCGCGCCCCCTCCGCCTCGCCGAGAATCTTCCGCGTCTCCTCCTCGATCTTCTCCTCCTCGCCCTCGATGAACGGCACGACGTTGTCCGCTATGTCGAGCGAGGCGACGCCGGGGTAGCCCGCGCCGGAGAGGGCTTGCAGCGTCGTCACCACGACGGCTTCGAGTCCGAAGCGCGCGTGCAACGGCGCGAGCGGGAGCGCGACGTTGATGGCCGAGCAGTTCGGGTTCGTCACGATGAGGCCGCCCGCCGGGCGCTTCGCGCGCTGCCCGTCGAGCAGTCGCAGGTGTTCGTGGTTGACCTCCGGGATGAGCAGCGGCACGTCCTCGTCCATGCGGAAGGCCGATGAGTTGCTCACCACCGCGTAGCCGGCAGCGGCAAACGCGCCCTCGACCTCTCGCGCCATCCCGCCGGGCAAGCTGGAGAAGACCAGATCGCAGTCGAGCGGCGGCCGCGGCGCTTCGACCGGCATCGCGCGTACATACTCCGGCATCTCCCCCGCCAGCCGCCACGCGCACGCCTCGGCGTATGCCTTCCCCTGCGAGCGGTCGGACGCCGCCAGCGCCGTCACCTCGAACTGCGGATGCTCCTCCAGCAGTTGAATGAACCGCTGGCCGACCGTCCCCGTCGCCCCCAGAATCCCGACGCGAAATTTACGACTCATCGAATACCTCAGTAAGAAGTGATGAGTGATGAGGGATGAGTAAAGACACTCTTCTACTCTTCTACTCATCACTCATCACTTTATTAATGCTCGCTTCATCCGCCGCACGCCCTCTTCGAGCGCGGGCGTGTCGGCGCAGAAGGAGAGGCGCAAATATCCTTCGGCCTCCGCGCCGAACGCGCCGCCGGGGACGGTGATGACGCGCGCGGCGAGCATTCGTTCGGCGGCCTCCGCGGACGTGCCGTGCGCGCTCGTGTCAACCATCGTGTAGAAAGCGCCGTCGGGCGCGACGGCACGGAGGTTCAATTCCGACTCGATCCGTGCGAGCAGGAAGTCGCGGCGCTCTTTGAAAGTTTGCCGGATCGCTTCGCGCGCTCGCGCGGCCTCGTCAGTCCAGGCGGCGAGCGCGGCCTTCTGCGAGACGGCGGAGGCGCAGGTCGTCACGTACCCGTGCAGGACGAGCGCGCTCCGCACAACCGCCGCGTCGCCGCAGAGCCACCCCAGCCGCCAGCCCGTCATCGACATCGACTTCGAGAGGCCGCTGACAACTATCGTGCGCTCGTAAAATTCCGACGGCGAGGCGGGCCGCTCGCGCTCGTAGTAAAGCTCGCGGTAAATCTCGTCGCTGACGAGGAAGGCGTTTGTGCCGCGCAAAGCGTCGGCCATCTCAGCCAGGTCTTCGCGCGAGAGCACGCGGCCCGTCGGGTTCGAGGGGCTGATCGCGACGACGACTTTCGTGCGTGCGGTGAGCGCACGGCGGAAGTCTTCCGGGTCGAAGCCGAAGCCGCGCGCGGCGGGCAGCTTGTAATAACGCGCGCGCCCGCCGGCCATGCGCGTAATCACCCCGTAGGCGATGAAGCCGGGGTCGGGCAACAAGACCTCGTCGCCCTCGTCGATCAGAGTCATCAGCGCCAGGTACATCGCCTCCTGCGAGCCGGCGGTGATGACGACCTGTTCGGGCGACAAATTCAACTGCGGGTAGTCGGCCGCGACGCGCTCGCGCAAGATGGGGAGGCCCGCGTGCTGCGTGTAGCCGTTCTGCTCCTCGCGGGCGACGCGAGCGCCCTCGCGCCGCACCACGTCGGGCGTCGGCAGGTCTGGCTCGCCCAGTCCGAGGTTGATGCTGCCCGGCAGCGCGCGGTCGAACACCTGCCGGATCGCGCTCTTCTGAATCCCGCGCAGCCGCGCCGGCGGCTCAAACTCCCGGCGCGAATTTTCCTGTTTCTGCTCGACCGTCAAAGTCCTCTGTCTCCTGTCAGCGCAAGAAATCTTCCAGCTTCACGGCAGCGTCGGTCTTCTCGTCGCGGTACTTCACGATCACGGGCGCGTAAACCGAGAGGTTGCGCTCGCGGCCCCAATCCGAGGAGACCGCGCGCGAGCCGGGGACGACGACCGCGCCGGCCGGGATTTCGAGCGTGCGGTCGCCCTCGCGCGCGTAAACCTGCCGGCGGACGAGATCGAAGACGGGCGTCGAACCCGTGAGAATTACGCCCGGCGCGAGCACGGCGCGCTCGCGCACGACCGTGCCCTCATAGACGCCGCAGTTGCCGCCGACGAGCACGTCGTCCTCGATGACGACCGGCACAGCGCCGACGGGTTCGAGCACGCCGCCCACTTGCGCCGCGGCCGAGAGGTGCACGCGCCGCCCAACTTGCGCGCACGAGCCGACGAGCGCGTGGCTGTCGATCATCGTCCCCTCACCGACATAGGCCCCGACGTTGACGTACATCGGCGGCATGCAGACGACGCCGGGCGCGAGGTACGCCCCGTCACGCACGCTTGATCCGCCGGGCACAATGCGGATGCGATCCGCCGCCGTCGTCGCGCGCACCGGGTAAGTGTCCTTGTCGAAGAAGCGCAAGGTCTCGTGGGCCGACATCTCGACGAGCGCGCCCATCCGAAAGCCCGCAAGAATGCCCTCCTTGACCCACGCGTTCGCGCGCCATCGCCCATCGTCACCGCGCTCGGCCGCGCGCACCTCGCCGCGGTTGAGCGCGCGCTTGAACTGGTCAAACAGCTCGCGATCCTCACGCGTGAACTCTCCGGCGGCGCGGCCGGCCAGTGTCTCCATCTGCTCGCGCAGAGTCATCACTTCTTACCCGCTTTCTTCGCCCGCTTGAGCAGCCCCAGCTCTCCCATCACCTCGCGCACCCGCGAGCGCGCTCCGTCCGAGACGGGCACGAGCGGCAGCCGCAGGTTTTCTTCCAGCAGCCCCATCATCGCCATCGCCGCCTTGACCGGCCCCGGACTGGTCTCGACGAAGTTCACGTCCATCAGGGGCATCAGTTTGTAGTGAAGTTTGCGAGCCGCCTGCCAGCCGCCGCCGAGCGCCGTGTCGATGAGCCGTGACATCTGCCGCGGCGCTTCGTTCGAAGCGACCGAGATCAGGCCGTCCGCGCCGAGCGCGATCATGGCGAGTGTTAGCGCGTCGTCGCCCGACAGCACGAGGAAGTTCGCGGGCCGCCCGCTCAGGATTTCCATGATCTGCGCGAGGTTGCCGGAAGCCTCCTTGACCGCGACGACGTTCGGGACTTCGCGCGCGAGGCGGAGCGTCGTCTGCGCGGAGATGTTCGACGACGTGCGGCCCGGCACGTTGTAGATGACGACCGGCAGCGGCGCGACCGCCTCGGCCGCCGCGCGGAAGTGCTGGTAAAGGCCCTCCTGCGTCGGCTTGTTGTAGTAGGGGGCGACGACGAGCACGGCGTCGGCGCCCAACTCCTTCGCGCGAAGCGACTGCTCGACCGTCGCCGCCGTGCTGTTGCTTCCCGTCCCCGCGATGACGCGCCCGCCGCGATTTCGGGCGACTTCAACAGTCGCCCCTATGACGGCCACGCGCTCCTCGGACGACATGGTCACGCTCTCGCCCGTCGTCCCGCACGGCACGAGCAGACGCACGCCCCCCCGCAACTGCCGCTCGGCGAGCGCGCGCACGCGGTCGAGATCGACCGACCCGTCACCCCGGAACGGCGTCACCAGCGCCGTCGCGCACCCGCGCATCCACTCAACCCTCATCGGCACCAGCACCTCCAAGAGAAGCCGTTAGCGATTAGCTATTAGCTGTTAGCAAAACCGGAACCGGGATCGAAACGAAAGCTGTAAAATGATCTCTTCGGGCTAACAGCTAATCGCTAACAGCTAATCGCTTCTTTTCAAAATCTCGTCCATCACCTCAGTAAACTCGAAGACGCCGGTGCGGCCCTGAATCCAGCGGGCGGCGAGGAGCGCGCCGGCGGCGAAGCCCTCGCGCGTGCGGGCCGCGTGCGTGAGCGTCAGTTGGTCGGCGGCCGAGTCGAAGCCGACGCGGTGCGTTCCGGGAATGTGGCCGGCGCGCGTCGAGGCGACAGAGACGTTCGCGTCGGCTAGGCGCTCTGCGAGAAGCTCTTTGAGCTTGAGCGCGGTGCCTGAGGGGGCGTCGCGCTTGCGCGAGTGGTGCGCCTCCTCGATGAAAGGCTCGTAGCCCTCGACCGCGGCGAACAACTCGGCCGCGCGCGCGACGAGCCGGTAGAAGACGGCGACGCCGACCGAGAAGTTCGCCCCGTAAACAAGCGCGCCGCCGCGCGCCGTGACCGCGTCGCGCACCTCCGCCGAAAACTCCTGCCAGCCCG
>DATHBT010000213.1:0-30603 GCA_035295985.1 Pyrinomonadaceae bacterium | reverse complement strand
CGGCTTTTTCACCGTCTGGTTTGGCCGCGCCGCCCTCCTGCGCTCAGCCCTGTCCCTCGGACTTCTCGCCGCGGCCCTGGCTCTTGCGAGCGACCTTCGCCGGCTGCGGGATCGGCAGACCCACCCCGCCCGACTTAGCCTCGACTTCTTCCGGCATGCCGGCCTCCGGCGTCTCGCTGATGAGTGCGCCGCCCGAACGCTTCGAGAAGACGAGCCGCCCCGTTTCAGGGTTGAGATCGACATGGACGAGATCGCCCAGGCCCACCTGCTCCGTCGCCACCAGGTTCGAGAGCGGATAGACGAGGAACCGCTCGATGGCGCGCTTCAGGTGGCGCGCGCCGTACTTGAAGTCGATGCCCTCCTGAAGCAGCATGTCCTTCGCCTCGTCCGAGCACTGGAAGACGAACTTCGTGCCCGCCGAGCGCATGATGCGCTCCTGCACGGCGTTGAGTTCGAGATCGAGAATCTGCCGCAGGTGGTGCTCCTTCAGGGAGCGGAAGACAACCACCTTGTCGATGCGGTTCATGAACTCGGGCGAGAATTTTCTGCGCGCCGCCTCTACGGCCGTCCGGTAAATCTTCTGATCCACCTCGGTGTCCTGCGGGTTCTTCTGGCCCTTGGCCGGGACGAAGCCCATCCCGCCGGAGATCAGTTCGGACATCTCGCGCGCGCCGAGGTTCGAGGTCATGATGACCATCGTGTTCGAGAAGTCAACGCGGCGGTTGTCGCCGAGCGTCAGCGTCGCCTTGTCGAGTATGCCGAGCAGGAGTTGCCACAAGCTATCGGAAGCCTTCTCGATCTCGTCGAAGAGGACGAGCGAGAGCTTCATGTCCTCGGTGTGGAAGCGGTCGAGGTTCTCCTGCGTGAGCATCGGCGAGGTCTCGCGGTGGCCCAGGTAGCCAGGGGGGCTGCCGATGAGCTTAGCGATCTCGTGCGAGTGCTGGAACTCGGCGCAGTCGATCTTGATGACCGCGTTCGGATCGCCGAAGAGGACTTCGGCCGCGGCCTCGACGACGCGCGTCTTGCCCGACCCCGTGGGGCCGAGGAAGAGCATCGTGCCGACGGGCCGGTTCATCGGGTTCATGCCCGCCAGGAAAATCTGGAACAGGCCCGACATGCGGCGCACGGCCCGCTCCTGCCCCACGATGCGCGAGCCGAGCTTCTCCTCAAACTCCTGCGCGCGCGGGCTTTTCTGATCCGGGTCGAGGAAGACCGTCTCGGTTGTCTGTTTCTTTGTTTCCATCGCTGCCGTTTGCATGACCGTCCTCCTTGCCTGAGCGTTTCGAGGTCGAGCGAGAAGCCGCTACCAAAATCGCGGGCGGCCGCGCCGGCCGCCTCCGACCTACACTCATGCAAAGAGCGATCCGCAACTTTAATTGATGCCCCCCGCGCCGGCTCAGTTGGCTTCGGGTCGCCACGCCCCGCGGGGTTTAGAAGGACGGGAACACTATATAAACGACAACGCGACTTTTGTCACCACAAAATGTGCTGGCTCTTATCAATCGAGACCACAGACAATTATTTCCGGGCCGCCGCCGCGTGACAATTCGCGGCACGCGGCGACTGACAGATAACTGTATTCGTGCAAAAAGTAGGGAAACTACACCAACGCGGATGCCGGCCCACGGCACGCGTCAGTCGTAAGCGACGAGAGGCGCGGACGCCCAAAGCCCGGTTAAAAAAAAGTGGCGCGCCGAGCTTTCGACGCGCCACAGTTTCAAACGAAACTGTCGGGAGTTATTCTCGAAAACTTGTCACCCCTCAGTCGTAGTATTCGAGGCCGAGGTGCGTGATGAGGTCTTCGCCGCGCAGGTGGCGGAGCGTGTTCTTGAGCTTCATCAACTGGATGAAGATGTCGTGCTCCGGGTAGAGGCCGGGCGCGGTCTGCGGCGACTTGAAGTAGAAGGACAACCACTCCTGCACGCCGCGCATCCCGACGCGTTGTGCGAGGTCGAGGAAGAGCGCGAGGTCTAGGACGATGGGCGCGGCGAGGATCGAGTCGCGGCACAGAAAGTTGAGCTTGATCTGCATCGGGTAGCCGAGCCAGCCGAAGATGTCTATGTTGTCCCAGCCCTCCTTGTTGTCGCCGCGCGGCGGGTAGTAGTTGATGCGGACGACGTGCGAGAAGTCCTTGTAGAGTTCGGGGTAGACCTCGGGCTGGAGGATGTATTCGAGAACCGAGAGCTTCGACTCCTCCTTCGTCTTGAACGACTCCGGGTCGTCCAGCACCTCGCCGTCGCGGTTGCCGAGGATGTTGGTCGAGTACCAGCCGTGCAGGCCCAGCATGCGCGACTTCAGGCCCGGCGCGAGGATGGTCTTCATTAGCGTCTGACCGGTCTTAAAATCCTTGCCGCAGACGGGCGCGTTGTTGTCTTCGGCCAACTGCACGAGGGCGGGGATGTCAACCGACAGGTTCGGCGCGCCGTTGGCGAAGGGGACGCCGGATTTGAGGGCGGCGTAGGCGTAGAGCATCGAGGGCGCGATTGACTTATGGTTATCGCGCATCGCCTGCTCGAACGACTTGAGGGTCTTGTGGACGGCGTGCGGCTTGAGGAAGATTTCGGTCGAGGCGCACCAGACCATCACGAGGCGGTCGCAGCGGTTGCGCCGCTTGAACTCCGCGATCTCCTCGATCAACTGGTTCGCCAGATCGAGCTTGTTCTTGCCCTCTTTAACGTTCGTGCCGGTCAGGCGCTTCACGTAGCTCTGATCGAAGACGGCCTTCATGGGCTTGATCTTCTGGAGCGGCGTTTTGAGCTGCGTGAGCAGTTCCTTTTCGAGCACGCCCGCGTGGAGCGCGGCCTCGTAGGCCGAGTCGGGGAAGATGTCCCACGCGCCGAAGACTAGCTGGTCGAGCGAGGCGAGCGGCACGAACTCGTTGATCTTCGGGTTGCGGTTGTCGGTGCGCTTGCCGAGTCTGATCGCGCCCATCTGCGTCAGGCTCCCGATTGGCTCGGCCAGCCCCTTCTTGATCGCCTCTACGCCCGCGATGAACGTCGTGCTGACCGCGCCTAGGCCGACGAGCAGCACGCCCAACTTGCCGCGCGCGGGCGCGATCTCAGTCCCTCTTTCAACCGGCATGATTACAGACCCCTTCCCGTTAATAGTTTGACCCGACGAGCATACGCGAGCCCCCCGGCGCGTTCTCGTCATTTCTTGCGGAAGTTCGTCGCTCGCTTGCGCTTCTCCGAACGAGCGGCCGCGTCAGAAGCGTGGTGGGCCGAACAGCCGGTCGAATTCGTAGAGCAGGGTTTGGAGTCGGGATGTGTCGAGCGGGTGCGTGTCGAACTCGCGCGCGGCCTGCGCGGAGACCTCGCTGAAGGGCGGGAACCGGCCGCGCGTGGAGACGATCTCGCGGGCGCGCGGGAGGAGGATGAATTGTAGCCACTGGTCGAAGGCCATCGTGTCCCCGGCGAAGGCTTGCCTGAAGGCGTACTGCTCAGGCGGGAGGGGCTGCTCCTGCCACATGCCGATCCGCTTCATCTCGGCCTCGATCTCGTCGAGCTTCGCAGCGACGGCGGCGTAGTCGGGCGGGTTTTGTGGGGCGGTCATTAAATTCCCTCGCAAGCTGATGCGTCTCAGTTTGAGCGCAGACCAGAGGAGCACCGCGAGGCCGAGCGGCGTTAGGGCGTAGCCGAGCAGGTTACCGTCCGCGAACCAGCTAACGCCGAGCACGAAAGCCGCGGCGCCGAGGCAGAAGAGGAGCCAGAGGAGAAGTTTGTTCATCGTCGAAAGTTTGCTCGTTCGGGACGGTCGTCGTCCGAAGCCGGAGGCCCGGCGGCGTCGGTTCGCGGCGCGACGAGGCCCGCGCGGAAGGCGCGCGGCGCGAGGCCCGTCGCCCGGCGGAAGGCTTTCCCGAAGTGGCTCGGACTCTGGTATCCGACGCGCGAGCCGATCTCAGTGACGGAGAGGTCGGTGGAAGCGAGGAGTTGCTGCGCGCGCTCGATGCGGAGGGCGGCGAGGTAGGCGTGGGGTGACGCGCCGGTGGCTTTCTTGAAGAGGCGCGCGAAGTGGAAGGGCGACAGGTACGCGGCGGCGGCCAGCTCTTCGAGCGGCAGCTCGCGGTCGAGTCGGGCGTGCATCAGCTCGACGGCGCGGCGGACGCGGCGATCAACGAGGCCCACGCGCGAGAGTTCAAGCTCGTCGCGCCGGCTGATGTTCGCGTGGCGGCGGAGCAGGTTGACGACCAGTTGCTCGACGAGCGCGTCGAGGACGATCTCGTGGCCCGCATCTTCGTCGCGCAGTTCCGCGGCGAGGGACCGGGCGACTTCGGCGAGCCGGGCGTCGTTCGTGACGGCGGGAGGGCGGAAGGTGATGAGCGCGTCGTCGCGCGTGAGCCGTGCGCGGACGGCGGCGTCGAGGAGGAAGGCGGGCGCGAGCGTGAGCGTGAGGGTTTCGGCGTCGCGACCGCGGGCTTCGAGCGTATCGCCGGGCGCGGCCAGCAGCGCGGCGGGCGGCTTGAGTTCGGGGGTGCCGAAATTCAATTCGCCGCGCAGGAGGAGGACTACGACGTAGGCCGGCCGCGGCTCGATACTGATGCGCAGCGCGCGCGCGCTGCGCAGGATGAGCGTGTAACGGTCGCGGACGAAAATCTTCTCGGCCGTGGCGTGGCTTTTCATCGCAAACGAATGCGCCTGTCCCGCCGTTCCGTGTGACTTCTTCGCGGCCTCGCGAGACTTGTGCGCGCCCGAAACAGTTTATCAGTTGCCGGGAGCGTCCGGCCGCGTCGCGCCGAATGCGGTGAGGAGTTGCGCCGGCCGGTTGGTGACGAGCGCGCGCAGGCCCCACTCGCGGGCGCGCCCCGCCCACGCGGGGTGATCGACCGTCCAGACGATGACGGGTAGGCCGGCGTCGCGCGCGGCCTCTACCCGCCGGCGCGTTACGAGCGAGCGGTGAGGGCCGAGCACGTCCGCGCCGCAGTCGAGCGCGAGCGCGAGCATCTGGCGCGTCGCGATGGGCGGGCGGGTGAGGTTCCGTCCGAAGAGGGCCGCGGTTCTGAGACGGGGCGCGAGCAGTTTCACCTCCCCTACCGCTTTCAGGTCGAAACTCTTGACGACCGCGCGGCGCGCGACCTCCTCGCGCGAGCGCAGGACCGAGACGGCCGCCTCGACGAGCGCGCGGCACCCGCCGGCCGGGCACTTCAGCTCGACGTGTAACACGCGGAAGCGCGGCCCGAAAAGATCGAGCACGGTTGCGAGCGTCGGCACACCTTCGCCCGCGAACTCCGGGCGGGCGCGGGCCGGGAAGCGCCGGTTGAACCAAGAGCCGGCGTCGAGCCGCGCGAGTTCGGCGGAGGTGAGAGAGTTGACGGCACGGTCGAGCGCGGCCGTGCGCAGTAGCGTCTCGTCGTGGACGACGACGGGCACGCCGTCGGCCGCGAGGCGCACGTCGAACTCGATGCCGTCCGCGCCGTGCCCTCGCGCAAGCCCGAAGGCGGCCAGCGTGTTTTCGGGCGCGCCGGCCGAAGCGCCGCGGTGCGCGACCACGAGCGGGCGAGCATCATCGTCTCGGGGCCAGTCAATCAGTGCTGACGCCGGTGTGGTCTGGCTGTTTTGGCTGCCAGTCAAATTTCAGCTCTCGCCCTGGTTCAGCTTCCTGGTTTGCTAACGGCTAACGGCTAACAGCTATTTTCAACCGAGCCGGCTGCAAAAGACGCGGAAGTCGATCTCGCTAAAAAGATCATCGCGGCCTTCCGTCTCTTCGAGGAAGTCGCGGTCAACCGCGCCACGCTCGGCCGATGCGGCCAGCCGTTCGAAGCGCCAGATGTGTGTGTTGAAGCGCCCGGCCGCGTAGTCGGCCGTCGTGCCCTGGTAAATCTGGAAGGCCCAGTCGCTCGACTGCGCGAGCAGCAGCTCGCGCGCCGCCTGATTGAGCGCGCGGACGGTCAGCTCGTCGGCCGCCGCGTCGCGCGCGGCGAGCGGGGCGAAGCGGTCGGCCAGAGCGGTCATGCGCGCCTCGGCCGCGTGCTGGCGGGGGTAGAGCCAGGCGTTCGGCTCGCTCAGCCAGACCTTGTAGTAGCCGCCTTCGCCCCAGGAAGACTCAGAGAGGCGAAGGGTTTGGAGTTGCGGCCCGGCGTCGAGGTAGTCGCCGGGCGAGACGGGCGCGACCTCTTCGCGGCGCGCGTCGAGCTGGCGGAAGACATTTTCCAGAAAGTCAACGCCCTCGTGCCACCAGTGGCCGAACAGCTCCGCGTCGTAGGGCGAGACGACGAGCGGAGTTACGAGGTCGCCGAAAGTTTCCCGAAGGCGCGCGTTCTGTTCGACGCGGGAGGCGACGAAGTGGCGCGCGTGTTCGCCCGCGCGTTCGGCCGCCGCGCGCGGATCGTAAGGCTCTTTGTCCGAGAGCGGCACGTCGCGCCCCGTAACGCGGTGGTACTTGAGGCCGAGCGCGCGGCGTTGTCCGTCCGCGTGAAGGTGAGGGCGTATGTAGTCGAACGGGGCGTCCCAGCCGATGTCGCGGTAGAACTCCCGGTAGAAGGGGTCGCCGGGGTAGCCGCCGTGCGCGCTCCATACCTGCTCGCCGGTCTCCACGTCGCGCGCGAAGACTGCGACGCCGTTCGGCAGACGCACCGGCGCGTGGACGCCGTACCGAGGCCGCGGATCGCCGTAGAGGACGGCGTGCGCGTCGGCGAAGAAGTATTCGAGGCCGACTTCGGCGAGAAGCCGTTCGACGCCCTCTGCGTAGGCGCACTCGGGCAGCCAGATGCCTCGCGGCCGTCTGCCGAAGTGCTTGCGGTAGTTGGCGACTGCCACCTGAATCTGTGCGCGCCGCGCCTCGTCCGTCGAGACGAGCGGCAGGAAGCCGTGCGTGGCGGCGCAGGTGTTGATCTCGACGACGCCGGAGTTTTGCAGATCGGCGAAGGCGCGGACGAGATCGCGCGAATAGACCTCGTCCCACAGTCGCGCCGCTTCGCGCAGGCGCTCGTCGAACTGTCGCGCGGCCTCGTTGAACTGCGGCGCTTCCGCGGCGGTGCGTTCGACCTCTTTGCGGGCGAGGGCGCGGAGGTTGTCGAGGTGGCGCGCGTAGCGGAAGCGCAGCAGCGGATCGGAGAGCATCTCGCAGAGCGTGGGCGAGAGGCTCATCGTGAGGCGGGGTCGCGCGCCCGCGTCGCGCAGCCTCGTCAGCGCGCCGAGCAGCGGGAGATAGACTTCGGTGATGGCTTCGTAGAGCCAGTCCTCTTCCAGAAACTCTTCGTGTTCCGGGTGGCGCACGAGGGGCAGGTGCGCGTGGAGGACGAGGCTGAGGAGACCTTTCGGCACGAATCTGATCTACGCGGAGCGCGGACGAAGAGACGGGGCTGGCGGTCGGTTCGAGCGGCGCGCGGACTGTGCGACTTGTGCGGCTAGAACAGCTCGCCGCGCATGTTCGAGAAGTGGCCGCCGTTGCGCGGGCTTGAAGTCGGCCGCGCCGTGTCGCTGCTCGCGCGCGGGCGCAACGGTTCGTCTGTGCGCGGCGGCGCGCCGAATCGAGCCGGATCGAAAGGGCAGCCGGGCGCGTCGCCGCGGGCGGGTTCGGCCTGCCGCTCTTCGGCCGCAAAGCCCGTCGCTTCGAGGACGCGGTTGAAATCCTGTTCGGCCACGCGGAACTCCGGGGCCTCGTCTTCGGCGCGCGAGACGCCGGCGGCCGGCGTCTCGACCGTGTTCGACGAGAGCAGTCGCACGAACGGGAGTCCCTCGCCGTAAAATCCCACGTCGGCGCGGAGCAGCCGGCCGGGCAGCACGTCGAACCAATAGTCGCCGCCTTCGGCCGGGGAGGGTTGGCCCTCCTCGCCGCTCGCCACGTCAACGAGCCGCACGGCCGGTCGGAAATTCTCGGCGGCGGGGCCGATGGCTTCGCGCAGCAGCTCGCGCGGGTCGCGCGCGAAGCGCCAGTAGAGGAAGAGTCTGCGGGGGGATTGGACGAGCAGACGCGCCTGGTCGCGCGGCTGCCACGCCGCGCCTTCGGCCGCGTCATCGCCCAAGCCCTGACCTTCATGCGCCGGCGAGACGGCCGCCGGCCGCGCGTCACGTTTCCGCTCGGACGGCGGCTCTTCGCCCCTCAGCGCAGACGCCGCATCTTCATGCTGCGCAGTTGAAAGCTGCGACGCGGCCACGCCGGACGCGCCCGCATCGTCGGAAGCTTTAGCGACGCCCCCGGCCGCGAGTGCGCCGGCGACAACGGCCAACTCGCTTACCGGCACGTCCAAACCGACGGCCGGCATCAGCACGGGCGCGACGACGGGCGGCTCCTGCGGATCGGGCGCGGGGCGCTCGGCGGCAACGTCCGCCGGCGGCCGTGCGTCTTGCGTCTGCGCGGGCAAAGCCTCTTGTGCCTCGCCCGAAACCTTCTTCCTCTTCTGCGCGCGCGCTCGCATACGGTCGTACCCGGCCGGACGCGCCGCGCCGCCCGATCCGCCTTCCGCTGGTCGAATTTGCTGGAACGCTTAAGTTGTAAGAGATCGGGGCGGCGGTGTCAACGGGAAGAAGCTGTTAGCGATTAGCTGTTAGCTGTTAGCAGGACGGGGGCCGAAAAGAATAAAAGCCGCGAGCCGGAAGCGGAAGCCGTCCGCCATTGCTTTGCTAACGGCTAACAGCTAACGGCTAACAGCTCCTATTCACGGCTTTTTCGCCGAGACTTTCTTGAGCTTGATGTCGAGCGTGCCGATGTCGGCCGAGAGGCGGGCGCGGACGGGGATGCGGCGCGCGTCGTCCGTGATCCAGAGCGTCATCTCGCCCTCACGATCGCCCACGAGGCGGCCCGCGCCGAAGAGTCCGATCTCAACGCGCAGGGCGGGCACGCGGCCGACGACGGTCTTGAGGGTCTTGCGCTCGATGACGCGGACGGGCACGCGCACGGTCTGGCCCGAGTCGCTGACGGCCAGCTCGAACGACTGGCCGGGCCGGAGCTGTTGCGTGCGCAGGAAGTAGATGGCGGAGATGATGTCGTGGGCCGCGCTGTCGAGGACGTTGCGGACGACGCGCGGCTGGGCCGACGGGTCGTTCGGGTTGCGCTCCGTCCAGGTGACGACGTTGGTGGCGCGGTCGAAGACGGCGTCGCTCACCCTCACGCGCTTGCCCTGCTCGTCGAGCTTCGAGGTGTGGAGGATGAGGAGCGTATCGGGCGCGACCGTCGATTCGTGGTTGTAGTGAAAGTCTATGCCGAAGATTTTGCGGAACCAGCCTTTAGCGCGCACGTCGCCCTTGAAGACGAGGTTGTCCGGTTGCTGTTGCTGTGCCGTTGCCGCCGCGTCGGCCGTGCGCGCTTCCGCCGGGGGCCGCCCGCGCTCGACGGTGAAGCGGAACTCGGCGATCTCGATGCCGCGCAGCATCAGCTTCGAGAAGTCCGCCTGGTAGATCAGTTCCTCGTCGGGGTGGAAGGGCAGGGGCTTCGCCGTCTGGGAGTCGGCCGCGGCTCCTGACGTAGGGCCGAAGTCATTGGCGAGCGCCGTAGCCGACAGCAGAGCGGCGACGGCGAGCGCGGAAATAATTCTTGCGGCCGGAAACATCTTCACTTCGACAGCAGCCACTTGAGCACTAACAGCGCGAAGGCCGCGAGCAGTCCGAGCGCCGCGCGGTACTCGCGGTATCGCAGGTAGAGCTTCGGGTCGAACCCCGTCTCATTCGCGCCGCGGTACGCGGTCGGCCGCGGCAGGAAGAGCGGGACGGCCCGCGCGTAAGCGTCGAACTCGCCGCCGAACTTCCCGGCGAGAGTCTGACTTTCGACGCGCATCACGGGTAGATAGATGCCCAGGAAGAGCACCGCGAAGGCCGCGCCGAGGACGACGAACTGCCACCAGCGGCCCGAAGCCGCGACGGTGAAGCCGAGGCCCATGACGAAGCTGCCGAGGTAGAGCGGGTTGCGCGTGTGCGCGTAGGGGCCGGAGGTGGCGAGCGCGTCGTTCTTGCGTATGTGGCCGGAGGCCCAGGCGCGAATGAGGAGTCCGAGGAGTGCGAGCGTGCCGCCCGCCGCGAGCGTGCGCGCGCCCGGCTCGGCCAGCAGCAGGAAGAGCGGCGCGATCAGGAAACCGAGCGGCACGCGCCAGCGCTGCACCCGCGTCCCGCCCCTACGCAAGCGTGACCGCCTCCGCCCCCGCGCGCGAGCCGGCGCGACCCGCCCGGCGAAGCCTCTCCGACACCGCTTCGGCCACGCGCCCGACCTCGATGTCCATGCAGACCCACTGCGAGCAGGCGCGGCGATGGCAATCCACGCGGCAGTTGATGTCCTCACGGCCCACTTCGATGTCGTCCGCGCGCGGGCTGCCGTTTCGCCACCACTCGGTCGGGCCGAAGATGCCGACGACGGGAGCGCCCGCCGCGACGGCCAGATGAGTCGGCCCCGTGTCGCCGCCCACATATACGCGGGTGCGCTTCGACAGCTCGTAAAAACCTTTGAGCGACAGCGCGACAGGCCGCGCCGACCCGCTGCGGCTCGCCGCGGCGACGCGGGCGGCCAACTCCCTCTCGCCCGGCCCGGCCGCGACGAGCGAGCGCAGACCCTCGTGCTCCCACAGGGCGTCGGCCAGCGCGCCGAAATTTTCGGCGCCCCACAGCTTCGTCGGCCAGCCGCCGCCCGGATTCAGGATCGCGAACTCGCCGCCGGCCTCTTCAGTCGCGCGCTCGGCCTCCCGGCTGTGCTCCTCGCGCGTGCCGATTGGGAACTCGAAGTCGTCGGCGTCGTCGGGCACGTCGATGCCGAGCGCGGACGCAGCTAGCGCAAGGTTTTTTCGGATGACGTTTATCCGGGGCGGGACGTTGACGGTCTTCGTGAGCAGGAAGCGGCTGGCCGGTTCGCGCAGGTGTTCGCGGGAGAAGCCGTAAACTTGCGACGCGCCAGAGAGGCGCGCGATGAGTGCGGATTTCAGTAGGCCCTGGAAGTCGAGAGAAAGGTCGAAGGCCGAGGCGCGCAGCCGACGCAACTGCCGGCGCGTTGCCGACAGCGTCTCCCCAGACACCGGCGCGCGCCTCAAGGCCTTCGTGTCCACTTCGATGGCGGTTTGCAGAACCGGGTTGTCCCTCAAAATTTCCGCCGCGCTGCGCTCAACGACCCACGAAATCTCGGCATCGGGGAGCGCCCTGTGGACAGCCGCCAGCGCCGGCAGCGTGTGGACAACGTCGCCGATGCTCCCGAGTTTGACGAAGAGGATTCGCATAAAGGCCGTAAACCGTGACGGGTGACAGGCGACAAGATTAAGGCAGCCGGTCTTGCTTGTCACCTGTCACGGTTTACCCGTCACGCGGCCGACCATATCGGTCGAGGAATGGTCTTTCGGATCGCCGACGATGCAGACCCGGCCGCCGTAGGCGCGGACGATGTCGCGTTCGGGCACGGTCTCCTCCGTGTAGTCCGTCCCCTTGGCGTGGATGTCGGGGCGGACGGCGAGCAGGAGCTGTTCGACGGTCGGCTCCGCGAAGACGGTCACGAGATCGACGGCGCGCAGTGAGGCGACGACCTCCGCGCGCTCCCGTTCGGGCACAAGCGGGCGGCCCTCGCCCTTGAGCCGCCGCACCTGCTCGTCCGCGTTGACGCCGACGACGAGCAGGTCGCCGAGCGCGCGCGCTGCCTCCAGGTAGCGGACGTGCCCGACGTGCAGCAGGTCGAAGCAGCCGTTGGCGAAGACTATGCGCGCACCGTTTTTGCGGGCAATCGCCACCCGCGCGATCAGGCGGTTGCGATCCACGATGCGCGACGCGGCGTCGGCCCTCAATTTTTCATTCTGGGAATTCATCTATATTGAAAAGTCGTCCGTAGTCAGTTGTCCGTCGTCCGTCGCAAGTGCCGGCCGAGCCTTCATGTCAAGTCGCGGGCGCCGAGGTTGCAAAGCTCAAACAACGGACAACTGACTACGGACGACTGACAGCTCTTTTATTCTTCGCCGTGCTCGGCCAGAGAGGCGAGCAGTTCGTCGCGGGCGCAGCAGGCCGTGCCGCGCTTCATGACGACGATGCCGCCCGCGTGGTTGGCAAGGCGCGCTGCCTCGCGGAAGGTCGCGCCGGAGGCGAGGGCGAGGGCGTAGGTCGCGATGACGGTGTCGCCCGCGCCCGTCACGTCCACGGCCTCGCGCGAGCCGACGACGGGGATGTGCAGCGCGTCGGGGCGGTCACGCTCGACGAGGAGCATCCCGCCGCTGCCGCGCGTGACGAGCAGCGCCGCGTGGCCGAGTGTTCCTAATAACTCTCGCGCGGCCGACTCGAACTGCTCTGCGCCTTCGAGCCTGCGGCCCAGGACGTGCTCGACCTCGTCCTCGTTCGGCGTGGCCGACGTGAAGCCCGCAAAATCCGTCAGGCGGAAGCGCGAATCCACGAGCACGGGCACGCCGCCCTCGCCGATCTCTTCGCGCAGGGCCGCGACGATCCCCGCGGAGGCGACGCCGTAGTTGTAGTCGGAGATGATGGCGGTGTCGGCTTCCGCGGCGGCGTCGCGCAGGCGCGCGGCGAGTTCGGCCGTGAGCGCGTCGCCCGCCGCCGTGCCGCCCTCGTAGTCGAGGCGGATGACCTGCTGGCGCAGCCCATGTGTGTGGCCGGCGAGCAGCCGCACCTTCGTCGTCGTCCGCAGGTGCTTGTCGCAGACGACGCCCTCGCAGTCAACGCCCGCTCCGCGCAGGCGCGCAACGAGCGCGCGGCCCGCCTCGTCGTCGCCGACCGTGCCGACGACTGCGGCGCGCGCGCCGAGCGAGGCGAGGTTGGCGGCGCAGTTGGCCGCGCCGCCCGGCACGGTCTCCGTCCGCTCGTGGCGCAGTATGAGCACCGGGGCCTCGCGCGACACGCGGCTGATCTCGCCGTACACGAACTGATCCGCGACCAGATCGCCGACGACCACCACGCGCCGCTCCGCGAACCGCGCGACTAACTCCGACAGTCTTCTGCTCGTCGTGCTTTGGGCCATCACGAAACCGATCTTTGTCAGTTGTCCGCGGTCAGTTGTCCGTTGTCCGTGATCGGGCGGCTGGTCGCTGAATCTTAAGCGCCGAACCGCGAAGCCACGTGCAACGGACAACTGACCGCGGACAACTGACTGTCTTCTCACCTCTTCTTCAAAATCCCGCGCACCGCTTCGAGCAAGTTCTCGGCGACGAGGTCGGGCTGGTGCGGCCAGCCGGCGCGCTGGTACTCCCACTCGCCGCGGCCGTAGCCGGAGAGGACGAAGGCGGAGCGCAGGCCGGCGTTGCGCGCAAGCTCCACGTCGCCGTAGCGGTCGCCGACCATCCAGCTAGCTTTGAGATCGACGTGCAGCTCCTCGGCCGCGCGGCGGACGAGGCCGGGGCGCGGCTTGCGGCAGTCGCAGTCTAGTCGGTAAGGGGCCTCGCCGACCGTCGGATGGTGCGGGCAATAATAAACGGCGTCGAGGCGCGCGCCTCCGCGTTCCAGTTCGTGCGCGAGCGCGGCGTGGACTTCGGAGATTAAATCCTCTGCGAAGTACCCGCGGGCGACGCCGGCCTGGTTGGTGACGAGGACTGCGAGCCAGCCAGCTTCGTTCAGGAGCCTGACGGCTTCGGCCGCGTAGGGGAAGACGCGGTAGCGCGTGGGGTGATTGACGTAGCCGACCTCCTCCGAGATCGTCCCGTCGCGGTCGATGAAGACCGCGGGCCGCCTCATCGCACGGCCTCCGCCTTGCGCGAGCCTGCGTCAGACATTGACGGGGCGTCAGACACTTTCGCCCTTTCCGGGTTCTGCGTCCCCCCTCCGCTAGTCCCGCGGCTGAGCAGCGAGAGGGCGCGGGCGAAAACCTCCTCGGCCGTGATGGCGGTCATGCAACGGTGATCGATGGGGCAGTCGCGCAGCATGCAGGGCGCGCAGTCGGGCGGGCGGCGGACGATCTCGGCCGACTCGCCAAAGGGCCGCGTCGTCACCGGGTTGGTCGGGCCGAAGATGACGAGCGTGGGCCGCCCCAGCGCGGAGGCGAGGTGCGCCGGCCCCGTGTCGTTCGTGACGAGCAGATCGACGAGGCTCAGGACGGCGGTCGACCGCGCGAGGTCTGTCTCGCCCGTCAGCACGAAGGGCGCGCGCCGCATCAGGCCGACAACTTCGCGTGTCACGTCCAGTTCCTCACGCGCGCCGACGAGCAAGACCTCCGCGCCGGCCTCCTCGACAAGCTTATCGGCGAGCGCGGCGAAGCGTTCCGCGGGCCATCGCTTGGCGCGGCTGTTGGTCGAGCCGGGGCAGAGCGCGACGAGCGGGCGCGCGCCCGCGACACCGCGCCCTTTGAGAATCTCGACGGCCTCGGCCCTGCGCGCTTCGCCGATCCGCAGTTCGGCTTGCGGCGCTCGCTCGCCAATCGTCGTCGTGCCGGTCAAGGCGCGTTCGAGTTCGGCGACGAGGTTGAGGTAGTAAAAAACTTCGTGACGCTGGCCCCGCCACTCTGGCAGCGGGACGGCGTGCGTGAGCAGGGGGGCGCGGCCGTCAGTTTCGTAGCCGAGCCGGAAGGGGACGCGCGCGGCGAAGGCCGTTAGCGCGGGAGCGAAGGCGTTGGGGAAGAGGACTGCGAGGTCGAAGCGGCGCGCGCGCCACTCGGAGACCTGTTTGAAAAAGCCGGCCGCCCCGCGCCGGTCGTCAACGATCAACAGCTCGTCAACGAAGTCGGCGTCGGCGAAGATGCCCTCGGCCCACGGCCGGGTGGCGAGCGTCAGGCGCGCGCCGGGTAGCACCCGCCGCAGCTCGCGCAGCGCGGGCACGGTCATCACCGCGTCGCCCACCCAGTTCGCGCCGCGGACGACGACCCGCCCGATCCGTTCAGTTGTTAACTCGCGGGCCATCTCAGACGAAGTGGAATAATCGCACGCGCGGGCGAAGGCGCGCAAAGACTGGCCCGGCCGGGTGGCATACCAAGATAAGGTCGAGTAATGAAAAGTCGTCCGCGGTCAGTTGTCAGTTGTCAGTTGCACGTGTCGCATCGGCCTTCGCTTCACGTCATACTGATGAGTTCACACAGCTCAAACAACTGACCACTGACCACGGACGGCTGACCACATTTAGAGCAGACTCCGCAGGCCCTCCTCGACCGAGACGCGCGGCGACCAGCCGAGTTCCCGCCGGGCGCGGGAGATGTCTGAGACGTAGTCGAATGGAACGGGCGCGGGCAGTCGCGCCGCCTCGTCAAACACCGGCTCAAGCTCGATCAGGCGGCCGACCGTCCGCGCTATCTCGCGCAGGGAGGCGGCGTTCGCGCGCCCGCCGCCCAGGTTGTAAGTCGCGCGTCTCACGCGCGAATCGACGAACACACGGCACGCGCGCGAAAAATCATCGACGTGCAGCAGGTCGCGCACCGGCTCGCCGCCGGCCGGCAGCCTGAGCGGCAGGCCGCGCTTGACCGACTCGACGTAGTGCGTCACGAAGCCCGGCTCGTTGCCCTCGGACGGGCGCGCGTACACGGCCGACAGGCGGAAGACGCAGGCCCGCAGGCGTCTCCGCGCCGCGTAGTAATCGACGTATCGCTCGCCGACGAGCTTCGACCATTCGAGCGCGGACTGACCGGCGTACTCGGTCGGACAGTCCTCCGACACCTCGGCCAGCCCCTCGGCGTTCGCGCCGTACACGTCCTTCGTCGAGGCGTAGATGAAGACCCCGCCCTCGCGCACGTGGCTCACGACGTTGGCCGTGCCCTCCGCGTTCGCGCGAAAAACTTCGGCGGCCGATTCGGGCCGCTTGTCGAGGCGCGCGGCGAGGTGGATGACCACGTCGTAGTCGCCGATCACGGGGAGGTCGGCCGGCTCCGTGATGTCGTGGCCGGAGCGGCGCGAGAAGTCGTCTGCCGAAAAGAATCGGCGCACGTGGACGCCGAGGTAGCCGCTCCCGCCCGTGACAAGGACTCTCATCAGTGGTCAGTTGTCGGTGGTCAGTGGTCAGTAAAAATTCGCCCGTTGTCCATAGTCAGTTGTTCGTGCCGCATCGGCCTCCGCCTCACGCCGCGGGCGTCAAGCCTGTGAAGCTCACACAACTGATCACTGACCACCGGCAACTGACCACTATTCCTTCGGCCGGGCCTGCGTCTTGAGTTCGGCGAGGGATTCGGCGCGGCCGGCGGCGATCAGTTGGTCGCCCGCCTCGATGATGGAGTCGGGCGAGGGGTTGAAGATCATCTGGCCTCCGCGGCGGCGGATGGCGACGACGACGGCGTCGAGTTCCGAGCGGGTGTTCGTGTAGCGCAGCTTGCGGCCGACGTAAGGGGAGTCGCGCGTGATCTCGACCTGCTCCAGGTTAAAGTCCAGATGCTCGGCCGCGAGCGAGTCGAGCAGCTCGCCGACCGCAGGCCGCAGCAACGCCTGCGTCATGCGGTGGCTGCCGATGATCGTCGGCGAGATGACGCGGTTCGCCCCCGCACGCACGAGCTTCGGCTCTGCCTGCTCCTCGACCGCGCGGGCGACGATGTGCAGGTCGGGCGACAGGCCGCGCGCCGTGAGCACGGCATAGACGTTAGCGGCGTCGTCGGGCAGGCACGCGGCGAGCGCGCGGGCGCGCTCGACCCCGGCCCCGCGCAAAGTCTCTTCGAGCGTGGCGTCGCCGATGAGGACGGGCGCGCCCTCCTCCGAGAGGCCGACGACCTGCTGCGCGTCGCGCTCTACGACGACGAAAGGCTCCCCGGCGCGGCGCAGTTCGCGTATGACGCGCGCGCCGACGCGGCCCGCGCCGCAGACGATCACGTGGTTCGACAGTCTGTTCATCTCGCGCCGGCGGCGTCGCCGCCCGAAGGTCTCGTCAAGCTCTGCCTCGACGAGGCTCTGGATCGCGGCCGAGAGCAGCAGGCCGACGGTCGCGATGCTGAAGAGCATGAAGGTGGTGGCGAAGGCCCGGCTCAGGGGCGACGACGGGTGGTAGTCGCCGTAGCCGACGGTGGCGAGCGTCGTCACCGTCACGTAGAGGCTTTCGGCGAGCGTCCAGTCTTCGAGCCAGTAGAAGCCCAGCGTGCCCGCGACGAGCAAAAAGCCCAGAGCACCGAAGGCGAGGCGGAGGCGGCGTCGCGCGCGACGGGTCAGGCCGAGGGCGGGGAGGATCGAACGCATCCGTTAACGACGGCATCGAACTGTACGTCTGAAGAACGTGCGCCACGGTAGCACAAAGAAGCTGTTAGCTGTTAGCTGTTAGCTTTCAGCCAGAAAGAAGACAGCATTAAGTGTTCGCAGCAAGCCCCGTCTTCGGCCAGTGGTTTTGCTAACAGCTAATCGCTGACAGCTAACAGCTCGTTTCCACTATTTACGAATCGCGGTTTACGCTTTACGATTGACGAGGATGGCCGCACGTCACCCGCCGAAGAGGAACACGCCGCCGGCCGCGCGCCGACGCTCGCATCCGCGCGCGGTGCGCTACGTCGAGCCTGACGAGGGTTTTTTCCGGCGCTGGCGTCGCCGCATCTTCCGCCCGCCCGTCGTCGTCCTGCTCGCCGTCCTGACCACCTTCAGCCTCGGCGTCCTCGGCTACTACTACCACATCTTCTCCGAGCGCATCGACCGCCTCGTCAGCGGCGAAATCTACACGCGCTCTTCGGGCATCTACACCGCGCCGCGCGAGCTGCGCGTCGGGGCGAGCATTTCGCAGGAGGACTTGATCGCGCGGCTCAAGCGCGCCGGCTACGTGGAGCGCACGCAGCAGGCCGCCGACACGCGCAGCCGCTACTCGGTCGCGGGGCAGACGGTCGAGATCGAGCCGGGGCAGTCGGCGATCATCGACGACCGGCAGATGTTCCCGCACGTGCTGGTCGGCTTTAACCGGGGCGGGAAGGGCGTCGCCGCGATCACGGACGTGGCGACTAAGGTGAAGATGCAGTCGGCGCTCATCGAGCCGGAGCAGATCAGCTTCGTCTCCGGCAGCGAGCGCGAGAAGCGCAAGGTGATCAGCTTCGACGACATGCCCGATCACCTCGTCAAGGCGATCACCGTCACCGAGGATCGCGGCTTCTTCGAGCACTACGGCATCAACTTCCGCGGCATCGCCCGCGCCTTCTTCCGCCGCTTCGACGCCGACCCCGGCTCGCCCATCGCGCGGCAGGGCGGCTCGTCGATCACGCAGCAGCTCGTCAAAAATTTGCTGCTCTCGCCCGAGCGCACTTGGCGCAGGAAGTTCGCCGAGGCGTACATGTCCGTCATCCTTGAGACGCGACTGTCGAAGAAGGAGATATTCACGCTCTACTGCAACCAGGTTTACCTGGGCCAGCACGCGGGCTTCGGCGTGAGCGGGTTCGGGCAGGCCGCGCAGGTCTATTTCAACAAGGACGTGTCGGCGCTGACGCTCCCCGAGTCGGCCTTCCTCGCCGGCATCATCCGCAGCCCGAACCGCTACAACCCCTACCGCCACCCCGAAACAGCCGCCGCCCGCCGCAACCAGGTACTCGACTCGATGGCCGAGGCCGAGGCGATCACGGCTGATGAGGCCGCCGCCGCCAAGCGCACGCCGCTCAAACTCGCAGCCGCGCGCGGGCGCATAGACACTTCGGAAGCGCCCTACTTCGTCGATTACGTCCAGGGTCAACTGGGCGACGTGCTAGCCGACGCGCGCTCGGCCGAACACCTGCGCATCTACACGACCGTTGACATGGACTTGCAGCGCGCGGCCGTCGCCGCCGTGACGAAGCACCTCGCCGCGCTCGACAAGGTCTTCGCCAAGAAGTACCCGCCCGGAACTGTTCAGGCCGCGCTCGTGGCGTTGCGCGCGGACACGGGCGAGGTCGTCGCGATGGTCGGCGGGCGCGACTACGAGAAGTCGCAGCTCAACCGCGCGACCGACGCCTACCGCCAGCCCGGCTCGGTCTTCAAGCCGTTCGTCTATGCGGCCGCGCTTAACACGGCCTTCGACATGATCCCGCGCGTCATCACCGCCGCGACGACCTTCATCGACGAGCCGAAGACTTTCACGTTCGACAACCAGGAATATTCGCCCGGCAACTTCGGCGACGCCTACACGAACCAGCCGACGACCCTTCGCGACGCGCTCGTCCACAGCAAGAACGTCATCACGGTCGATCTCGCGATGGAGTTGACGATGGGCCGCGTGATGCGCCTCGCGGGCGACGCCGGCCTGCCGCGCCCGCAGCGCGCGTACCCCGCGATGTCGCTCGGCACGCACGAGGCGACGCCCTTGCAGGTCGCCACCTCCTACACGCCCTTCGCCACGCTCGGCTCGCGCGCCACGCCGACCGGCATCTCGCGCGTCACCACGGGCCGGGGCGCGACCGTCGCCTCTCCCTCCGCGCAGCGGCAGAACGTCATGCGGCCCGAAGTGGCTTACATCTTGACCTCGTTCATGAAGGACGTGATCAACCGCGGCACGGCCGCGCGCGTGCGCGCGTCGGGCTTTCGTTACAACGTCGCCGGCAAGACCGGAACCTCCCGCGACGGCTGGTTCGCCGGCTACTCGCCGAAGCTCGTCTGCGCCGTCTGGGTCGGCTTCGACGACGGTTCGCAGCTAGGCTTAAAGGGATCGGATTCGGCGCTGCCCATCTGGCAGGACTTCATGAGCGCGGCGCTCGCGCAGCACCCCGAGTGGCAGGGCGACTGGCAGGAGCCGGGCGGCGTCGAGCACGCCGAGATCGACCCGCGCACGGGCCTCCTGGCCGCGCCCGACAGCGAGAAGAAGCGCGACGAACTCTTCATCTCAGGCACGGCCCCGACCGAGTACAGCGTCGCGCCCGGAAACGACCTGGACGATGGCGCGGACGAAGACTCGGATTCGGGCGAGTTCGACTACGCCCCTGCGCCGAGCGCCTCGCCGGGCGCGTTTGAAGTTCCGCCGCTGCCCCAACCGGGCGCCACCCCGCGCCGCCGCACGCCCTCTCTCGAAGGGCGCGGCGAGCGCCAATCCGACGGCTCAACCCGTCTGATGGGCACCATCACACTCGACATAGACCCGACGACCGGTCTCATCGCCGCGCCGACCTGCCCCGTCATCCGCTCCAGAACCTTCCAGATCGGCCAGGAGCCGCGCCGCTACTGCGGCCCCGAATACCACGCCGGCCGCACGCCGCCGCCCGCCGGCAACTCGCGCCCGCGCACGGTCAACCGCCCCGGCGACAACCGTTAACGCGCGCCGCGCTCCATAAAGTCAACCGCGCCCACGCCAGTCAAGCCCCTTTGAAGTTGCGGCCGGACTCCTGCCGGCGACGGCGCGCGGGTTTTTTATCAATAGTTTGTGGAACTTTGCGGCAGGGCGGGGCGAATTAGTGTTGTCGAATGCGTGACAGCGGTCGGCCGAGCCAGATGATGAGCGCCCCCACAACGATGCGGAGTGACGAAGAGCTGCTGCGGCTGACGCTGGCCGGCGACGAGCGGGCTTTCACCGATCTTTACAGGCGCAGGCAGGCGGGCATCTTTCGTTTCGCGCTCCAGATGTGCGGGTCGGAGTCGGTCGCCGAGGACGTTGTGCAGGAGGTCTTCATGGCCCTCATCCGCGAGGGCCGGAGGTTCGACCCCGCGCGCGGCACGCTCTCCTCGTACCTCTACGGCGTGGCGCGTAACCAGGTGCTCCGGCGGCTAGAGCGCGACCGGCACTTCGTCGCCTCGCTCGACGCGGACGAGGGGCGCGAGGCGGCCGACGACGCGCACGACGCGCGGCCCGACCCGCTGTCGGAGCTTGCGCGCGCGGAGACGGTCGCTTCAGTCCGCCAGGCCGTGCTCGCCCTGCCGGCGCATTACCGCGAGGTCATCGTGCTCTGCGAGTTGCAGGAGATGAGCTACGCGGAGGCGGCCGGCGCTCTGGGCTGCGCGGTCGGCACGGTGCGCTCGCGCCTGCACCGCGCGCGCGCGCTCCTGACCGACAAGCTGGCCGAGCAGAGGGCGCGCGGCGGGGAAGAGCGGCCGGCGCGTGAGAGTTTCAGCGGCGCGAGGTGTTTCGCATGAACTGCCAGGAGTTTTCAGAACACGCCACGGAGATCGCGCGGGCGCAGGTCATGGACGCCGCGGCGCGCGAACGCGCTCTCGGCCACGCCGAAGAGTGCGGCCCCTGCGCCGCCCGGCTCGAACGTGAGCGCGCGATGTCGGCCGCGCTGCGCGCGACGGCCGAGAGCTTCGGCGAGGTTGCCGCGCCCGCGCGCGTCGAGTCCGCGCTGCTCGCGGCCTTCCGCACACAGCACGCCGCGCCGCAGGAGACGGTCAACGCTCAGACCCTCGCGCCTGTCGCGACGCACGGGAATGTTCGCGCTTTCGCCCCTCGCTTCGGCCGCCGTGCCCGCGTCGCCGTCGCCGCTTCGGCAATCGCCGCCTCTTTGATCCTGGCCTTCGTCGTCGTCAGGCGCGCGCCGCAGCAGCAGGCAGAGCCTTCGAAGCAGTTGGCATCCCAAACGCCTCCCGTAACGCCGGCGCAGTCCACACCCGCGGAGGCGAGCGTGCCTCCGTCTCCGCAGGACGGGCCGGTCGAGGACTCGCCTGCGGGCGACAGAGCGGAGCGGCCCGTAAATAAGGGCAACGAGGGCGGCAGGCCGGCGCGCGTGCAACGTGCGGCGGGCGGGCAGAGCTATAAAAAGTCTCTCGCCGGGGCGGCGCTCGCCTTCAACATCGACGGCGGGCAGGCCGTGTTCGCGGAGGGAGACGCGGCGGCGAGTGAGTCCGAGGCCGCGAGTCTCCGGGGCGACGCGGCGGCGTTGACGGACTTCGTGCCGATCTCGGCGGGCGCGAGTTCCGCGCCGCTCGACGGCGGGCAGGTCGTCCGCGTCGAAGCGCCGCGAGCCGCGCTGGCATCGCTCGGCCTGCCGGTCGATCCGACCCGCGCCAACGAGAAGGTCAAGGCCGACCTGCTGCTCGGGCACGACGGCACGGCCCACGCGATCCGCCTCGTGCGCTGAGGCCGGGCGAGGCGGCAGAGCCGGAAACAAATTTTTCTTAAGCCGGACTTGATTGATAGACGGGAGGAGAGTTTCGGATGATGAACGCGAAGAGAGCATTTAAGTCGCTGGCCTGCGCGCTCGCGCTCCTGGCGAACGGCGCCGCGGCGGCGGCGGCGCAGCAGCAACCGCAGCGCGATAGGGAGCGCGTGCGCGACGTGCTGGTCGAGAAGGATCGCATCATGATCCAGACGGCGCAGGGCGAGCCGGGCACGCCGCTGCACGGCGGCATCGTCATCGCCGGCCCCGGCGACGCGCCGTCCGTCTCCTTCTCCTTCGTCGCCTCCGAGATGGCCTTCGACAGGCGCGTCGTCAAGGGCGCGCCCTTCTCGGCCGAGGCGGTCAGCGAGACGACGCAGACGCTCGCCGACGGCAACCGCATCTCGCACAAGAAGGCCTCCGCGATCTACCGCGACTCCGAGGGGCGCACGCGCCGCGAAGAGACCGCGACGGGCGTCGGCCCCTTCGCCCCGGCCGGCGACGGGCATAAGGCGATCTACATCAACGATCCGGTCTCCGGCACGAACTACGTGCTCAACCCCCTCAACAGCACCGCGACGAAGCTCTCGCAGCACTTCGTCTTCGAGCGGCGCGGGCCTAACGACCCGCAGGGGGCGGGCTTCTCCTACTCCTTCAAGACGGGCGAGCCGGGCCAGCGCCAGCCCGACGCCTCGAAGCCGATCCACGGCGGCGTGCTCAACAGCCGCGCCCTCAACCGCGTGCAGCCCGTCTATCCGGCCATCGCGCGCGCGGCCGGCGCGCAGGGCAGCGTGACGGTCGAGGTCGTGGTGAACGAGGAGGGCAAGGTCGAGTCGGCGAGGGCGCTCGACGGCCACCCGCTGCTGCGCGAGGCGGCGGTGAACGCGGCCCGCCAGTGGGAGTTCGCCCCGACGAAGCTCTCGAACCAGCCGGTCAAAGTCACCGGCCGCATCTCGTTCGAGTTCACGATGACGAAGGGCTACCCCGGCGCCGCCGAAGGCGCGCCCCCGCCGCCGCCCGAGCCGGGCGAGCCGCCCGCCCCTCCGGGCGTGAGGATGATGCGCAGGCCCGCCAACGCGCCGCGCTTCGAGGAGTCGAAGGAGTCGCTCGGCCGCCAGACGATCGAGGGCGTCGAGGCCGAGGGCACGCGCACGACCGTGACGATCCCCGTGGGCGCAATCGGCAACGAGCGGCCGATCCTGATCACGAGCGAGCGCTGGTACTCGCCCGAACTCCAGCTCGTCGTGATGACGCGCCACAGCGATCCGCGCTTCGGCGAGACGACCTACCGCCTGACCAACATCAGCCGCGCCGAACCCGACCGCTCGCTCTTCGAAGTCCCCTCCGGCTACACCGTCAAGGAGGGCGGCCCCTTCATGCGCGGCATCGAGCCGCTGCGCCGGCCGCGGAACGAGCAGTAACTACTGGCAAGGCCGGAGGCCGGCTATGCGGGCGGGGCGCGCGGTGTGCCCCGCCCGCTCTATTTTTTGCTATTGGTCGAGACGAGTGCGGCTTGCAAAGTCTCGATGGCGAGCGCGGCGGCGTGGCCTTTGCGCGCAGGCAGGCCGCCGAGCGCTCCCGTTAACTCTTCGCGCGTGAGGCGGGCGGCCTCTTCAGTGGTCTTGCCCTGAACCATCTCGGTGAGCGCGGAGCCGCAGGCGATCGTGGGCGGGCAGCCGTAGGCGAGGAAGCGCGCGGCGCGGACGCGGCCGTCGCTGACACGGAGGGTCAGGCGCAGGCGGTCGCCGCAGACGGGGTTGGTCAGCTCAACGTCGGCGTCCGCGTCTTCGAGCACTCCGGCGTTGCGCGGGTTGGCGAGGTGATCGCGGAAGGCTTCGGAGTAGGGCACGGCGATTTCAAGTTACAGGTTTCAAGTTTCAAGTTCAAAGCACGAACTTCAAACCTTAAGCCTGTAACTTGAAACCTACGTCACGGCGCAGGCGCGTTCGGCGAGTGCGCGCTGGTAGAGCGGGGAGAGGCGGCGCAGGTTCTCGGCGGCGCGGGGCAGCACTTCGAGGACGTAGTCGATGTCCTCGCCGGTCGTGTCCTTGCCGAGGCTGAAGCGGATCGAGCCGCGCGCGAGTTCGTCGTCGCGCCCCAAGGCGCGGATGACGGGCGACGGTTCGAGCGACCCCGAAGAGCAGGCGGAGCCCGTCGAGACCGCGACGCCCTGCATGTCCAGGTTTATCAAAAGCCCTTCGCCTTCGACGTAGCGGAAGGAGACGTTCGACAGGTGCGGCAGCCGATGCGCGCGGCTGCCGTTGAAGACTATGTCCGAGACGCGCGCCTCGACGCCGGCCTCGAAGCGGTCGCGCAAGTTGCGAAGCCGCTCGACTCTCTCGGGGAACTCCTCGCGCGCGAGCTGCGCGGCGCGGCCGAAGGCGACGATGAAGGGGACTGATTCGGTGCCCGCGCGCCGCTCGCGCTCCTGATGCCCGCCGACGTTCTGCGCGACGAGGCGCATCCCGCGGCGGACGTAGAGCGCGCCGACGCCCTTCGGCGCGTTCAGCTTGTGCGCAGAGAGCGAGAGCAAGTCGCAGCCCAACTCCTCCACGTCAACCTTCATTCGCCCGGCAGCCTGCACCGCGTCCGTGTGCAGCCACAAATATTTGCGCCCACGGCCGCGCTCCTCGCGGACGAGCCGTCCGATCTCCGCGACCGGCTGCACCGTCCCGATCTCGTTGTTGGCGAGCATGACGGAGACGAGCACGGTGTCGGGCCTCAGCGCGGCGCGCACGTCCTCGACGCGTACGATCCCGTCTTCGTAGACGGGCAGGCGCGTGACCTCCCATCCGCGTCGTTCGAGAGCGTCGCAAAGGCCCCGCACCGAGGAGTGCTCGATCTGAGAGGTGATGAGGTGGCGGCCGTGGGAGGCTGAGGCTTCGAGCGTGCCGCGGACGGCGAGGTTGTTGGCCTCCGTCCCGCCCGACAGGAAGACGATCTCGTTCGGCCGCGCTGAGACTAAAGCGGCCACCTCGCGGCGGGCGCGGTCAATCGCCGCGCGCGCCTCCTGCCCGTAGAAGTGGACGCTCGAAGCGTTGCCGAACTTCTCGGTCAGGTACGGCAGCATCGCCTCGACCACCCGCGGGTCAACCGGCGTCGTCGCGCTGTTGTCTAAGTAAACTCTACGCATCTCGCTAGGCGATCCAACGCTGAACTTCTTTGCCAACCCACTCGCCGTCCCGCTTCATGTACTCAACGACAACACCGCCGCCGCCGGCCGGCCACGCCGGCTTGTCCGCATACATGGGAATGTGGTCAAGCGACACTGTCACTTTCGGGCCGTCGATCTTGAATTCTTCAAACTTGAAGTAATAAACGAAATCGCCGCGGCTGTTGGCAAGCTGTTTGATCTCTTCCGGCTTGAGTTGGATGAGCGTGATCCCTTCGGCGCGGGGGGTGATTTCGGAAGGAACATTTTCGGTCGAAAGGTAAAAGACACCTGGCTTCCCATTCCTGTTGTAGTCATACCCACGCTTTTTGAGCATCTCGCTCTCAAGCGTCAGCCTCATAAGCTCGGCCCTATCTTCCTGAGATATTTCCTCCTGCCCTGCCGCCGAGAGGTTCGGGAGGGGCTGCCGGACTGAGCACCCAATGGTGAGCAGGGCTGCGAGCGCCAACGTCCCACCTAGCTGAAAAGTATCACTCACGGCCACTCCCTCGGATAAAACGGGGCAACGGGCTGCAGACGGCCTTTCATCCCAAATCCGGCGCGCAACCCTCGCGCGCCCGGCCGACTCCGAGAGTTGACGCGGTCGTCGAGCTTCGTCGCTTTAGCCGTGCCCGCAAGGCCGAGTCTAAGTTCCGCGGTGGTGCCGGTCAAGCGTTTGAAACTGACTGTTTGCGCGCGCCCCATCTGGTGTTAGCATGAGGCCATTCGGCGGTAGGAGTTCGACGGCGCGCGCCGGGCCGCGTGTTCGTCGGTCGCCCACGTCGGATTTCGTCACACGAGGAGAAACAGTGATGCAGACCCTGTCGAGACTCACGGCCGCCGTGGCCGCCGTCGCGCTCGTCGCGGCCCTCGCGCCCTCAACCCTGACAGGCCCGGCGCGCGCCGCGGCGCAGCAGTCGGGCGCGCTGGAGCGCGGCTACCGCACGGGCTACTCGGACGGCTACCAGGCCGGCTACCGCGACTCGGTCGAATCGGCCGAGCGCGACTTCCGCTCGAAGGAGGACTACCGCCGCGCAGACCGCGTGTACGTCCAGGCCTACGGCTCTCTGGAAGACTACCGCGACGGCTACCGGCAGGGCTTCGAGGCCGGCTACACGTCCGGCTACGACCGGCGCGGCTTCGACTCGACCGTCCCGCCGAACCTCGGCCGCCGCGGCACGCGCGACGACTACACTCCAACGCAACCTTCGCGCGCCGGCACGGGTCGCACCTCGCCGCAGATTCAGGCGCGCGACGACCGTGACGACGACGACCGCGCTTCGAGCGACTCGAATGCGGGACGCGCGGGCGGCGTCTCTCCGACGGGTAGCGCCGCTTCTTCCGGCGCGCCCGTCGAAATAGCGCAGGACACCACCCTCAGGGTCGAACTCCTCAACAACCTCTCGACCGACGTGAGCCAGCGCGGCGACCGCTTCGAGGCGCGCGTGCTCGAACCCGCGCCCTACGCAGACATGGTCGTGACGGGCCGCGTGTCGAGCGTGCGCCGGCCCGGCAAGGTTCGCGGCTCGGGAGAGTTGCAGTTGACCTTCCAGCAGATCCGCACGACCGACGGCCGCTGGGCCAACTTCAACGCGCAGGTCATCGACGTGGTGGCGAAGCGCACCGACATGGGCGTCGGCGACGTTGACGAGGAGGGCGGCGTGCGCGGCCGGAGCACTACGAAGGACGACGTGGCGAAGGTCGGCGCGGCCACCGGCATCGGCGCGCTCATCGGGGCGATTGCGGGCGGCGGCAAGGGCGCGGCCATCGGCGCGGCCGTCGGCGCTGGCGTCGGCACGGGCGGCGTCATGACCGCTCGCGGCAGAGACATACGGCTTGAGCGCGGCCAGGAATTAATGATCCGCTCGGCGACGGATACGCGGATTCAATAGTCGGTTTAAGGTCTGAGGTTTAAGGTCTGTGGTTCGAGCTTTCTGACGCCTTAAACTTCAAACCTTAAACCTCAAACCATTGATCGTCACCCTCCTGACCGACTTCGGCGGCGCGGACTACTTCGTCGGCGCGATGAAGGGCGCGATCCTCTCGGCCGATCCGCGCGCCGTCCTCGTCGATCTCACGCACGAAATCCCGCCGTTCGACGTTGAGGCCGCGGCCTACACGCTGCTCGCCGCGTGTGAGGCTTTCCCACCGGGGACAGTTCACGCCGCCGTCGTCGATCCCGGCGTCGGCTCCGAGCGGCGCGCGCTGGCCGCGGAGTGTGCCGGCCACTTCTTCGTCGGGCCGGACAACGGCCTGTTCAGCTACGCCTTCGAGCGCGGCCGTGGCGCGCCGCGCGTCTTCCACCTCACAAACCGGGAATACTTCCGCCAGTCCGTCAGCACCACCTTCCACGGCCGCGACGTGTTCGCACCCGTCGCCGGCACGCTCTCGGCGGGCGTCGCGCTGGACGAGTTGGGCGAAGAGATTGCCGACTGGGTTCGCCTCGCGCCGCTCGCTCCCGCCCGCGCGGCCGACGGCTCGCTCGAAGCGCGCGTCATCCACGTTGACCGGTACGGCAACTGCGTCGCCAACGTCACGCGCGCCGAGTTGACCGACGAACAGATCGCGCGCGGCCTCCGCGTCGAAGCAGGCGGCCACATCGTTACGGACTTCCGCCGCTTCTTCGCCGACGCGGCCGACGAGACCGGAGCGCCGTTCGCGTTCTGGGGCAGCGCCGGCTTCCTCGAACTTGCCGCCTTCCGCGACTCCGCCGCGCGGCTTCTCCAACTGACGCGCGGCCAGGCGATCCGCGTGACGGTTAAGAATTAGCCACGGGGGCCAGAGAGAACGCCGAGAAAAATAAAGCTAAGGACCCGCGCCAACTTCGAGTCGGAAGCCGGCGCGGGTCCTAAGCTTTCTGTGCCTCTGAGTTCTCCGGGGCCTCCGTGGCTAATCCGCTCTCGCTGCCGTCAGGAAGCGCCGGTCGTCTTCGCTTCCTGCTGCTGGCCGCGCTTTTCGAGCGCGACGTAGTCGCGGCGCGCGTGGCCGAGATAGACCTGCCGGGGCCGCGCGATCTTCTGGTCGGGGTCGCGCAGCAGCTCGACCCACTGAGCGATCCAGCCGGCCGTGCGCGGGATGGCGAACAGGACGGGGAACATGTCAACGGGGAAGCGCATCGCGCGGTAGATGATCCCGCTGTAGAAATCCACGTTCGGGTAGAGCTTGCGCTTGACGAAGTACTCGTCTTCGAGGGCGATGCGTTCCAATTCGAGCGCGATGTTGAGGAGCGGGTCTTTGCCCGTCACCTCGAAGACCTCGTCGGCCACCTGCTTGATGATGCGGGCGCGCGGGTCGTAGTTCTTATAGACGCGGTGGCCGAAGCCCATCAGGCGGAAGTCGCCGGATTTGACGCGGCTGATGTACTCGGGCACGCGGTCAATCGTGCCGATCTCGTCGAGCATCCTTAAGACCGCCTCGTTCGCGCCGCCGTGGAGCGGGCCATAGAGGGCGGCGGCCGCGCCGGCGATGGCCGAGTAGGGGTCTGTGTGCGCGCTGCCGATGGAGCGCATGGTGTTGGTCGAGCAGTTCTGCTCGTGGTCGGCGTGGAGGATGAAGAGCACGTCGAGCGCGCGCTCCAAGACCGGGTTCGGCCGGTACTTCAACTCGGTAGTCTTGAACATCATGTTCAGGAAGTTGCCGGTGTAGCCGAGTTCGTTGTCGGGGTACGAGTAGGGGAGGCCGACGCGGTGGCGGTAGGCGAAGGCGGCGATTGTCCCGACCTTGGCGATCAGGCGGTGAATCTGCTTGAGGCGGCACGGCTCGTCGAAGATGTTCTTGGCTTCCGGGTAGAAGGTCGAGAGTGCGCTGACCATGCTGATGAAGACGCCCATCGGGTGCGCGTTGTAGTGGAAGCCGTCCAGCACCTTCTTGACGTTCTCGTTGAGGATCGTGTGGTGAGTGATGTCCCACTCCCACTGTTTGAGTTCGTCGGCCGAAGGCAGCTCGCCGTTCAGGAGGAGGTAGGCGACTTCCAGATAATTGCTCCGCTCGGCCAGTTGCTCGATGGGGTAGCCGCGGTATTCGAGGACGCCGCGGTCGCCGTCGATGTAGGTGATGCGGCTCTTGCAGGAGGCCGTGTTCATGAAGGCCGGATCGTAGGTCATCAGGCCGAAGTCGTCGTCCGAGACCTTGATTTTGCGCAAGTCCATCGCGCGGATCGTGCCGTCCTCGACGGGGACTTCGTAACTCTGGCCCGTCCGGTTGTCTGTGATCGTCAGTGTGTCCGCCGCCATAAGATTCCTCCCCGTCGCCGCTTTAGAAAGGTTTACAGGCATTATTCGTGCAAACGAATCGCTTTGCAAGCGGGCCGCGGCGGCGCGCTTGCTTGGCAGTTGCGGCGCGGCTTTGTTATCTTCGAGCCACCAAAAAATCGAGGTCGAGGCGCAAATGAACGACGGCAAAGAAGCCGCCACACAGGCGGCGGGGAAGACTGACGGCGGGGCGGCGACGGCCGCGTCGGGCGCGGGTCTGCGCGGCGTGGTCGCCGCCAGCTCGGCAATCGGCGACGTGAACGGCGAGCGCGGCGAGCTGATCTACCAGGGCTACAACATACACGACCTGGCCGAGCACTCGACCTTCGAGGAGACGGTCTTCCTGCTCTGGAACGGCCGGCTCCCGAGCCGTCAGGAACTCGACGAGCTGGAACGCGAGATCGGCCGCTCTTACGAGGTGCCGCGCGAGGTGCTCGAACTCATCCGCACGTTCCCGAAAGAGGCCGAGCCGATGGACACGCTGCGGACGGCCGTCTCCGCGCTCAGCATCTACTCGGAGAACGCGCACGACATCTCGCGCGAGGCGGCCGTCAGCACCGCGACGCGATTGACGGCGCAGTTCCCCGTCCTCGTCGCCGCCATCGAGCGCATCCGCAAAGGCCAGGAACCAGTCGCGCCGCGCCCCGATCTGAACATCGCGTCCAACTTCCTCTACATGCTCACCGGCGAGACGCCCTCGGAGCGCGAGGCGCGCATCTTCGACGTGTGCCTCATCCTCCACGCCGATCACGAGTTGAACGCCTCGACGTTCACGGCCCGCGTCGTCGCCGGCACGCTCGCCGACGTTTACGGCTCGGTGACGGCCGCTCTCGCCGCGCTCTCGGGGCCGCTCCACGGCGGCGCGAACACGAACGTGATGCGGATGCTGCTGGAGATCGGCGACGCGGGGAAGGTGGACGACTTCGTGAGGAACGCGCTCGCCGAGAAGCGCAAGATCATGGGCATCGGCCACGCCGTCTATAAGACGGAAGACCCGCGGGCGACGCACCTGCGCCGCTTCTCGCGCGAGGTGGGCGAGGCGCGCGGCGAGACCAAGTGGTTCGAGATGTCCCAAAAAATCGAGGAGTTCATGCGGCGCGAGAAGGGCATGTACCCGAACGTGGACTTCTACTCGGCCTCGACCTACTACATGATGGGCATCCCGCTTGACCTCTACACGCCGATCTTCGCCGTCTCGCGCATCAGCGGCTGGACGGGCCACATCCTCGAACAGTACGCCAACAACAAACTGATCCGCCCGCGCGCAGAGTACGTCGGCGCGCGGGGCCTGAAGTACGTGCCGATGGACGAACGATAAGGCCAACGAGGGTTTTCTGTAGGGGCAGGGACAAGCCCTGCCCGCTGAGCGCGGGAGCGCGAAAACATTAACGCCGGCATTCGACACAGTCATGGTCGAATGCCGGCGTTAGGTTTGAGCGACCTGTC
>DATHBT010000212.1:0-23801 GCA_035295985.1 Pyrinomonadaceae bacterium | reverse complement strand
CACTCGCCGATGTTCAACGTCCGCGGCGTCACGACGCCGACGCTGATCCAGCACGGCGAGTCGGACGACCGCGTGCCCATCTCTCAAGGGTACGAGTTCTACAACGCCCTGCGCGCCCAGAACGTGCCGACGCGCATGATCGTGCTTCCGCGCCAGCCGCACGGCCCGAACGAGCCGAAGATGCTCCTCAAGGTCATGCAGACGAACCTCGAATGGTTCGACAAGTACATCGGCGACGGCGCGCAGGCCGCGCAGAAGTAAGCGAGGGCATGGCAAGAGTTGTAGGGGCAGGGCTTGTCCCTGCCCGTTCGGGCGTTTAAGCGCGAAACCAGAAGCGCGATCATTCATTCGTGAATGATCGCGCTTCTTCGCCAGCGGCTTGTCAGCCGCTGCGGGCAGGGACAAGCCCTACCCCTACAACTTTCCCTTGCGCTATCTCTTCTCGGCGGGCGTGGCGTGCATCACGTCGGCGACGAGCCACCACTGGCCGCGCTCGTCGCGCTGCCAGACGTGCGCGTAGTGGCCGCGCTCGACCCCGCCGTCCGACGCGCCCTCGCCGCGCAGCGTCAGCTCGTAAGCGCCGTAGGTGTAGGCCAGGTCGCCGGAGTCCGCGATGTCGGCTGCCGCGGGCTGCCACGAGAGGCGGGCGGCGCGCAGGTAGAGGTGCGAGAGGATGTCGTCGGCGCCGACGAAGGGGACGAAGCCCGAGCGGTGCAGCCGCGCCTCGCGCAGCAGCCGCGTGCCGTAGGCGGCGACCACGTCCTCGGCCGCCTCGCCCGCGAAACGCTCGCGCTCCATCCTGAGAAGCGCCGTGCGCTCGCGCTCCTCCTGCTGGCGCTCCTTCCGTGTGTCGGACGACTTGCGCCTCGGCTTCCACTCCGGGGCGGGGGCGGCGCGGAAGGTGCGCCGCGCCGACGGCGGATCGCTGATCTCCGGCGACTGAATCCCCACGTCGAGCGCGACCTTCCACGTCCCGTCCGGCTGACGCTTCCAGACCGAGAAGTAGTAGCCGTAATTGGGCGGGCTGTCGAGCTTCGTGTTGTCCGTGCCGACTGAGGGCCCCGTGGTGAATCCCACGTCGCCGGCCGCGGAGATGCCCGCGAAGACGGGCCACCAGTCGAGCGAGTAGGGGACGGGGCGCGGCGTGGCGGGCCGCTGCCGCAGCCTTTCTTTGGCGTTGCCGGGGCCGGGCGCGAAGCTGATGCCGTCGTCGGCGAAGTATTCCAGGAAAGCCTCGCGCCAGCCCACTTCGAGACTGCGGCGCGCGAAGGCGCGCTCGGCCTCGACGAGCGCGACGAGCGCGGGCGACGCGGGCGTCTCCGCGCGCGCCTCCCGCCCGCGCGAGCGGTCACGCCTTCCGCCTTCGTCCTGCGGGAACGTCGTCATCGCCAGCGCCGCGGCGAGCGGCAAGGTCAACAGCAAGCGCCTCATCAGTTCGTGAAACCCCCCTTCGCGGCCGTGTGGATTCTAACCGATCAGGCGACCGTGCTGCCCGCCGAAAATACCTTAACAACCTTCGGAAACGCCGTGCCGTTTTCGGGAAATCGGCAACACACTTTTAGGAGACGGCCGACGCGGCGGCACGCTACCGCGGCCAACGTCCGGTATGTTAGTTTCTCAGGCGAACAACTTTTCCAGAACGAATCAGCAATGGGCAACCAGACTCCGGCGGCGGCTCGCGTCCCCGTCTCGACCTACAGGCTTCAGTTCAACCGCGACTTCACGTTCGCCGAAGGCCGCGCCCTCGCCGGCTACTTCGACGCGCTCGGCGTCACGGACGTTTACTCTGCGCCCGTCCTGCGCGCGCGCGCCGGCAGCGTCCACGGCTACGACGTGATCGACCACTCGCGCCTGAACCCGGAGGTCGGGACGGACGAGGAGTTCGCAGAGTTCGCCGGCGAGCTGCGGCGGCGCGGCATGGGGCTGGTGATGGACGTGGTGCCCAACCACATGTGCGTCTCTTCGCCGGAGAACCGCTGGTGGCAGGACTTGTTGGAGAACGGGCCGAGTTCGCCTTACGCGCGCTTCTTCGACGTTGACTGGCACCCGCCCAACCCGAAGCTACAGAACCGCGTGCTGCTGCCCGTCCTGGGCGACCAGTACGGCCGCGTGCTCGAAAACCAGGAGGTGCGGATCGGCTACCGCGCCGGCGCGTTCCAGGCGCACTACTACGAGACGCAACTGCCCGTCGCCCCGCGCACCTCGACCATCATCCTCTCGCTCGCCTTAGACGATCTCCGCTCGCAGCTCGGCGACGCGCACGGGGACGTGCTCGAACTCGAAAGCGTCCTCACGGCGCTCAGGAACCTGCCGCAGCGGACGGAGACCGAAGCCTCGCGCGTGCGCGAGCGCCGGCGCGAGACCGAGGTGGCGAAGCGGCGCGTGGCGCGGTTAGTCCGTGAGAGCAACGAGGCGCGCAGGGCCGTCCACGACGCCACGGCGCGCGTCAACGGCGTGAAGGGCGACCCGGCGAGCTTCGACCTGCTCGAAGAGCTGCTCGACTCGCAGGCCTACCGCCTGAGCTACTGGCGCGTCGCCGCCGAGGAGATCAACTACCGCCGCTTCTTCGACATCAACGAGCTGGCCGCCGTGCGCGTCGAGGAGCGCCCGGTCTTTACGGCCGTCCACGAAATCATTTTTCGCCTGATGAAACGGGGGCTGGTGACGGGCCTGCGCATCGATCACGTTGACGGGCTGCTCGACCCCGAAAAGTATCTGAACGACTTACAGCGCGAGTGCGCCAATCTGCTCGGCCACGGACGCCCGGCCGCCGCTTCCGCCGCCGCGGCCGGGGGCGCGACGTTTGCGACGGACTCTGTCGCGAACCCGGCGGACGAGAGTGCCGCCATTCCGAGCGCGGCCGGGGCGGGGAAGGGTCTGCCCTGCTACGTCGTGGTCGAGAAGATTCTGGGGCACGGCGAGGAGCTGCGCCCCGAGTGGCCCGTCCACGGCACGACCGGCTACGACTTCGCGAACCTGCTGAACGGCGTCTTCGTGGACACGTCCAGGGCCGCGGCCGTGCGCGATTTCTACCGCGAGTTCACAGGCTCCGCGGTCAACTTCGCGGACCTGCTCTACGAGTCGAAGAAGCTGATCCTGATCGTGGCGATGTCGAGCGAGCTGCACGTGCTCACGCGCCGGCTCGAACGCATCGCCGCGCGCAGCCGCTACTCGCGCGACTTCACCTTCCGCTCGCTCCACGACGCGCTGGCCGAGCTGATCGCCTGCTTCCCCGTCTATCGCTCCTACGTCCGCCGCCGCCACACGTCGGTCGGCGCGGAAGACCGGCGGCTCATCCAGTCGGCCGTTCGGGCCGCGCGCCGCCACAACCCTTCTCTGAGCCGCTCGCTCTTCGACTTCGTCGCCTCCGTCCTGCTGCTCGAAGACCCGAAGGGGATCGCGGCGCACGAGCGCAACGAGCGGCGCGAGTTCGTGCTGCGCTTCCAGCAGTTGACCAGCCCGGTCACGGCGAAGGGCCTCGAAGACACGGCCTTCTATCGCTACTACCCGCTCGCGTCACTCAACGAAGTCGGCGGCGAGCCGGACGTTCTGGGCGTCCCGCTCGGACAGTTCCACCGCGCGAACGAGCGGAGGCAGGCGCGCTGGCCGCACACGATGTCGGCCACCTCGACGCACGACAGCAAGCGCGGCGAGGACGTGCGCGCGCGCATCTCGGTGCTCTCGGAAATCCCGGAGGAGTGGGGCGCGGCCGTCGGAAGGTGGCGCGAGATGAACCGCGGCCACAAGCGCATCGGCGACTACGCCGAAATCCCCGACGCCAACGAGGAGTACCTGCTCTACCAGACGCTCGTCGGCGCGTGGCCGCTCGACGGGGTGGGCGGGGAAGAGCACGCGACGTTCGTCGAGCGGATTCAGCAGTACGTGAACAAGGCGATCAAGGAGGCCAAGCTCAACACGAGCTGGATCAACGCGGACGAGGATTACGAGCGCGCCGTGCGCGAGTTCGTCGATGCCGCGCTCGCAGCGGGCGACGACAACCCGTTCCCCGCGGACTTCGCCGAGTTCCAGCGGCTCACCGCGCGCTGCGGGATGCTCAACTCGCTCTCCCAGACTCTGCTGAAAATCACCGCGCCGGGCGTGCCCGACTTCTACCAGGGCACGGAGGTCTGGAACTTCAGCCTCGTCGATCCCGACAACCGCCGGCCCGTAGATTACGCGCGCCTGCGCTCGCTGCTCGACTCGCTCGGCGGCGCGGAAGATTCGGCCGCACTCGCCGAAAGCCTGGTTAGTGAACCCGAAGAGGGGCGGCTGAAACTGTTCGTCACGAGCCGCGCGCTCGGCTTCCGCAAGGCGCGCCGGGAGCTGTTCGCGTCGGGCGACTACCTGCCGCTCGCGGCGTCGGGCGAGCAGGCGGATTCGGCCGTCTCTTTCGCGCGCAAGTCGGGCGCGGGCGAGGCAATCGTCGTCGCCGGCCGCTTCTACACGCGGCTCGGCGTCGGGCGCGACGGGCCGCTCTGGCGCGGCGGCGAGGGGACTTGGGGCGACACCGTCCTGATGCTCGACGGCCGCCTCGCGCGCGGGCGCTACAGGGACGCATTCACCGGCGCGGAGTTCGAGGCGCGCGAGGCGTGGGGCGTGACAACGCTGCGGCTGGCCGGTGTGCTCGGCCGCCTGCCGGTCGCGCTGCTTGAGCCGGTCGCGCGATGACCGCGCGCAATTTTCCGGACGGGGACTTTCACTGATGCAGGTCTGGCCGGGGCAACCCTACCCGCAGGGCGCGACGTGGGACGGCGCGGGCGTCAACTTCGCACTCTTCTCGGAGAACGCGACGGCCGTCGAGCTGTGTTTGTTCGATTCGTCCGATCCCGCGCGCGAGACGCACAGGATTCGCCTCGTCGAGCACACGGATCAGGTGTGGCACGCCTACCTGCCCGAAGCCCGCCCCGGCCAGCTCTACGGCTACCGCGTCCACGGCCCCTACGAGCCGCAGGCGGGCCACCGCTTCAACCCCGCCAAGCTCCTGCTCGACCCTTACGCGAAGGCGATCAACGGCACGGTCAACTGGAGCGACGAGGTCTTCGCCTACCGCCTCGGCGACCCGGAGGGCGACCTCGCCCGCGACGACCGCGACAGCGCGCCGCGCGTGCCGAAGTGCGTCGTCGTCGATCCCGCATTCAGTTGGGGCGCGGACGAGCGGCCCAAGACCCCCTGGCACAAGACGCTCATCTACGAGCTGCACGTCAAAGGTTTTACGAAACTCCACCCGCGCGTGCCGGAACGGCTGCGCGGCACTTACGCCGGCCTCGCGCACCCGGCCGCCGTCGAACACCTGCTCTCGCTGGGCGTCACGGCCGTCGAGCTGATGCCCGTCCACCAGTTCGTTTCGGGCAAGAACCTCGCCGACCAGGGACTCGTCAACTACTGGGGCTACAACTCCATCGGCTTCCTCGCGCCCGACGCGCGCTACTCGGCTTCGGGCGCGACGGGCGAGCAGGTCTCGGAGTTCAAGACGATGGTGCGCTCGCTCCACCGCGAGGGCATCGAGGTCATCCTCGACGTGGCCTACAACCACACCGGCGAGGGCAATCACCTAGGGCCCACGCTCTGCTTCCGCGGCATCGACAACGCGGCCTACTACCGCCTCGTCGCCGGCAACCCCCGCTATTACATGGACTACACGGGCTGCGGCAACACGCTCAACATGACCCACCCGCGCACGCTCCAACTCATCATGGACTCGCTGCGCTACTGGGTACTGGAGATGCACGTTGACGGCTTCCGCTTCGACCTCGCCTCGGCGCTCGCGCGCGAGCTGCACGAGGTTGACCGCCTCGGCGCGTTCTTCGACATCATTCATCAGGACCCGGTGCTCTCGCAGGTCAAGCTCATCGCCGAGCCGTGGGACTTGGGCGAGGGCGGCTACCAGGTCGGCAACTTCCCCGTCCTGTGGGCCGAGTGGAACGGCGTCTATCGCGACAACGTCCGCAGCTTCTGGCGCGGCGACCCCGGCCAGGTCGGCGACCTCGCTTTCCGCCTGACGGGCAGCAGCGATCTCTACGAGCACGGCGGGCGGCGGCCATACGCCAGCATCAACTTCGTCACGGCGCACGACGGGTTCACGCTGAACGATCTCGTCAGCTACAACGAGAAGCACAACCAGGCTAACGGCGAGGAGAACCGCGACGGCCACGACCACAACATCAGTTGGAACTGCGGCGTGGAAGGCCCGACCATCGATCCGGAAATTATCAAGCTCCGCGAGCGGCAGCGGCGCAACTTCCTCGCCACGCTCATGCTCTCGCAGGGCGTCCCGATGCTGGTTGCCGGCGACGAGATGGGCCGCACCCAGTTCGGCAACAACAACGCCTACTGCCAGGACAACGAAATCTCCTGGCTCGACTGGAATCTGGACGAGTCGCGCAGGGACTTATTCGACTTCACACGCTTCCTCATCAAGTTCTTCCACCAGCACCCGGTGCTGCGCCGCCGCAAGTTCTTCCAGGGCCGGCCCGTGCGCGGCTCGGAAGTCCAGGACATCACGTGGTTCCGTCCCGACGGCGAGGAGATGTCGGAGCGCGACTGGCACGATCCCGCCCGCCGCTCAATCGCCGTCCGCCTCGCCGGAGACGCCATCGACGAGACGGACGAGCGCGGCCGACGCCTCACGGACGACACCCTGCTGCTGCTTTTGAACGCGCACCACGAGCCGATGACCTTCGTGCTCCCCGCCCACCGCGGCGAGGTGCGCTGGCACCTCGCCATTGACACGCGCGCGCCCACCGGCCGGCGGCGCAACAGCCCGCGCGTTCGCGGCGGCGGCAAGTACCGCCTCGTCGCGCGCTCAGTCGCGCTCTTCGTCCTGCAAGACGAGGGCAACGGGAACGGCGACGACGAGTAAATCCGCCGGCTGATAGGAATCTGAGGTTATGAAACTGAAGGTCTGCGTGGCCGGGGCCACCGGGTGGGTCGGCAGGCCCCTCTGCCTCGCCGTGTCCGGGGCGGACGACTTGAGTCTCGTCGGCGCGGTCTCGCGCGCACACCGAGGCGGCAGCCTGAGTGATGTGCTGGGCGACCCGAACCTCGATCTGAGGGTCAGCGGGTCGGTCGCCGAAGCCCTCGACACGCCGGCCGACGTGCTCGTCGATTATACGAAGGCCGACGCGGTCAAGGCCAACGTGTTGACGGCGATCCGGGAAGGCGTCCACGCCGTCGTCGGCTCTTCGGGCCTGACGGACGAGGATTTCGCCGAAATCGACCGGGCCGCCAAGGAGCGCGGGGTCGGCGTCATAGCCGCAGGGAATTTCGCCATCACCGCCGTGCTGCTGCAACGATTCGCACGCGAGGCCGCGAAGTATCTGTCTCACTGGGAGATTATTGATTACGCCTCGGACTCGAAGCAGGACGCGCCGAGCGGCACGGCGCGCGAGCTTGCTTTCCGGCTTTCGGAGATCGGAAGGCCGGAAGCTACCCACCCCGTCGAGCAGACTATCGGGGAGAGGGAAAGCCGGGGGGCGACCTTGAACGGGATTCAGGTTCACTCGATCCGCCTGCCCGGCTACGTGATCAGCATCGAGGCGATCTTCGGCGCGAAGGACGAGCGCCTGACCATCCGCCACGACGCCGGGAGCGGGGCCGAGCCGTACATCCAGGGCACTCTCCTGGCGATCCGAAAGGTGACGGAGCACGTAGGGCTGATCAGGGGCTTGGATAAGATAATGAGCTAGCGGGGCGAAACCTACCGCACCGGCCGACGACACCGCCCGACCCCGTCAGCCTACCCGGACTGTGAGCATCGAGACGGAGCCGCCGTCGAAGCCTTCGACGGGGAAGGTGACTTCCTCGCCATCCTGCCCGAGCGCGAGGACGTAGAGGAGCGGCAGGTAGTGATCGGGCGTGGGGGCGGAGAGCCGCGCGTCGCGGCCTAAGTGCTCGTAGTTGACGAGCGGCGCGTGATCGTTCGAGGCGATCAGCTCGCGAGCACGCGTCTCGAAGCGGACTGCCCAATCGAGCGGCTCGACCCCGGCGCGGCCCCAGGCGTAGGCGTGCAGGTTGTGGACGAGGTTGCCGCTGCCGGCGACGAGCACGCCCTCGCCGCGCAGCGGCGCGAGCCTTCGGGCGAGTTCGTAATGCGCCTCGGCCGGCAGCGTCTCGTCGATGCTCAGTTGGACGACCGGCACGTCGGCCGCGGGGAAGGCGTGGCGGAGAACAGACCACGTGCCGTGGTCGAGTCCCCACCTCTGATCTAAACCGACCTCCGCGGCGGGCGCGAGCAGTTCGCGGACTCGGCGGGCGAGTTCGGGCGAGCCGGGCGCGGGGTACTGCACCTCGTACAGCTCGCGCGGGAAGCCGCCGAAGTCGTGGATGGTGCGCGGCGCGTCCTGCGCGGTGACGTGTGTGCCGGGCAAGTACCAGTGCGCCGAGACGCAGAGCACGGCCCGGGGCCGCGGCATCGAAGCCCCGACCGCGGCCCACCCTTCAGTCCAACTGTTGCGCCGCAGCGCGTTCAGCGGGTTGCCGTGACCGAAGAAGACCGCGGGCATCCGGTCAGTCATCGCGACACCTCCTCCGCGAGTCGCCGCCTCGCGTCGCGCGCGTCTCAGTTATCTCAACCCCTCCCGCGGCGCAGGTAAGCGTCAACGCCCCACGGGCCGCCGCCCGCGAAGAAGAGGTAGAGGAAGACGAAGCTGTAGAGCGCGGCCAGTTCGCCGCGGTTAAGTATCGGCCAGAAGCTGGAGGGCGCGTGGGCGTAGAAGTAGGCGACGGCGAGCAGGCCCGAAAGTATGAAGGCGACGGGGCGCGTGAACAGGCCGAGGATGAGGAGGAAGCCGCCGACGAGTTCGAGCCACCCCGAAATCCCGCCGGTCGAGAAGAACGGCGGCGTCGCGAACGGCTGCACGCCGGGCCGCGGCGGCGGCGCGATCAGACCGAAGACCTTTTGCAGGCCGTGCTGCATCAGCAGGAAGCCGGAGACGATCCGCAGCACGCTCAGCGCCCGCGGCTCCCACCTCGCGAAGAACGACTCGTTCATCAATACAACCCCCCGTTAAGAAAACGATGAATGATGAATGCGGAATGATGAACGAAAGACAGAATTCAGAATCCAGAAGTGAAGTCAGGAGTCAGAATGAAGAACGGTTGGCGTCCACTCATTCTGGATTCTGGATTCTGACTCCTCTATCCCTGCCTTCCATTCATCACACCGCATTCATCACTTCTCTTCCACTCGCGGCAGCCGCCCGCAGAGCGTCGTTAGGTCTTTCAGCCTGTCGCGCAGGTCGTCCGTGAGCGCGCCCTCCGCGAGCCGCCAGGCCCAGTTGCCTTCGGCGCTCGCGGGCGTGTTCATGCGCGCCTCGGAGCCGAGGCCGAGCAAGTCCTGCGCGGGGACGACGGCGAGTTCGGCGACCGACTTGAAGGCCTCGCGGATGAAGTCCCAGTTGATCTCGCCGCCGTCCGTGCCTAGGTACTTCAGCGCGTTCTCGCGCTCGCGCTTCAACGCTTCGTCGCTGCCCGCCGCCTCGTCCGAGCGGGCGGCGAACCAGCCGGCGGTCGTGTCGTTGTCGTGCGTGCCGGTATAGACGACCGTGTTGCGCTCGTAGTTGTGCGGCAGGTGTGTGTCCTGCGGGTCGCCGCCGAAGGCGAACTGTAGGACGCGCATGCCGGGGAAGCCGAACTCGTCGCGCAGCTCGTGCACGTCGGGCGTGATCGTGCCGAGGTCTTCGGCGATGATTTTCAGCTCGCCGAGCGTGTTGCCGAGGGAGTTGAACAGCTCGCGGCCCGGCGCGTTGACCCAGCGGCCGTGCTCCGCAGTCTCGTGGTCGGCCGGGACTTCCCAGTAGGCCGCGAAGCCCCGGAAGTGATCGACGCGCACCACGTCAACCAGCGTCAGCGTCGAGCGCATCCGGTCGGCCCACCACCTGAAGTCGTCGCGGCGCATCGCCTCCCAGTCGTAGAGGGGATTGCCCCACAGTTGGCCCGTCTTGCTGAAGGCGTCGGGCGGGACGCCGGCCACGACGCGCGGGCTGCCGTCCTCGTTCAACTGGAAAAGCTCGGGCCGCGACCACACGTCCGCCGAGTTGTGCGCGACGAATATCGGCATGTCGCCGACAATCCTCACGCCCTTCGACGCGCAGTGTTTTTTCAGGTGAAACCACTGGTAGAAGAAGAGGAACTGGAAGAACTTGTGCGCCTCGATCCTTTCCGAGAACGCCTCGCGCGCGTAGTCGAGCGCGCCCGCGTCGCGCCGCGCGATGCCGCGCTGCCAGGTGTGCCACGACGCGCCCTTGTGCTCGCCCTTGAGCGCGGCGAAGAGCGACCAGTCGTCGAGCCAGGCGGAGGCGTAGCTCTGGAAGCCGGCGTACTCGCCGCGCAGGTGCGAATCGTCTTTTTTGTAGTTCTCGAAGGCCCGTTGCAGCAGGTCGCGCTTGAACTTGATGACGCGCTCGAAGTCCACCCGGCCGGCCGGGAGGTCGGGCGCGTTCTTGAGATCGTCTTCCGAGAGCAGGCCGTCTTCCGCGAGCCTTTCCGGGCTGACGAGCAGGGTGTTCCCGGCGAAGGCGGAGAACGAAGAGTACGGCGAGTCGCCGTAGCCGGTGGGGCCGAGCGGCATGATCTGCCAGTAGGTCTGGCCCGACTCCGCGAGGAAGTCGACGAACCTGTAGGCCGCCGGGCCGAGGTCGCCGATGCCGAAGCGGCCCGGCAGCGATGTCGGGTGCAGCAGCACGCCGCTTGATCTGGTGAGTTTCATAACTGAGAAGCTGTTCGTAGTCCGCTGTCAGTTGTCCGTTGTCCGTGCTCGGCAGTCTCGTCTGGGAGTCGGGCGGTCGCGCAGCCACGAACAACTGACAGCGGACTACGGACAACTGACCGTGTCTTAATCAGCAGTCTTCACCCAGCACCTGAGAACTTCCGCGACGCTCCACGCCTGTGCGACGCAGCCGCGCGGGCGGTAGGGCGGCTCGGCGTCGAAGATTTCGCTGATCGAGCCGACGCAGGACTCGTCCATGTGCCCGAGAAACCCTTCGAGCAGGCGGCGCGCGCCCGCGCGGTCTTCCGGGTGAACCTTGAGCCAGGCATCGACGAACGGCCCGATGAGCCAGCCCCACACCGTGCCCTGGTGGTAGGCGGCGTCGCGCGCGCGCAGGTCGCCCTCGTAGGTCGGCCGGTAGTCCGGGTGGCCGGGCGCGAGCGAGCGCAGGCCGACGGGCGTGAGCAACTGTGCGCGAACGACGTTTAAGACCTGCCCCCAGCGCGCAGGGTCGAGCGCGGGGTGGCGCAGCGAGATCGCGAACACCTGGTTCGGGCGGCAGGCCGGATCGTCGCGGCCGTCCTCGCCGTCGATAACGTCGTAGAGGTGACCGCCCTCCTCGTACCAGAAACGCGCGTTGAAGGACTGGCGGGCGAGGTCGCCCGCCTCTCTCAGCGGGGCGGCGGCCTCTTCGCCGCGCAGCTCGCCCAGCCAGCCCTCCGTGAGCCGCAGCGCGTTGTACCAGAGTGCGTTGATCTCGACGGCCTTGCCGCGCCGGGGCGTGACGACCCAGCCGTCGCACTTCGCGTCCATCCAGGTCAACTGATAACCCTCCGCGCCCTGGCGCAGCAGCCCGTCGCGCTCGTCAACCTTGATGCCGAAGCGCGTGCCGCGCAGGTGAGACTCGACGACTTCGAGCAGCTTCGGCAGCACCGTTTCGAGGGTCTGCCGGTCGTTCGTCGCCTGGAGGTAGCGGTCGAGGGCGTGGAAGAACCAGAGCGTGGCGTCGGCCGTGTGGTAGAGGCCCTCGTTCGCGCCGTCGGGGAACATGTTGGGGATGAGGCCGTCGCGGACGTAGTGTGCGAAGGTACGCAGAATCCAGCGCGCCTCCTCGTGGCGGCCGGTCGAGAGCGTCAAGCCTTCGAGGCTGATCATCGTGTCGCGGCCCCAGTCGGTGAACCAGTGGTAGCCGGCGATGACGCTTCTGACCTCCTCGCCCGCCGCGCGCGCGCGGGCCACGTCCTCGCGCCTGCCCGCGGGCGAGATGACGAACTGGTCGGCGGCGAGGACGAGTTCGGCCGCGACCGGATCACTCGCCGCCTCGCGCGCGAAGGAGAGGAGGCGCTTGCGGCGCGCGTGCTCGGCGTCGGACGCTTCTTCGGGGCGGAGCGCGCGCAACGTCTCCCAGTCCTCGGTCGAGCCGACGAGCGTGGCCGCCGTGTCGGGCGTGAGATCGACGCTGAAGTAGCCGGGGCTCCACAGCTCGCCCGTGTGCTCGTAGCCGCGGCGGGCCTCGACACGGTAGAAGACGTTCTGCAACTCGCCGCCGTCGAGCGTAAACGTCGCGCGCAGGCCGTATATTTTGAGGCGCAGCGGCGGGCAGTTGTTGGCGGCCGAGACTTCGAGCTGGTCGTCGGTCGCCGTGATGGTGTAGGGCTGCGGGGCCTGTGCGTTGACGGGGTTTTCGAGCGCGCGGAAGTGGACGAAAGGGCGGAGCTTGAGCCTGACCGTCTCGCGCCCCTCGACGAGCCGGTAGTTGACGTAAGAGGTGTTTTGCAGGTGCGGCATCAGGACGCGCTTTTCCAGGATCGCGCCGCCGTCCAAGTCGAAGCGCCAGACGGGCAGCCCCGATTCGAGCCGGAACTCTTTGAGGTATGCCGCGCCGGGAAGTTCCAAAGTGCCGCCGGCGCGCTCCTGTCCGCCGATGAGGAAGCGGCGGCCGTCCTGTGTGCGCGCCCACTCGGTGAGGTGGTTGAACATGACCGTGCGGCCGAGCGGGGTGGGGAGCGCGGAGACGAGCAGCCCGTGGTAGCGGCGCGTCGGCGCGCCCGCGACCGAACCCGACGCGAAGCCGCCCAGCCCGTTCGTCACCAGCCACTCGCGGCGCAACAGCACGTCCGCGCCCTCCCCCAGGTCTGCCTCGGTGACTGGCAGACGGCGGATCAACACAGCGTCTCTTCCCGACTGCGCCGCGACCACGCTCAACGCCGTCCCTCCGCCAGATCGGCCAGCCCCTCACGCCTCGTTTCAGCTTCCTCGGTCTCTTCGCCGCGGCCCGCCGCCCGGTCTCTCATCTCGCCGACGGGAGACGGCCTCAGCGCGACGGCCGCGTGGCCGGGGATGCGCCAGTTGTCGTCGGTTTCGACGGGCGGCGTCCCCCCGCCGCCGTAACGCGGGTCTTCACTCGACCAGAGGATCGCCCAGATCGATTCTGCGGGCGGCGCGAGCAGGGGTTCGGGCACGATATCGAGGTGCAGGTCGCGGCCGAAGTTGACGACGAGCAGGCGGTCGTCCCCGCCGTCGCCGAGGAAGCGCAGGACGAACGCCTCGCGGCCGAGCACCGCGCCGTCAACGCCGCGCTGCCGTTGCGCGCTGAAGACCGCGTCCTCGCGGCGCAACCTGAGCAGGTCGCGGTGGAGATCGTAAGCCCCGCGGTTGCGCTCGCGCTCCGACAGATCGAGCTTGCAGCGCTCGAAGGTCTCGTAGGCCGAAGGGTCGGGGAGTTGTTCCCGCGTCTCCTTCGTCGCTACACTGCGGAACTGCGCCAGAAAATCCGCCCGCCCTTTGCAGACGAGCCTCGACAAATCTTCGTTGTGGTCGGCGAAGAAGAGGAACGGCGCGGACGACGCGAACTCCTGCCCCTGGAAGAGCATCGGCGTCGAGGGCGCGAGCAGCAGAAGCGCCGTCAAGGCCCGGAAGCGGCCCGGCGAAGTTAGCTTGTGCAGCCGCTCGCCGGTCGCGGAGTTGGCGACCTGATCGTGGTTCTGGATGTAGTTGACGAAGACATCCGGCGGAACGTCCAGCGACGACTTGCCGCGCCGCTTGCGCTGCCACTTGAAGCGTTGGCCCTGAAAGAGGTAGCCGTACTTGACGGCCGAGATGAACTCCTGCGGCCGGCCCGCGAAGTCGGTGTAGTAAGCCTCGTTGCGGCCGGTGACGGCTACGACGGCGGAGTGGTGGAAGTCGTCGTTCCACAGGCCGTCGAGTCCGTAGCCGCCGCGCCCGGGCGGCAGCGCGAGCCAGGCCTGCTGTTCCTCGTTCTCGGCGACGATGATCGTCTCGCGGCCCCCGGCACGGCGGCGCACCTCGCGGCCGACCGCCGTCAGGATGTGCTCTTCGGACGCGTCGAAAATTTGCTGTGTGGCGTCGAGCCGCAGGCCGTCCATGTGGAACTCGTCGATCCAGTAGCCGGCGTTGGCGACGAAAAACTCGCGTACGGGCGCGGCGTTCTCGCCGTCGAAATTGATCGCGTCGCCCCACTCGTTGTCGTAGCGGTCGGTCACGTAGTCTGACGAGAACTGACCTAAGTAGTTGCCGTCCGGGCCGAAATGGTTATAGACCACGTCGAGGATAACGGCGAGGCCCGCGCGGTGCGCCTCGTCAACAAACCTTCTCAGGTCGTCAGGCTCGCCGTAGAGGCGCGTGGGCGCGAACATGTTGACGCCGTCGTAGCCCCAGCCGAAGCGGCCCGGAAAATCCGCGAGCGGCATCAGCTCGACGACCGTGATGCCCGTATCGGCCAACTCCGGCAGCTCGCGCGCCGCAGCGGCCAGCGAGCCCTCGCGCGTGAACGTGCCCACGTGCAGCTCGTAGATGACCTGACCGCGCAAAGGGCGTCCGCGCCACTCCCGGTCTGTCCATCTGAACTTCGACGGATCGACCACGCGCGAAGGGCCGTGCGGCCCCGCGGGCTGGAAGCGCGAGACCGGGTCGGGGTAGAGGTAGCTGTCGTCGCCGTCCAGGCGGAAGCGGTAGAGCGTGCCGTCGCGCGCGTCCTTGTTGAAGGCGGAAAAGTAGCCGCCGTCCTCCTCGTTCAGCTCGAAGGCCGACAGCCGCTCGCCCGTCGGCGATTCGAGAACCACCTCGACGCGCCTGCGGCGCGGCACCCACATGCGGAAGTGCGTGCCGCCGCCCGCCTGCACCTCCGCGCCCACGGGAAGCCTGCGTTGAAAGTCTGCGCCCATCCCCTTGAAGACCCCGGTTCTGAGTTGTCGGAAAAGTTGGCGACGATTGTAAACGGATTGCGGGTGCGCTTGCCAAATGCACGCGGACGCGCCGCCCGAAATTCCACACAAACGACACAGCTTCGCACCCGCCGCCCGCCGAAAATCGCTGCGTTGCCCTGCGGTTTCGTTTCGGCCGGGAGACGGTTTACATTCTCGGCAGACAAAATCAACCGGACTGGGCGGACAGAATTAAAGGAACGTCGGGACGCGGTAACAACCGAAGTGGCGTTACCGGGCCGGAGTCGGCGAATCGACTTAAGGGACATATGGCGCGCCGGGCACGGCCCGCTTCCTGGTTATGAGCTTGAACATCTTCGACGTGTTGCTCGTGCTGGTCGTCGTGCTCGGCGTGGCGCAGGGTTACAGGCGGGGCTTCATCCACGGGCTGCTCGATCTCGTCCGCTGGGTGGTGAGCATACTGGCGGGCCTGCGCTTCTACGAGCCTGTGGCGCGCTGGCTCGGCCCGCACGTCGGTTGGCCCGAGGTGTGGGACAGGCCCGCCGCGTTCCTGCTCGTGTCGATCTCGGCGGGCGTCACCGTCCACCTGTTGGGGCACTACCTGCTGCTGCGCCGGCTGCCCGAAGACGCGCACGAGCGCCCCGCCAACCGCGCGCTCGGCATGCTGCCCGGTTTCGTGAGCGGCCTCATCGCGGCGGCCGTCTTAGGCGCGCTGCTGCTCTCCGTGCCGCTGCCGGACGGGGTGCGCGAGCAGGCGCGCGAGAGCGCACTCGCCAACCGCCTCGCCGCGCAGACCGAGCGGCTGGAGATGGCGCTCCGCCCCGTCTTCGACGAGGCCATCGCGCAGACCCTCACGCGCCTGACCATCCGCCCAGGCTCGGACGAGCGCGTCGAGCTGGACTTCAAGGTCGCGAACACCACGCCGCGGCCCGACCTCGAAGCGCGCATGCTCGAACTCGTCAACGCGGAGCGGGCCTCGGCCGGCCTCCCCGCGCTCGCGCCCGACCCGGAGATGACGGAGGTCGCCCGGAAGCACTCGGCCGACATGTTCGCGCGCGGCTACTTCGCGCACCAGACGCCGGAGGGTGTGAGTCCCTTCGACCGCATGAGGCGCGACAACGTTTCGTTCCGCACGGCGGGCGAGAACCTCGCGCTCGCGCCGACCCTGTCGGTCGCGCACACGGGCCTGATGAACTCGCCCGGCCACCGCGCCAACATCCTCCAGCCCGCCTTCGGCCGCCTCGGCATCGGCATCATGGACGGCGGCCGGCGCGGGCTGATGGTGACGCAGAATTTTAGAAACTGAACCGGCGCAAGTAATTTCGACGCGCGAGGAGATTTGTAGGGGCAGGGCAAGTCCGCGGCCCGCGGCGTGCGACAGCACGCACCTGCTCCCGGCAAGAAACAATTCGCGCTGGCGCGCTCAACGGGCAGGGACAAGCCCCGCCCCTACAGTTTAAGCGTGGCTGATGCAAGCACTGCCGATTGATTCGCTGCTGCCGGAAATTATCGCGTCTCTCAGGCGCGCGCCGAACCTTGTCGTCGAAGCGCCGCCGGGCGCGGGCAAGACGACGCGGGTTCCGCCCGCGCTGTTAGACGCCGGCGTGGCGGGAGAGCGCGAGGTGTGGGTGCTTGAGCCGCGCAGGCTCGCGGCGCGTTTGAGCGCGCGGCGCGTGGCGGAGGAGCGGGGCGAGAGCCTGGGCGAGACGGTGGGCTATCAGGTGCGCTTCGACGAGGTCGGCGGCCCCGCCACGCGCATCAGATTCCTGACCGAGGGCGTGCTCACGCGCCGTCTGCTCGCCGACCCGCGGCTCGGACGCGCGGGGCTGATCGTCCTCGACGAGTTCCACGAGCGGCACTTGCAGGCAGACCTCGCGGTCGCGCTGCTGCGGAGGCTGCAACGCGCCACGCGGCCCGACCTGCGGCTCGTCGCGATGTCGGCCACGCTCGACGCCGCGCCGGTGGCGGAGTTTTTAGAAGCCCCCGTGCTGCGCTCCGAAGGTCGCCGCTTCGCAGTCGATGTCGAACACCTCGCGCGGCCCGACGAGCGCCCGCTCGAACAGCAGGTCGCGTCGGCCGTCGCGCGGCTCGTCGGGGAAGGACTCGGCGGCGACGTGCTCGTCTTCCTGCCGGGCGCGGCCGAGATTCGGCGGGCGCAAGCTGCGTGCGAGCAACTTACCGCGGGGCACGATCTGCTCGTCGTGCCGCTGCACGGAGAGCTGCCGGCGGAGGAGCAGGATAGGGCCGTCCGTCCGGCCGGACGCCGCAAGGTGATCCTCTCGACTAACGTCGCCGAGACTTCCGTCACGATTGAGGGCGTGGCTGCCGTGGTCGATTCCGGGCTGGCGCGCGTGGCGGCCCATTCGCCGTGGTCGGGCCTGCCGACGCTGAAGGTCTCGCGCGTGAGTCAGGCGTCGGCCGCTCAGCGCGCGGGCCGCGCGGGGCGCACGCGCGAGGGGCGCGCTCTCCGCCTCTACACCGCGCAGGATTTTCAGGCGCGGCCCGCGCACGAGACGCCGGAGGTGCGCCGCCTCGATCTGGCCGAACCCGCGCTCGAACTGCACGCCGCTGGCGTGACGGACCTGAGCGAATTCGGGTGGTTTGAAGCGCCGGAGGCGCAGGCGCTCGAAGCGGCGGAGAGTCTGCTGCGCCGGCTCGGCGCGTTGGACGAAGCGGGCGCGGTCACGCAAACCGGGCGGCGGATGCTGAGGCTTCCGCTGCACCCGCGGCTCGCGCGGCTGGTCGTCGAAGCGGAAGGGCGCGGCGTCGGGGCAGAGGCGTGCACAGTCGCCGCGCTCGCGAGCGAGCGCGACGTGCGCGAGAGGCAGCTTTTCGCGGGCGCAAGCGGGGCAGCGTCAGACGACGGTCGCCGCGGTCGTGATCGGGTCGCGGCGAAGACGCACGGCTCTTCAGACCTGCTCGAACTCTATGACCTCTTCACGGAGGCCGGGCGTTCTAACTTCGCGCCCGAAAAGCTCCGCCTCCTCGGCCTCGACGCCGGGGCCGTGCGCGCGGTCGAGCGCGTGCGGCGGCAGTTGCAGCGCGCCGCAGGGCTAGGCAAAGGGGAAGGCGCGAGGGGGAAAGGCGGCAGTGGCGTCGAGGCTGCGCGCGAGTTTAACGAGGGGCGGAAGCGCGAGTTGACTGACGAGCAGGAGCGAGCGTTGCTGATCTCGGTTCTGGCTGGCTACCCCGACCGCGTCGCGCGCAGGCGCGAGTCGGCGAAGGGGGCGCAGACCGAAGGCGTCGAGCTGCTGCTCGCGGGCGGGGGCGCGGCGGTGCTCGCGCCGCAGAGCGTGGTGAGGGGCGCGGAGTTCGTCGTCGCGGTGGACGCGGGCGAGCGCGGCGGCGCGGGAGTTGTGCGCGGCCGGAGGCGCGCGCCTTCGACCGTCGTCAGGCTGGCGAGCGCCGTCGAGCCGGAGTGGCTGCTCGATCTCTTCCCCGAACGAGTGAGCGAGGTGGTTGAGGCTAAATGGAACGCCGAAGGCCAGCGGGTCGAGGCCGTCAGCCGGCTGCTCTACGACAGCCTCGTGCTGACGGAGACGCGGGCGGCGGACGCGCGCGGCGCGGAGGTGTCGGAGGCGCTCGCCGGGGCCGCGCTCGCGGCCGGGTGGGAGCGGTTCGCGGAGCGCGAGGCCGTCGAGAATTTCCTCGCGCGCGTCGAATTCCTTTCGCGCGCCCTGCCGGAGGCGGACTTTCCCGCGCTCGACGAAGGCGACGTGCAGGCGGCGCTCGCAGCAATGTGCGAAGGGCGGCGCTCCTTCGCCGAGCTGCGCGCGGCGGCGCGCGCGGGCGAGGTGTTCGACGCGCTGCGGAAAAGGCTCACGGCGGAACAGCAAGGTCTGCTCGCGCGCATGGCCCCCGAAAGGGTGAGGCTCGCGTCGGGCCGCCAGGCGCGCGTCAACTACGAGCGCGGCAAGCCGCCCTGGGTCGCGTCGCGGCTGCAAGACTTCTTCGGGATGCGGGAGACGCCGCGGGTGGCGGGCGGGCGCGCCGAAGTAGTCCTGCACCTGCTCGCGCCGAACAACCGGCCCGTGCAGGTGACGACCGATCTCTCCGGCTTCTGGTCGCGCCACTACGCGCAGGTGCGGCGCGAACTCGCCCGCCGCTACCCGCGCCACCGCTGGCCGGAAGATCCGCTCAAGCTTGAGGCAGCCGGCAAGTGACGGCCGGCGAGGGTAATTTTGAACAGGGGGTGAGAGATGTTTGAAGAACTGAGTCGGTTCTTTGATGCGGCGCTGGGGCTGGGTTTAGAGAATGACAGGATTAGCGTCCTTCAGATGTCTTTGCGAGCGCTCGTCGTCTTCGTCGCGGCCATCGTGATGCTCAAGATCGGCGACAAGCGTTTCATGGGCCGGAGCACGGCCTTCGACGCCGCGCTCGGCATCATCTTCGGCTCGGTCGTCAGCCGCGCCATCACGGGCAACGCGCCGTTCGGGCCGACGCTGGCCGCCGGCCTCGTGCTCGTGCTCCTCCACTGGGTACTGGCGGCAATCGCCTTCCGCTCGCACGGCTTCGGCAACCTGGTGAAGGGGCGCAACCAGTTGCTCGTGCGCGACGGCGAACCCCTGCGGAACGAGATGAGGAAGACGCACATCACCGAGCACGACCTCAACGAGGCGCTTCGCAAGCAAGGGAAGCCGGCCGACATGAGTCAGGTTCGAGAGGCCCACCTGGAGCGCGACGGGAAGATCAGCATCGTCGCGCGCTAGGGCGGGGACTTCGCCGGGCGGGACGGCCGGTCGCCGGTGTGGCGAAAAGGGAAGTGTCACAGACGGGTGACGCTTTCGTGCTCACCGCGCGCTACAATCCGTCCGTGTAACTTGAGAAGAGGAGGGAGAGGTCTATGGCTGACAGGGGAGGGCGGGCCGCGAAGCAGACGGCCGGCAAGAGCGATCAGGGCGGCAGCGGCCATTCGGGCGGCACGCGCCAGAAGGGCGGGCAGGGAGCGCGCGGGCCTTCGGGCCACAAGAGCGAGGGGCAGGGCACCGGCAACAAGGCGGCGGGCAGCGGCCACAAGAGCGGCAAGCCCGGCGGTGAACGACTCGACTCGACGAAGGGCCGCCGCGGCGGTCGCGGCAACGGTTGAAGGGAACGAAGCGAACAGAAAGGGAGGGAAGTGATGGCGACACGAATGGACGAACAGGCGGGCGGCGCGGGCGGCACAACCGCGGGCGGAGACGGCGCGGACTTCGGGAGCGCGCGCAGCGACTACGGCGGCCTCGCCTACGGCGGGCGGCTCGACAAACAGGGACTCGAAAGCGGCGGAGGATCAGGCGCGGGCGTGGTCGAAGCCCTGTCGAGCGCGGTGGACGCGATCTCGGGCGCGACCGAATCGCTCCCGACGCCGAAGGTGATCAAGCCGACGCCGCACGCGGTCGTTGACTACGCGATGGCCGGGACGCTGATGGCGGCCCCGTGGCTCTTCGGCTTCAGCGACAACAAGACGGCGACGGCCAACTCCGTCATCTCCGGCGCGGCCGTTCTCGGCCTCAGCCTGATGACGCGCTACCCGCTCGGCGCGGCCAAGCTCGTCCCGTTCCCCGTACACGGCGTCGTCGAGACGCTGGCCGCGGTGATGAACACGGCCGCCCCCTGGCTGATGGGCTTTTCGCGCAACAAGCGCGCGACGAGCACCCACGTGGCTGCGGGGCTGGCGACGCTGGCCGTCGTCGCCCTGACCGACTACCGCGCCGCGGAGCCGGGCGGCGGCAACGGCGGAGCGTAGCGGGATCATTGCTTGACCGTAGCGTATGGCACTCACCACAGAGACACAGAGGACGCGGAGGGGGCACAGAGAAATCCTCCGTGCTATCTCTGTGCCCTCTGTGTCTCTGCGGTGAGTGCGTCTCACTGGCTCTCACCATAAAATAAACACCGACCCCCCACCGGCAATGACAAGACGTTCGCTGACCAGTTTTCTCGACGACTACCGCGCGCGGGGCGAAGAGACCGCGTTCGCGCACAGGCGCGGCCTGCGCCGGGAGCGGTGGAGCTACGCGCGCGTGGCCGGGGCGGCCGTCGGGTTCGCGCGCGAGCTGGAGGCCCGCAGGATCGGGCGCGGCGAGCGCGTGCTCTTCTGGTCGGAGAACTCGGCCGAGTGGGTCGCCGCCTTCTACGGCTGCCTGCTGCGCGGCGCGGTCGTCGTGCCGCTCGACGTTGAGAGCGCGCCCGATTTCGTCGAGCGAGTCCGCCGGCAGACGCAGGCGCGCATGCTCGTCCACGGCGACGACGAGCGCTGCCGCCGCGAGCTGCCCGGCGTCGAGCGGCTGCGACTTTCGGATTTGAGCGCCACAGTCTCGCGCTACCACTGTGCGCCCTTACAGGAATTCGAGATCGACGAGAGACAGCCGGCCGAGATCATCTTCACTTCGGGCACGACGGCCGAGCCGAAGGGCGTCGTGCTCACGCACGGCAACCTGCTCGCGAACCTCGGGCCGCTCGAAGGCGAGATCAAAAAGTATCTGAAGTGGGAGCGCCCCTTTCACCCGATCCGCTTTCTGAACCTGCTGCCCTTGAGCCACGTCTTCGGGCAGTTCATGGGCGTCTTCGTGCCGGCCCTGCTCGGCGGCGAGGTCTATTTCCAGCAGTCGCTCAACCCTTCGGAGACCGTCGAGACGACGCGGCAGAACCGCGTCTCGGTCATTGTCACCGTCCCGCGCGTGCTCGAAGTTTTGAAAGACAAGATCGAGCGCGAGCAGGAGTCGCGCGGTCGCGCCGGAAAATTCATGCGCGCGCTCGAAGAGGCGAAGGGGACTCACGTGCTCAGCCGCTGGTGGAAGTTCCGGGGCGTGCGGCGCGAGTTCGGCTGGAAGTTCTGGGCCTTCGTCTCGGGCGGCGCGACGCTCGCGGCCGAGACTGAAGAGTTCTGGCAGCGTCTGGGCTACGCCGTCATACAGGGATACGGGATGACGGAGACGGCGTCGCTCATTAGCGTCAACCACCCGTTCAAGCAGAGCCGCGGCTCGATAGGGAAGCCGCTGCCGGGCCACGAGGTCAGGCTCGGCGAGGGCGGCGAGATACTGGTGCGCGGCGCGAACGTCTCGCCCGGCTACTGGGACGCGGAAGCCCAGGCCCCGCGCCGCAACGACGACTGGCTGCGCACCGGCGACATCGGCGAAATGGACGCGGCCGGCAACCTCTTCTTCCGCGGGCGCACGAAGGACGTGATCGTCACCTCCGCCGGCGTCAACGTCCACCCGGCCGACCTCGAAGCCGCGCTGAACGCGCAGCCCGAAGTCCGCGAGAGCTGTGTCGTCGGGATTGAAACTGCCAACGGGCCTGAGCCTGTCGCCGCGCTCATACTGCGCGAGACGAGCGGGGGCGCGGAGGCGGCGGCGGCCATCGCGCGCGCCAACAGGTCGCTCGGCCAGTTCCAGCAGGTTCGACGCTGGATCGTCTGGGCGGAGTCGGACTTCCCGCGCACGGCGACGCAGAAGATTCGCAAGCCGCTCGTGGCCGACGTGGTGCGAGCACGGCTCGCGGGCGCGCTGAACGGGCGCGCGAGTTCCGGCGCGCTCGCCGAGACCTTGGCGCGCGTCGGCAACATCGAACTGGGCGGCGCGGGCCGCAAGCTCGACCCGACGGCCACGCTCGAAGCCGATCTCAAGCTCGACTCGCTCGGCCGCGTGGAACTCCTGAGCGCGCTCGAAGACCGCTACCAGATCGAGATCGACGAGGCCAAGTTCACGGCCGCGACGACCATCGGCGACATCGAGCGCGTCCTGCGCGAAGGCGCGCGAGACGAGGAGGCGAGGCCCTACCCGCGGACGCGCTGGTCGCAGCGGTGGCCCTTCACGTGGCTGCGCGCGGCCTTCATCTACGCGGTCGCGCTGCCGCTCGTCTGGTGGATGGCGAGGCCGCGCACGCGTGGCCGCGAACACCTCCGAAACCTGCGCGGCCCCGCGCTCTTCGTCTGCAACCACGTGACACGCGCCGATCAGGCGCTCGCCCTCTGGGCGCTCGCGGGACGCCACCGACGCCGACTCACCATCGCCATGGAGGGCGAGCTGCTGCGCGACTGGCGGCACGCGCCGCCCGGCACACACTGGTTCAAGCGGCTTCGGGAACTCGGGCAGTACGCGCTCGTCGTCGCGCTCTTCAACGTCTTCCCGCTGCCCAAGCGGAGCGGCTTCCGGCGCAGCTTCGCCTTCGCGGGCGAGTCGGTTGATCGCGGCTACTCGGTGCTCGTCTTCCCCGAAGGCCGCCGCTCGCCCGACGGCCGCCTGCAACCGTTCATGGCCGGCGCCGGTGTGCTCGCGCTGAAACTCGGCGTGCCCGTCGTGCCCGTACACCTCGGCGGCCTCGGCCGGCTGAAACGAGAGGATCGCTACTTTGCCGAGCCGGGCGAGGTGACGATCACGGTGGGCGAGCCAATAGTCTTCCCGCGCGACGAGGACGCGGCGCGCGTCGCCGCGGAACTTGAGCGGCGCGTCGCCGCGCTTTCCTCGTGAAGTTCCGTTTTAACGTCGGGGAGGGCGAGGCCGGCGCGCGACTCGACCGGTTCCTCGCGGCGCGCCTGTCGAACCTGAGCCGCATGCGGATCGCCTCGCTCGTCGCGGCCGGCGCGTGCGCCGTCAACGGCGCGCCCGCCCACTCCGGTTTTAAGCTTCACCCCGGCGACTCGGTCGAGATCAGTTTCGACGAAGACGCGTCGGACGGCGCGATGACGCCCGAAGCCGTCCCGCTCGTCATCCTCCACGAGGACGAAGACCTGCTCGTCGTTGACAAGCCGGCCGGGATGCTCGTCCACCCCACGCGCTCCGTCAAATCAGGCACGCTTGCTAATGCGCTCGCCTACCACCTCAACGGATTGCGGATTGCGGATTGCGGATTGCGGATTGAAGAAGACGTAGCCGCGTCGGTTGAATCACCAAGGGCAGGGGGCCGGTGTGAATTGGACGAGTTAAGCCGCG
>DATHBT010000211.1:0-10520 GCA_035295985.1 Pyrinomonadaceae bacterium | reverse complement strand
ATGGAACTAACTAGGACCTGCCGCCGCCCCGGATGATCGGTGCGGCGGTTTCAATGCGTATGCAAGATTTTTGCATACATGCGGAAAGGGCTGCCTCACATGAATTTAACAGATAGCCGCCTCGGACTGATAGGCACTTCTGACTTAACGGACGACGGGCGCGTTTTACTTAACTGCCGGCAGGCCTCGGAACTGATTTTCGGCGGGCACTACGAGGAGGCTCGCGAAAAATTAGGGCCGCTCTGGCGCGGCGTGGGCGAGTACCCGGCGCTCGGAGGTCTCTCCGACGCGGCGCGGGGCGAAGTGCTCCTGCAATGCGGCGCGCTCAACGGTCGGTTCGGCAGCGCGCGGCGCCTCGCCTCGGCGCAGGAGGCGGCGAAAGACCAGCTCAGCGAAGCCCTCAGAATTTTCGAGGCGCTCGGACGGGTAACAAAAATCTCCGAGGCCAAGTATGAACTGGGCGTCTGCTACTGGCGACTGGGTTCTCTGGACGAAGCGCGCCTGATGTTCGCCGAAGCCCTGCGGGGTCTGACCGAAGCGGACTCTGAGTTGAGGGCGAGGATTTTAATCAGGCGGACGCTCGTCGAGATCAGCGCACACCGCTACCACGAAGCGTGGAGTCTCCTCAAAGAGGCCGAACCCGTTTTCGAAAACGCGGGCGACGTGCTGAAAGGCAAGTGGCACGGGCAGCGTGCGCTAGTCCTGCTCAAACTGTCTAACGCCGAGTACGGCCTCGACTACGCAGACCGGGCGATCATCGAGTTCACCGCCGCGAGCTACCACCACGAGCGCGCAGGCCACGACTGGCTGTGCGGCGCCAGCCTGAACAACCTCGCCTTCCTCCTCTACAAACTGGGACGCCATGCCGAGGCGCACGAGCACCTCGACCGCGCACGCGGAATTTTCACGCGCCTGAACGATTCCGGCGTCGTCGCCCAGGTCGATGAGACGCGCGCGCGCGTGCTCGTGGCCGAGGGGCGTTACGCGCAGGCGAAGGGCGTGATCGGCGGGGCCGTGCGCGCCCTCAGGGAGGCCGGCGGGCAGGCGCTGCTGGCGGACGCGCTGGTCGTGCAGGGGATTGTGCTGGCGCGGCTGGGCGAGCACGAGGACTCGGTGGCTACGCTGCGCGAGGCGATGACGGCGGCGGAGGTGGCGGGCGCGCCGGAGAGCGCGGGCCACGCGGCGCTGACGCTCGTCGAGGAGCACGGGCGGGGGCGGCTGCCGACGGACGAAACTTACGAGGCTTACCGGCGCGCCGACGAGCTGCTGGCGCGGACGCAGGACTCGGAAGACCTGGCGCGTCTGCGCGCGTGCGCGCGCGTCGTGATGGAGAGGCTGGGCGGCGTCGAGTTGCCCGAAGGGTTCTCGCTGCCGCACACAGTCCTCACCTACGAGGCGCGTTTCATACGGCAGGCGCTCGCAGAGGAGAGCGGCAGCGTCGCGCGCGCGGCCCGGCGGCTCGGCCTCAAGCACCAGTCGCTCTCGCACATGTTGCAGGCGCGCCACCGGCAACTGCTCGCCGCGCGCAAGCCCGCCGTCCCGCGCAGGCGCAGCATCATCCGCATCAAATAAGGCGTCTGAATAGCCCGCCGTGAGGCGTCAGGCGGGACGGTCTCGGAGACCAGCTTCGGGCGGCGCGAACCAGCGTCGCGCGTAGCGCCGGCCGCCGCGATTCACTCCCTACCGTTTAAGACTTCCGCAACTCTGTCAGGACTTGCTTGGCGACTGACTTCAGGGTGTCGAATACGCCGACGCCTGTGGAGGCGACCGCCTCGTGCACGTCCTCGTCGCGGCGGCGGAGTTCGGCGATGAGTTCGGCGGCAGGGATGGCGCTGGGCAGGTCGCGCTTGTTCAGTTGCAACACGTAGGGGATTTTCGCCAGATCGTAGCCGTTCGCCTTCAAATTCTCTTCCAGGTTGTAGAGCGACTCGATGTTGGCGTCCATGCGCTCCTCCTGCGAGTCGGCGACGAAGACCACGCCGTCCACGCCCTTGAGGATGAGCTTGCGCGAGGCGTCGTAGAAGACCTGACCCGGCACGGTGTAGAGGTGGAAGCGCGTCTTGAAGCCGCGCACCGATCCGAGTTCGAGCGGCATGAAGTCGAAGAAGAGCGTGCGGTCGGTCTCAGTCGCGAGGCTGATGAGTTTGCCCTTCGAGCCGGCGGCCGTCGAGTCGTAGATGTACTGCAAGTTGGTCGTCTTCCCGCACAGGCCCGGCCCGTAATAGACGATCTTGCAGTTGATCTCCCGCGATGCGTAATTGATGAAGGTCATGGCACTCAGTGACTCAGTGATGAGTGATGAGTGGTGAGTGATGAGTAAAGAAACTTTCTGGCTAACAGCTAACAGCCTTCTTACTCATCACTCATCACTCATCACTTCAGTTGAACAGGCTGTCGATGTCCTCATCCGTGATGCCGGCGAAGAGGGCTTCGTCCTGCACCTTCTTCAGCTCCGACTCGCGCGTGATCTCGTCGAAGACGGAGGCAAGGTCGCGCGAGGCCTGCTTGACGCGCAGTTTGACGAGGCCGAGGCTGGAGCGCTCGTCGAAGACGACGACGAGCAGCGCGCGGCCGATGATGCAGATGTGGATCGACTCGCGCTCGCCCTCGTGCGAGAGCGTCGGGAATTCCTTCTCCCCGATCAGGAGCGCCATCCCGCCCGTCGCGGCCACGTTCCCGGCCGCCAGCGACGCCAGACTCGTCGTGTCAAGATTGTTCACATCCCCGTGCACGGCGATCTGCTGCCCGTTTTTGTCCACGAGGAAGACCACACGCGAAGAGGAGTCTGAGCGCAGCCTGTACAGCACAGACACGATGCGCTCGTACTGTTGTTCACGCATTATGATGGGAGTGTCTGTCATCAGTACAAGGGCTCGCTCTCGTCAGAGTCAGATGAGGCGGAGTCGAAGGAATTTGCGGATCGGGGAGCAACCTCGCGGGCTAACTCAAAGAGGCAGAACTACTTGGCTCGACCTGGGCGATCTCACAAATAAACGGGCGGGGCGTGAGCCTGAGGCGCAAATCTAACGCCTTCTGGAATCTAGCACACCGTTTTACGTGGCTGCAACTGTTTTTCCATGTTGGCCGCAAGCAATATTTACACGATGGCTGTCAGTGGCCGCAAACCGTCCTGTTTCGTTGATTTATCGGCCGGCCTGTGTTAAGCTATTGAGGCTTTTGGCCCTACCCGTTGGGTCATTTTGATAACCGAGAGCTTCGCATGAGCGATCCTGTCATCAAGGGCGCGAAAAGACCTGCCTCACGCCCGGCAACGCGCGGCGCGTCCCCTGCGTCGTCGGCCAAGAACCGCAAGATGAGCGCGAAGTCGGCAAAGCCTAAGCCGCTCGCCAAACGCTCTCCGGCGGAGAAAGCCCCCGTGCGTAAAGCCGCCAAGGCGAAGCCCGCCACACCCGGCGCGACCAAGGCCGCCGCTAAAACCAAAAAGGCTCCGCCGGCCAAGAAGTCGAGCGCGACCAACCGCCAAGCCTCCAAGCCTTCGGGTAAAACTTCAACCAGACCGGCGGCGAAACAGCGGTTGCCGAAGGCCGCGGCCCCTTCAAAGGCCGTGACGAAGCAGGTTGCTTCCGCTAAACAGCGTCCCGCCGCGAAATCGGCCCCGGCGGCGGCGCGGCCCGCGCCGCCCCCGCCGCGCCAGCCCACGCAGGACGAGACGGCCGCCCTGCGCGCCTTTGAGCGCGCGCACAAGGAGTTCGCGCGCGGCCGCTTCGCAGAGGCGCGGATGCTCTTCCGCCAGCTCATCGAGCAGCACGCGGGCGTGGCCGAGGTGACGGCGCGCGCGCGCACCTACCTCGCCATCGCAGAGGCGCGGCTGCGCTCCGAAACTTCCCTCCCCCGCAACGCCGAGGAACTGTACGACCGCGGCGTCATCGAGCTGAACCGCGGCGACTACGTCGCGGCGCAGGAGCTGTTCGAGCGCGCTTTGAAGCGCGACGCCGAGGCCGCGCACATCCACTACGGGCTGGCGGCCACGCGCGCGCGTCTGGGCGCGGTCGATCTCGCGCTGCAATCGCTCGACCGCGCCGTCCAGATTCAGCCGGCCTTGCGCCTGCGCGCGCAGCACGACCTCGATCTGGCCGTCCTGCGCAACCTCGCCGAGTACGAGCGGATCATCTACGCCCCTCGCGCCTAAGCCCCGCGCCCTCCCCTCTCCCCGTGTCTCGCGAGATAAGTCGCTGATTTAACAGAGGCTTTGAAAGGCCAAGCCTTTTGGGTATGATTCTGCCACGGCGGCGGCCGTCGCGCGCACCGAGGAGACGAGCACGACTTTGCACACGGGAACTGAACGCGGTCTCAACCTGGTCGCACTCGGCGGCGGCACGGGCCTTTCGACCCTGCTCTCCGGCCTCAAGCAACTGGTCGGCGCCGACGCGCGCGGCTGCCTCTGGCTCGAATCGCTCTCGGCGATAGTCACCGTCTCGGACGACGGCGGAAGCTCCGGGCGGCTGCGCGACGAGTTGCAGATGCTCCCGCCGGGCGACATACGCAACTGCGTCGTCGCACTCTCCGAAGATTCCACATTGCTCGCGCGCCTCTTCCGCTACCGCTTCGGCGGCGACGGGCAGCTCAGCGGCCACAGCTTCGGCAACCTCTTCCTCGCCGCGCTCACGGCCGTCACCGGCGACTTCGTCGAGGCCGTCCGCCTCTCCTCCGAAGTGCTCGCCAGCAAGGGCCGCATCTACCCGGCGACGTTGAACGACGTGCGGCTCGTCGCGGAGCTTGAGGACGGCACGTTCGTCCGCGGCGAGACGAACATCACGGCCTCCCGCAAGCCGATCCGCCGCCTCCGGCTCGAACCCGAACACTGCCTGCCGCTGCCGGAGGCGCTGACGGCCCTGCGCGCCGCGGACATCATCACCGTCGGCCCCGGCTCGCTCTACACGAGCATCCTGCCGAACCTGCTGGTCGCTCGCGTCGCCGAGTCAATCGGCGAGTCCGACGCCGTCAAGATTTTCGTCTGCAACCTGATGACGCAGCCGGGCGAGACGGACGGCTACACGGCGCGTCAACACCTCGAAGTAGTCAAGACTTACGCGCCCGCGATCCGCTTCGACTACGTCGTCGTCAACGACCGCTCGGTGAGCGCGGAGCAGGCCGCGCGCTACGACGCCGAGGGCGCGCACCAGATCGGCCTGACCGACCACCTCCTCGAAGAGGAGTTCGGCGGCGAGGCCGAAGTCGTCCGCGCAGACCTGCTCGACGAGGGCGAGAAGGTGCGCCACAGCCCCGAGAAGCTGGCCCGCGTCATCCTCGCCTGCTACGAGCAGGCGCGCGGCGTTGCGGGCCGCCGCCGCCCCGTCGTCTTTGCGTGAAGCAGCTGTTAGCTGTTAGCTATTAGCTGTTAGCAAAACCGAACCTGATTGCTCAGACGAGTTACAACATTAGACGGGTCGCGAGGAAGAGCTGGAGTTGACTTCTTTCGGCTAACAGCTAACGGCTAACAGCTAATAGCTCCCTTATGGACACCCCCACGCAAGACCCGCAGCCGGCGCAGGCCGCTCAGCAGACGCAGGGCGCGTCGCCGCTCGACGTGCTCATCCTCGCCGCCGGCCTCGGCACGCGGATGCGCTCGAACCGGGCCAAAGTCCTGCACAAGCTGGGCGGGCGCCCGCTCATCGCGCACGTCTGCTCGACCGCGCGCGCGCTCGTCAAAGGAGACCGCCCGGTTTACGTCGTCGTCGGCCACCAGGCCGGGGAGGTCGAGGCCGCCGTGCTGGAAGAGCTCGGCGAAGGCGGCGCGGTCTTCGTCACGCAGACGGAGCAGCGCGGCACGGGCGACGCGGTCATGGCGGCGCGCCCGGCGCTCGGCGACAAGGAGTCAACTCTGCTCGTGCTCTCAGGCGACGTGCCGCTCGTGCGGGCCGAAACGCTCGGCGCGCTCGTGCGCCAGCACCGCACGCACCGCGGCCACGGCGCCGCCTGCACGCTCCTCGCCGTCCGCCTCGAAGACCCGAGCGGCTACGGCCGGGTCGTTCGCGACGCGGACGGCCTCTTCGAGCGCATCGTCGAGCAGAAGGACGCCTCACCCGAAGAGCGCGAGCTGAAGGAGATCAACGCCGGCATCTACTGCTTCGAGACGCGCAAGCTCTTCGCGGCACTTGAGCGCGTGCGCCCCGCGAACGCGCAGGGCGAATACTACCTGACGGACGTGCCCGGCATCCTGCGCTCGGACGGCGAGGACGTGAGCGTCTTCGCGCACGGCGACGCGCGCGAGGTCTCCGGCATCAACACGCGCGTCGAGCTGGCCGACTTCGAGCGGCTGCTTCGCGCGCGCACGCTCCGCAAATTGATGCAGGACGCGGGCGTGACCGTCATCGACCCCGCGCACACGTACGTCAGCCCGGAGGCGCAGATCGGCCGCGACACGGTGCTCCACCCCGGCGTCGTCGTCGAGGGGCGCACCGAGATCGGCGAGGCCTGCGAAATATGCCCCGGCGTGCGCGTCACCAACTCGCGCGTCGGGAGCGGCGTCACGATCAAAGATCACTCCGTCGTCGTCGATTCCGAGATCGCGGACAACTGCTCGGTCGGCCCCTTCGCGCACCTGCGGATGCAGGCGCAGATGGAGGAGGGCGCGGTCGTGGGCAACTTCGTCGAGGTGAAAAAGTCGCGCCTCGGCCGCCGGGTCAAGTCGATGCACCTGACGTATCTGGGCGACGCGACCGTCGGCGACCGCACGAACGTCGGCGCGGGCACGGTCACGTGCAACTACGACGGCAGGCAGAAGCACCCGACCGTGATCGAAGAGGACGTGAAGATCGGATCGGACACGATGCTCGTCGCGCCCGTCCGCGTCGGCGCGCGCTCGGTCACGGCCGCCGGCTCCGTCGTCACGGAGGACGTGCCCGCCGACACGCTCGTCGCGGGCGTCCCGGCCAAAGTCAAAAAAGACTTGTCCCGCGAGCAGCCCGCCGAGGCGCGTGCGCGGGCCGACGACGAGGCCGCGAGTGGCGCGACGCAGGATGCGGCCGAAGGCGACGGCGAGCAGGAGCCTTCGCCGGTCACGCCTTAGGCCGTGCCGCATCGCGCGCCGACTTCTGACCGAAGGACTTCATGAGACCCGCGAACGCGTTGAGACGATACGTGCCCGTCTGGCTGGCCTGCGTCGTGGCCGCCTATCTCCTTCGCTACGTCGGCGGGCTGAGTTGGCCGGCGGTCGCCCTGAGCGCGCTGCTCTTCGTCATTGGGGCGACGCTCATCGTCCGGTCTTCGGCGGCTTCATAAGTTTTTATCCCGAAGGGAAATACTGATCATGTGTGGAATCGTCGGATACGTCGGTAACAAACAGGTCGTGCCCGTCATCCTCGACGGGCTGCGGAAGCTCGAATACCGCGGGTACGACTCGGCCGGCATCGCGGTCGTGGACGAGGGGCACCGGCTCGACATCCGCCGCGCCGAGGGGAAGTTGCGCAACCTCGAAGAGGCCATCCGCCTCAAGCCGCTCGACGGCACCTACGGCATCGGCCATACGCGCTGGGCCACGCACGGCCGCCCCACGGAGGAGAACGCGCACCCGCACCGCGACTGCACCGGCCGCGTCGTCGTCGTCCACAACGGCATCATCGAGAACTACCTGCAACTGAAAGAACGCCTCCGCACGAGCGATCACAACTTCGTCACTGAGACCGACACGGAGGTCATGGCACACCTCATCGAGGAGTACCTGCGCGAGGAGCCTTCGTTCGAGAAAGCGGTACAGCGCGCGGTGCGCGATCTGCGCGGCATCTTCGCGCTCTCCATCATCTCGGTTGACGAGCCGGACACGATCATCGCCGTGCGCCAGGGGCCGCCCGTCGTCATCGGCTTAGGTGACGGCGAGTATTTCGTCGCCTCCGACATCCCGCCCATCCTCCAGCACACGCGCGACGTGTTCTTCCTGGGCGACGGCGAGATCGCGGTGCTGACGCGCGACGCCGTGCGCGTGACGGATTTTGAGGGCGACATCCGCGAGCCGCAGCAGCAGCGGATCACCTGGGACCCGATCATGGCCGAGAAGGGCGGGTTCAAGCACTTCATGCTCAAGGAGATTTACGAGCAGCCCCGCGCCGTGCGCGACACCGTGCAGGGCCGCGTCTCCCTCGACACCGGCCGCGTCTATCTCGACCAGATGGACATCACGGAGGAGGAGTTCCGTAGCTTCGACCGCGTGATGATAGCCGCCTGCGGGACGAGCTGGCACGCGGGACTCGCCGGCAAGTACATGCTCGAACAACTTGCCCGCATACCCGTCGAGGTGGATTACGCCTCTGAGTTCCGCTACCGCGACCCCGTGATCAACGAGAAGACTTTGCTCGTCGTCATCTCGCAGTCGGGCGAGACGGCCGACACGATTGCGGCGCTGCGCGGCGCGAAGGAGCAGGGCGCGCGCGTGCTGTCGGTCTGCAACGTCCACGGCTCGATGATCACGCGCGAGGCGGACGGCACGATCCTGACGCACGCCGGCCCCGAAATCGGCGTCGCCTCGACCAAGGCGTTCACCTCGCAGATGGTCGCGCTCTACCTCTTCGCGATGTACCTCGGCCAACTGCGCGGCGCGCTCTCCCAGGAAGAGGCCCGCCGCCACGCGCAGGAGCTGGCCGAGCTGCCCGTCAAGATCGAGCACCTGCTCTCCGACTCCGACCACATCGAAGAGCTGGCCCGCGAGTTCCACCGCTCGACTGACTTCCTCTACCTCGGCCGCGGCATTAACTTCCCCGTCGCGCTTGAAGGCGCGCTCAAGCTCAAAGAGATCTCCTACATCCACGCCGAGGGCTACCCGGCCGGCGAGATGAAGCACGGGCCGAACGCACTGATAGACGAGCGGCTCCCCGTCGTCGTCATCAACACGCGGGAGTCGGGCAACAAGGCTTCCGAGCTGCGCTACGAGAAGACGCACTCGAACATCGTCGAGGTCAAAGCCAGAGAGGGCGTCGTCATCTCAGTGCTCACCGAAGGCGACGAGATGTCGCGCGACTCCTCCGACCGCGTCATCGAAATACCGGAAGCCTCAGACCTGCTCTCGCCCGTCCTCTCCGTCATCCCGCTGCAACTCCTGGCCTACCACATCGCCGTGCGCCGCGGCTGCGACGTGGATCAGCCCCGCAACCTCGCCAAGTCCGTCACGGTGGAGTGATCTGTTCGGGCGTCTCGTCCGGCGGCGCGCGGGGCAGTAAGGCCGCGGACGAAAGAATCGAAGTCCCGGACGAAACGGAATAGATTCGGCAGGCCCGGAGGGGCGCGGGCGTGTCCCCGGCGATTCTCCTTACCGGCGGCCTCGGATACTCACGTAAACGAAACGCTGTCGGAGCGTTACAACACGGCTCCGGCCCCCAAAACCCTTGACAGGGCGGGGCGTCGGACATAGATTCTGCGCCTGTCTAAAGCCGCGCCAGACGGCGCGCCGGGGGTAGTCCTACACCCCCCTCACCAGCCGGCATTAAGACACGTGGCTGTCAGTCACGGCCGCGGAGCAGACGCGATGGAGCAAGCCGAGAGAGACGCGCCCCTCAAACAGGCCTGGAAGCGTTTTGCCCAGTACGACCACAACGCCGTCCGCCAGCAGGCTAAATTCCACAAGCTGCTCCTGTGGCTGCTGGCGCTCGGCGTGCTGGGCACGTTTCTCGCGGTCACGAGGACGCAGCTTGAGTTACTACTCCGCGAAGGGCGGCTGGAACAGCGGCTGGCGGAACCGCTGATCCAAGTTCTCCACTACCCGGTGCTGCTCGCGCCCATCGTGGTCTCCGTGCTGCTCACGGCGGCCAACCGCCTCAAGCCGGGGAAGAAGTGGGTGCTGCTGCGCGGCAGCGCGGAAGCGATCAAGCGCGAAATCTACAGCTACCGGGCGCAGGCGGGCGCGTACTCGGCCGGCCAGACGGAGCAACCCACGAGGGAAGCCCTGCTGGCGAAGCGGGTCGAGGAGATCAGCCGGAGGCTGATGCAGACCGAGGTCAACATGTCGGCCCTGCGTCCGTACACCGGCCCCATACCGCCGCCCGGGCCGAGCGGCGGGGACGGCAGCGACGACGGCCTCAGCCCGCTCACGCCCGAGCAGTACGTCAGCAGCCGGATCAAGGATCAGCTCGGTTATTTCGAGAAGAAAGTGATCAGGCTGGAGAGGCGGCTACACCAGGCGCAGTGGGCGATCTACATCTCCGGCGGCGTGGGGACTCTGCTGGCGGCGCTGGGGCAGGACATGTGGGTCGCGCTGACGGTGACGGTCGGTGGCGTCTTGGGGAGCTACCTCGGCATGTACAACATCGAGGACTCACTGGTCGTCTACAACCAGGCGGCGACGGACCTGCAGAACGTGCGCGACTGGTGGGCGGCGCTCTCCGACGAGCAGCGAGCCGAGCAGGAGAACATCGACAAGCTGGTCTCGTACTCGGAAAAAATTCTGGAAGGCGAACTGGCCGGCTGGGTGCAGCACATGCAGGACGCCCTCGCCGAACTGCGCGACCCCCAGCAGAACGGCTCGAACCGCCGCACCGAGCGCACGACCTGAACGGGGAAGAAAACGGATCAAC
>DATHBT010000210.1:0-4263 GCA_035295985.1 Pyrinomonadaceae bacterium | reverse complement strand
GTCGAGGTTGTGGGCCTTACGCTGGACGAAGACCATCGGAGGCCCGCTCTGCTCCTGCCTCGGAGAAACGTACTTGAGAATCTCCTGCAAACCCGCGGCCCCGCGATCCCTCTGCTTGGCGGCGACCTCGCTCAACTCGTCGAGGTGCAGGACGCGCCCCAGCCAGTTCTCCAGTCGTCTGTCCTTGAGGGCTTCGAGCGACGCGGCCTCGTAGCCCTCTTTCCTGACCGCCTGCACCCAGCGCCGCAGGCTCTCGAAGCCCTCGCTCCCCGCGTCCGACTTGAGCACCAAGCGGCGTTCGCCAATCTCCCACAACACGGAGCACGCGCCGGACACACGCTGCCCGTCGTACTCGGCCTTCACCTGCCGCACCTGCTCGGCCAACTCCGGCTTCTGGGCGGCGCGCTCCAGCCACTCCTCCAGCCTCCCGCTCCACATCGGCTCGACGAGCGGCTCGCCGCGGCCGTCGCAAAGGAGTCTCAACTCCGTCAGTGAGCGAACCTCGCGCTCCTCGATTTCCAGCCCTGTCAGGACGCCTTGCGCCCTGAAATCGCGCAGAATCTCTTCCAGTTCGGCGTCGCTCACGTCCTCGTCGTGCGCGCGGTTCTTGAGCCCCGTCCACTCCCCCCACTGCAAAGTATTGTCGCGCTCGACGTACTGGCGTATCTCCTCGCGGATGCGGCGCAGGGCGCGCTCGTGCCGCTCGCGCGCCACCTCTTTGCCGTAGAGGGCGCGGTCTTTGAGCGCCTCGCGCAGCTCGAAGAGGCGGTACTTGCCGCTGCTGCCGATGCGCTGGGCGTTGGCGTCCATCCCGTCGCCGGCCCAGCGTTCTAGGCGCGCGTCGAGCAGTTGGATTCGCGCCTCCACCTCCTCGTCGGGCGTGGCTTCGTCGATGTCGAGGACTTCGTAGTGGTTCAGTTCGCGCGTGACGGCCCAACTCTCGATCCGCGCCTTGGTCGGCGCCCAGTGGCCGCCCGCCGCCGCCGTCCCGCCGGTCGTCTCGGGCCCGGGCCTCGGCGGCGGCTCCGCGCGCCCTGGCTTCCGGTCGGGCTCCAGCTTCAAGCCCGAGAGCGTGTCGTCCGCGCCGGGTCCGGGCCGCGCGTCCTCACCCTGCACGCCGCGCTCGAAGAGGTCGCCGAGCATGGCGACGCGTCCGCGCTCTTTGGTCGCGATGCGCCCGCCCGGCCGCGCGGAGGTGCGACAGTAGGGGCACTGGTCGAGGCCGTCGAGAAACTCTCGCGTACACTTGCGGCACTTCATAGGCGCTCCCCTCGGGTGTTCCCCCCCTCAGACGACGACGATCTCCGACAGGTGCCTGCGGCGCGCGGCCGGGTCGGCCTGCGCCCCGTCCTGGCCGCCGCGCAACACAACCTTCTCAAGGTGCTTCACCTGCTCGCGCCCGGCCGCGACGTCGCTGACCGTGACTTCGAGGCGGCCCGAGACGTCGATCTTGAACTTGACCTTGACGGGCTGCTCCTTCGGGCGCGGCGGCAGGCCGTCGAGCCGGACGTCGCCCATCATGAAGCACTCCGAAGGCTCCTCGGACTCGCCCTCGTAGAGCGGCACGAGGATGGCCGTCGCGCCGTCGCGGTCGGTGTAGAAGGTGCGCTCCTTCTCGCAGGGCGTCTCGGCGTTCTGCTCGATGATGCGGGTGATGGTCTCGCGCCCGCCGCTGCGCGCCATCACGCCGAGGCCATGCGCCGTCCGCCCGACCACGTCCGGCTTCTCGTGAACGACGAGCCCGGCGACGCCTGCCTCCTCCGGCTCGCCCCAGCGCGGGTCGATGACGCGGTCGCTGACCCAGCGCCCCCACATCGCCGCGCCCTTGGCGACCATCAGCTTGGGCTCCCTGTCGAGGCGCGGCGTCTTGCCGGCGACGCGCGCTACGCTCTCCTGAATCGTCGGCATCTTGGTCGAGCTACCGACGAGGAGGACTTCGTCCACCTGCTGCCAGCCGTAGCCCGTCTTTTGGAGGAGGCGCGTGCAGCGGTCGAGGCAGCGTTCGACGAGCGGGCGGCAGATGACGTCGAACTGGTCGCGCGTGATCTCGATGAAGAGCTTGTTGTTTCCGCCCTCGAAGGAGAAGCGGTGCATATCGATGCTGGGGCTCGAAAACCTGATCTTGGCCTTCTCGGCCAGCTTGCGCAGGCCGATGTGCTGTTCGGGCGTCGCCACGTCGTCGAAGTCCACGCCCGCGTCCCGCCGGAACCTCTCCTTTGCCAGGCTGACGATCTGCGCGTCCCAGTTCATGCCGCCGAGTTGCGGGTCGCCGTCGCTGCCGAGCATGTGGAAGCGCGTCTTGCCGCCGAGGCGCATCAGCGTCACGTCGAAGGTGCCCCCCCCGAGGTCGAAGACGAGGACGGTCTTCTCGCCGTCGTCGGCCGGGTTGAAGACGCCGTAGGCGATGGCCGCCGCGTTCGGCTCGGTGATGGTGGCGACGAGGTTGAGCCCCGCCAACTCGACGGCCTCGCGCGTAGCCTCCTTCTGGTTCATCCAGAAGTACTGCGGGTGGCTGACGACCACGTCCCTGACGGGCTCGAAGCTGCCGTCCTGCGCGACGAGCTGCGCGATCTTCCGCAGGACGAGCGCCGAAATCTCCTCGGGCGTGTAGCGCCAGCCCTTGTATGACCACGTGCTGCCGTTGTGCAGGCCGATGCTGCGCTTGGCGTGCTCGACGAGCAGCGTGTCGGGCAGGTAGCTTAATTCGATGGCCTCCTCGCCGACGTGCGCGCGGCCCCCCTCCGTCAGCAGGACGGCCGACGGGATGGTGCTCTTGCCGTCCACGCCGATGGGGAGGCACACGGGGACGTGCAGCGGGTTGACGTGCGCGATGGCCGAAAAGGTGGTTCCGAGGTCTATGCCGTAAATCATTGTCAGTCTGAATCACCGTGTGCGCTCGCGTCCGGACGCGCAGGCCGGAAAACCTACTTGCGCTCGACGCGGAAGAGCACGCGGTCGGTCCCGCGCGGCTTCTCGGTCGCCGCCGCGAGGACTTTCTGCACCATCTCGCGAAGGCCGTAGAGGCGCTCGGGCGCCTCGTACATGTTGTCGGCGTTGAGCGCCGCCCAGAACGCGTCGGCTCCCGGGTCCGCCTTCAGCTCGGCGCGCAAGTCGAGGCAGCCGGCGTAGGCGCCCGGCTTGAGCGGGCGGCAAGTTAACTGCACCTCAAAGGCCCTGTCGGTGACGCGCCTGGTCGAGAGCTGCGTCGCCGGCAGGGTGCTGCCGGGGTTGTGCACGAGTTGGAAGTCGGCGCGCACTCCCTCAGGCAGCGCCTGCGCGCCCGCGCCCTCCTCCCAGTTGACGAGGAAGGTCGCGTCGCCGCCGCGCCCGCACTCGACGAGGTAGTCGTAGAGCCCGTCGTCGCGCCTCCTGCCGGCCACCTGGGTCATCTCATCGACGGACGAGGTGGGCGCGATCGAAATCTTGGCGACGCGGCGCGGGCGCACCGAGAGCGGGGCCAGCTCTATCGAGTAGACGGCGTCGGCGGGCGTGACGACGGCCTCGCGCCTGATGGAGTCGGCGAACTGGCGGACGAAGTTGCGCCCGGCCTCGACGTCCTTCGAGAGCGCGATGACGACGAGCGGCTTGACGCCCTCGAACTGGTAGGACGTGAAGGGGGTCGCGCCCGCGCGCTTGACTTTGAAGCTGATGCCGCGGAACCGCTCGTCGCGCCCGGCCTCGGCGGCGTGCTGCTGGATGCGTTGCCAGAGCATGTCGTCGAGCGGGCGCTCGGCGTAGTGCGTGCCGTTGAAGGGCAGCATCAGCATGGCCATCCAGATGCCGTAGCCCTGCTCGGCCTTCTGCCTGAGCAGGTAGGCCATGCACTCCGGGTCAGCGCCGCCGAGGCACGCGCCGCCGCCGCTGGCAGCGCGCGCCTGCATGCCGTCGGTGACGAGCACGGCGAGGCGGTAGGGCGCGAGCGGGTCGGTGGCCGCCTTCGCGTCCTTCACGTCGGCGTCCTTCTGCGGAGACTGCGAGAGGAAGAGGTCGAGGCGGCTCTCCCTCGCGTTGTAGGAGGAGGGGTTGTCGAGCGCGCGCACCTGGAGCGGCGACTGGCAGTCGAGGCCGTCGCCGAGGTAGCAGCGCTTGATGGGCGTGCCGCCGCCGCCCGCCGGGAGCGAGTTCCTGACCGAGCGCTCCAGCGTGTCGTGGATGGTGAAGAGGCGGACGGAGCCGGGACGCGCGAACCCGTTCATACTGCCCGAGACGTCCGTCACGATGAGCCCGCCCTCGGCCGACTCGGGGGGCGCGGCCGCCTCCTCC
>DATHBT010000209.1:0-26139 GCA_035295985.1 Pyrinomonadaceae bacterium | reverse complement strand
ACGCGGATGTCGCCCGCCGGCTCGTTCGACTCTTCGCGCTCGTTCGCGATGGTTACGTCCGCGCCGAGAGCGCGGAGCACTTCGATAATGCCGTTGCGTGTGGGATTCAGGCCAACGTCTTCGAGCGTGAGGTCGGAGCCTTCGAGCACGGCCGCCGCGGCCAGGAGGAACGCGGCCGAAGAGATGTCGCCCGGCACAACCACGTCACGCGCGCGGAGCCTGCCGCCGCCTTCGACTGAAACGACCTGCTCTCCCGTCGCCGCCGATGCATCGACCGCGCCGGCCGCTAACTGGGACGGCGCGGCATGGCGCGTTCGCACTACGACGCCGAACCAGCGGAGGAGCCGCTCCGTGTGGTCGCGCGTCGGGCCGCCGCGTCCGACGACAGTCGTCGTGCCGGCGGCGCGCAAGCCCGCGAGCAGCACGCACGATTTCACCTGCGCGCTGGAAATCGGCGACACATAGCTGACGGGCATGAGTTCGTCCCGGCCCTGAATCGACAGCGGCGCGCGTCCGTCGTGCGAGTCCACGCGTGCGCCCATCAGCTCGAGCGGCTCGATGATGCGCCGCATCGGGCGCGAGCGCAGCGAGTCGTCGCCCGTCAGCGTCGAGGCGAAGTCGTGGCCCGCGAGGATGCCGGCGAGCAGCCGCATCGTCGTGCCCGAGTTGCCGCAGTCGAGCGGTGCGCGGGGCGCACGGGGCAGTCGCGCGCCGCCTTGAATAACGACGGAAGAGCCTTCGCGCCGGAGCGGGATGCCGAGTTGCGCGAGGCAGGCGAGCGTCGAGTCGCAGTCGGCACTCGTCGAGAAGTTGGAGACGCGCGACGGGCCGCCCCGTGCGAGCGCCGCCAGCATCGCCGCCCGGTGCGAGATGGACTTGTCGCCGGGCGGGCGTGCGCGGCCGCGCAGGAGTTTCGCCGGGCTGATCCTCACGCGCCAATCATAAGAGCGTGAACGGTGAATCGTGAAATGAAGCTGTTAGCTGTTAGCTGTTAGCTGTTAGCCGGAAGAGAAACAGCCGTCGGCCCCTGGCATTCGCTCCGCCCTCGAAATTTTGATTTTGCTAATAGCTAATCGCTAACAGCTAACAGCTTCGTCCGACGGTTTGGGGCTTTTCACCCGTCTTGACAGTCGCGCGGCGGGCGTGTTACATCGTGCAGGCTTTAGGTCAACAACACAGTCCGAGATGGCCGCCCCCCACGACGCGCGTGCGCCCTTCGCCCGCGCGGCCTGCTGCCAACGTGACCGACCAGACGCTCCAACTGAAACTGCCGAGCCGCATCGAGTCGATAGCCGAGGCGGCGGAGGCGGCTGCGGGCGTGGCGCAGAGGCTGGGGCTGGGCGAGGAGGCGGCCTTCGGCCTCGACATGGCCGTCCGGGAGTCGGTGACGAACGCCGTGCTGCACGGTAACAAACATGACGAGCGGAAGCAGGTCGAGGTGACGTTCGAGGACGCGGGCGACCACGTAGTCGTCACCGTCCGCGACGAGGGCGAGGGCTTCGACCCGTCGTCAGTCTCCGACCCGACCGCCGAGGAGAACCTGTTGAAGACTTCGGGCCGCGGCATCCTCTTCATGCGCTCCTTCATGGACACGGTCGATTGGGAGCCGCACCCGGCGGGCGGGACGGTCGTCCGCATGACGAAGAAGAAGTGAGGGCGGTCAGTTGTCCGTGGTCAGTTGTCCGTTGTTTGTGTGACTGGCACGCCGCGATTCTTGCAACGGCCCTGTGAATCACGTACAACTGACGACTGACAACTGACCGCGGACATCTTTTGCAGAAGGAGATTTTCGTAATGGCTGAACTGAACATCTCGGAGCGCCAGGCCGGCGACGTGACCGTCCTCGATCTCGGCGGCAAGATCACCATCGGCGAGGGGAGCGTGTCCCTGCGCTCGGCCATCAAGCGCCTGATCGAGGAGGGCAAGAAGAAGATCCTCCTCAACCTCGGCAAGGTCTCCTACGTCGATTCGTCCGGCATCGGCGAGCTGGTCTCCAGCTTCACGACGATCAACCGCGAGGGCGGGCAGCTCAAGCTCCTCAACCTCTCGCAGAAGATTCAGGACCTGATGACGATCACCAAGCTCCACACCGTCTTCGACGTTTACGAGGACGAGACCGCCGCGCTCAACAGCTTCAAGTAGGGTTTATGGTTTGAGGTTTAAGGTTTAAGGTTCGCGGCTTTCAAACCTTGAACCTCAAACCATAAACCTGAAACCCTCGCGCCGATGTTCCGCGCAGCCTTCCGCCGTCTGCTCGCGGTTGACGACCCGCCCGAGCGGACGGCGCTCGCTTTCTCGGTCGGCGTCTTCATCGCCTTCTCGCCCTTCCTCGGCCTGCACACCCTGATGGCGACGGCCGTCGCCTTCGCCTTCCGCTTCAACAAGATCGCGATCTACACGGGCACGTTCATCAACAACCCGTTCCTCACGCTCGTGCCGATCATCGCGGCCTCCTACGCCGTCGGCGCGGTGCTCCTGGGCCGCCCCCTGTCGCTGCCCGAAGGCGCGCTCGAACTGCTCAGGGAGCCGCACCTGCTGACCGCCTCCTACTGGCGTCAGCTCTTCGACCACTTGTGGGACGTGGTTCTGCCCTTCTCAATCGGCGGCACCGTCCTCTCCGTCGTTTGTTCGCTCGCCGCCTATCCTGTAACCTTGAAACTCCTGCGCGCGCGGAAGAAGAAATGATGAATGCGGAATGATGAATGATGAATTAAGAGCACCTGTCTTTCATTCATCATTCATCATTCCGCATTCATCATTTCCCCTTGGCATCCCCGCGCCCGCCCGCACGCATCTCTGGAGTTCGCCGCGCCGCAAGACTCCCCGCGCTCTGCCGGCCCGCGCCCTCGAAACCCGAACAGGATTTATGAAGAAGCTTTTCGCCGCCGCACTCGCCTTCGCGCTGTGCCCACCCGTATCGTTCGCGCAGGCGAACCGGAATCAGCCGGGCCGTCAGACTCAGCCGCAGCCGCCGCAGCCGCAGCCTCAGCAGCAGCCGGCCGCGCCGCGCCCTTCGGCGCTCAGCCTCGACGAGTACGGCGTCTCGCTCGGCACGGAGCCGCGCCTCGTCGCCGTGATGGCCGCGCTCGAAGCGGCCGGGTTCGACCCCGCGCCGAGCCGCCAGCCGTCGCTCTTCCGCGCGCGCGTCCGGCAGGATCAGGCCGGCCTCGACGAAAACCTGCGCACGCGCCTGCGCCGCTTCCACGAGTTGCACAGGCTGAAGGACGCTGCCGCGACCCCGGCGAGCGAGGCCGCGCGCTACGTCTCGCTCGCCTTCGCGCTGGGGCCCCCGCCCGCCTTCGAAGCGCCCGCCCGCGGCGACGAGACCTATGAGGCCGTCTCCGACGTGCTCGACTTCGCGCCGCTCGTGCGCGAGTTCTACCGCGCCGGCGGGCTTGAGGAGCGGCTGCCCGCCTACCTCGCCGAGCATCGCGCCGAGGCCGACCGCATGCGCCGCCCGGCCTCCGAGATGGTGCGCTCCGTCCTCAACTACCTGCACACGCGCCCGATCACCGCGGTGCTCGAACGCGCCTCCGCCCCGCGCCCCGCCGCGAAGGACGACAGGAGGAAAAAGGACGAGCGGCCCGTCATCACCACGCGCGAGCGCGACCGGCGCTTCGTCGTCGTCCCCGACCTGCTCGGCGTCCCCGGCGCGATCAACTTCCGCGTCATACGCGACGACTACTTCGTCGTCGTGCCCGCCGGCCTCGACCCTTCGACGCCGGAAGTCCGGCGCGCCTATTTGCAGTACGTCATCGACCCGCTCATCCTGCGCTTCAACCGCGACATCGCCCTGCGGCGCGCCGACGTGCGCGCGCTGCTCGACGAGCGCGGGCGGCAGTCGCCCGCTCGCGCGATGCCCGACGTGTTCGAGGCCGTCGCGCGCTCGCTCGTCACGGCGGCCGACGCGCGCATGACCGCGCTCGCGCGCCTCGAACAGTTGTCAGTGGACGCCCGCGCCGAGTCGCAGAAGACGCCCGAAGGAGAGCGGGCGGCGCTCACGCAGAGGGTTCAGGCGCGGCGCGCGGAGATCGATGAGGACACGGCGGCCGAGCTGGCCGACGCCTACGAGCGCGGCGCGGTGCTCGCCTTCCACTTCGCCGAGCAGTTGCGCGACCTCGAAGCGGCCGGCTTCGACTTCGCGGATTTCATCCCCGGCATGGTCGAGCGTGTTGACGTGGCGCGGGAGAAGCGGCGCCCGGCCGAGTACGCCGGGGCGCGCACGCGCTCCGAGGCGAGGGCGCGCGCGCAACTACACGGAGGCCGAGACGCGGCTGCGCATTCTGCTCGAAGAGTACAAGGGCGAGCCGCGGGTGCTGTTCGCGCTGGGGCAGACGTGGAGCGCGGCGGCGGCCGACGCCGTCAACGAGGAGACGCGCGACGACCGACTCAACCGCGCGCTCGCCAACTACCGCCTCGCCATCTCGGCGGCCGACCGCGAGCTGGATCGCCCGCTGCTCTCGCGCGCCTACGTCGCCGCCGGCCGCATCCTCGCCTTCCTCGAACGTGACGACGAAGCCGCGCAGATGTTCGACGCCGCAATCGCCCTCGGCGAAGTCTCGGACGGCGCGTACCGCGACGCCGTCGAGGAGCGCAAAAAGTTGCAGCAGCCCTGACTCGCATGACGGGCGTAATCACGAACCATGAGAGGGCGGAGTAATCCTGTCCCCGGAGGGGACAGAGATAATAGCCGGGGGCAGAGCGAACGCGAGTGAGCGCCGCCCCCGGTTAAGCGCAACAAAAATAGCCCCGACCCCGGAGGGGTCGCAGCCGCGGGCCGGGTCTGCGACCCCTCCGGGGTCGGATTATTTTGTCGGGACTTGACCGGGGGCGTCGCTGCGGGCGCTCAAGCGCCCTCGCTCGCCCCCGGCTATTATCTTTCGCCCTTTCAGGGCGGTATTGCGCCCCACGCCGGACTCACATTAAGAAAAAGCTCCGGGCGCGTGCCGCGGCACGCGCCCGGAGCTTTTTCACCTTCGGTCGTCGGCCGACCATGCTTTAGAGGATCACGCTCTCGCGCGACCGCTGCGGCACGATGACGCGCGGCAGCGTGTCGAGCCGCGGCGCGCGCATCGGCGTCAGGCGGCGCATTTCGGGAAGTTGGATGACGCGCCCCGGCCCCGTCAGGGTGTCGGTCAAATTCAGCCCGCCGACAGACGGCGCGAAGAGACCTTCAGGCACGACGAACGTCCTCGGCGATTCCGACTTCTCCGGCGTCACGCGGATGGTGCGCCTGTTCCTGTCGCGCACGATGGTGATAGCCACCTCGCCCGTCTCTTTGCGGTTGATGGCGCGCGACAGTTCGCCTGCCGAGGAGACTTTCTCGCCCTCGGCCTCGACGATCACGTCGCCCGCTTTAATGCCCGCCTTCGCCGCCGGGCTGTTCTCGGAGACCGAGTTGACGAGCAGGCCGCGACGCTCGGAGACGCCGAAGTAGTCGGCCAGTTGCTCGGTCAGGGCGGTCGTCGAGACGCCGATGCGGCGGCCGGCGTTGAAGAAGGTGAAGTTGCCGCGCGGCATGTTTTCGAACTGCCTGCGCAGCTCCTCGCTGCGCTTGCGCCACTCCTCGCCGTTCTGCTGCCACTCGCGGTTGTATCGCTGCAACTCCTCTGCGCGCTTCTTCCACTCCTCGTCGTTCCAGCGGAACTCCTGCCCGTCGGGCGTGCGCAGCAGTCCTAACGCGCTCGCGCCCTCGCGCTTGACGAGCGTCGCGGTGAACTCGCGCTCGGAGCCGGCGCGCGAGACCGTCAGCCGCGCCGCGTGGCCGGGGGCCGCTTCGCTGATGAGCCGTTGCAGCTTCTGCGGGCTTGAGACCGGCTCGCCGTCGAAGCGCAGGATCACGTCGCCCTGCTGGAGGCCGGCCTTCGCGGCCGGGCTGTCGGCGACGACGCTCACGACGCCCACGCCGCGCGGCTCGCCCGAAAGGTTGTAGCGGCCCAACGTCTCGCGCGTCACGCTCTCGGTGCGAACGCCGAGGAAGTTTCCGCCGGCGACAACGGAGAGGGCACGGGCGGCCGTCTCGGCCTCGCGGCGCTCCGCGTCCGACTGCGCGAAGGCCGTCGCGCCGCAGGCCAGCGACAGGGCGAGGCCCGCGCTAATCAGCAACTGTTTCCTGGACATGGATAGACAAAGACCTCCCGGAAAAGAGTTTTCCCTCGCGCTTGCACGCCCCGCGCGGCCGCGCGGTTCCGAAAAATTATTAGCTGTTAGCTGTTAGCTGTTGGCAAAACCTTTCAGAGCGGGTCGCTTCGTTTGAATCTCGCCCGTTCGCACTCAAACAAAAGCTAACAGCTAATAGCTAACAGCTAACAGCTATTGCTAAAATCCTGCCGCGATGAAGATTCTCGACATCGGCTGCGGCAAACATAAGACGCCCGGCGCGGTGGGGCTGGACAGCAACCCGCGGACTGACGCCGACGTGATCCACGATCTTAACCGCGTGCCCTACCCGTTCCCCGACGACGAGTTCGATCTCGTCGTCGGCAACCAGGTGATCGAACACCTCGAAGACGTGCTAGCCGTCGTCGCCGAGCTCCACCGCATCACCAAGCCCGGCGGCCGTATCCGTCTCGACACGCCCCACTTCTCCGACATAGCCTCCTACACAGACCCGACGCACCGGCATCACCTGACGACCGAGTCCTTCGCCTACTTCACGGGCGACCGCCCCGACTTCGACTTCTACAGTCAGGTGCGCCTGCGCCCGCTGGGCATCCGCGTCACGATGCTCAAGCTCTGGCGTCTGACGGGGTGGGAGTTTCTGGTCAACCTCTGCAACCGCTACCCCTCCATGCGCTTCCTGCGCCGCTTCTGGGAGCAGTACCTCTGCTTCGTCGTCCGCGGCAAGACCATCTTCTTCGAGTTCGAAGTCCTCAAGTGAGGCTCGGCCGGGCCGCCCGCTCACGCCCGCCGCGCGCCGAGGTGCGGCGGCCCTGCGCGCGGGCGTGGACTTTCGCCGCGCGCCGGTAATATGCTCAGGGCAGAACGCGCCCCCGCGCGGGCCGCCCGTGCCGCCAGGCACGCGCGCCCTGTCCGCGCCGGCCCGACCCAGACCGAGGAGAATCGAGATGTCTAACGAAACGCCTTCGGCCGCCGCCTCAGGCTTTGCTCGCGCCCAAGCCGCGCGCGCGCCGCGCGGCCGCGCGGCCCTCTTCTTCCTTACCGCCGCGCTCGCCGCGGCTGCCCTCTCCGCCCCGCGCGCGGCGGCTCAGGTCGCGCGCCCGCCCATCAGCGGGCCGGAAAGCCAGCACATCATCTTCGGCGAGGTCAGGATCGACGAGAGCAAGGTCGAGAAGGACAAGGGCGGCGTGTACGTCCCTGACTCGTTCGAACTCATCCTCGCGACCGAGGGCGGCAGGGTCATCGAGAGGCGGTCGGTCATGAGCGGCACGAGCTTCAGGTTCGGCAATCTGTCCAACGGCGGTTACGAACTCATCATCGAGTCGGACAGGCTGCCGGTCGCGCGCGTCCGCGTCTTTCTCGACTCGCCGAACCGCATCGAACACAGGCAAGACATCCGGCTCGCGTGGGACCCGTCCGTCCGGTCGAAGTCCGATCCGAAGAAAGGTGTCGTCTCGGCCGCCGACTACTACGAGCGCCCAGCGGCGACCCGCGACGCCTTCGAGCGGGCCGCCGCCGCCATCAAGAAGAAGAAGTTCTCCGACGCCGCCGCGCTGCTGCGTCAGGTCGTCGTGGCCGACCCGAAAGACCACCTCGCGTGGGCGCACCTCGGTTCCGTCCACACCGCGCTCGGGCAGTCCCCGGAGGCCGAACAGGCTTACGAGCGGGCGCTCGCGCTCCGGCCCGACCTGACCGCCGCGGCGGCCAACCTCGGCCGCCTCTACGTGATCGGCAAGAACTACGGCAGGGCGGTCGAACTCCTGGCCCCAGTGGCCGCGCGCCGGCCGGACTCGGCCGACGTGCACCACCTGCTCGGCGAGGCCTACATGCGGACGGGCAAGCCCGACGACGCCGTGACGCACTTCAGAGAGGCCCTGCGCCTCGACCCGACCGGCAAGGCCAACGCACACCTGGGGCTCGCGGCGATACACGACGCCGCCGGGAACAAGGACAAGGCGGCGGCCGAGTTGGAGCAGTTCCTCTCCAAACGCCCCGACCACCCGGATCGCAATCTGTTCGAGCAGTACGTCAAAGAGAATAAAAAGAACTAGGCCCGCGCGGTCGCGTCCCCCCACGCACGGTGTCAGACGGGCCGCGCCGCGCCCGGGTCGCAAATATTTCCCGCGCCGCGTTCCGGCCGAACGCGCGGGCCGCGGCCCGCGTACTGTGTGAGTAACCGAAACGCCGGGCCGCGCCGCCCGAAAGACGCTCAGGAGAGGACGATGAAAAAACTGTGCCTGCTGCTCGCGACGGTCTGCGCCGCCGCCGGCCTGCTCCGGCTCGCCGAGTCTGCCTCGGCCGCGCGAAACCCCGAAGAGGCGGCCGTGCGCGCCGCCATCGAGCACTACTTCCGCGGCCACTCGACGGGCCAGGGCGAGCACTTCCGCAAAGTCTTCCACCCCGATTCGAAGCTCTACGCCGTGCGCGACGGCAAGTTCTGGACGCTGACGAGCGAGGAGTACGCCGCCCGCGCCGCGGGCAAGCCCGCCCCGGACGAGGCGCAGCGCAAGCGCTGGGTCGAGAGTGTGGACATCAGCGGCAACGCCGCCGTCGCCAAGGTCGTCCTCGACTACCCGACCGTGCGCTTCACGGACTACATGTCGATGCTCAAGATCGACGGCGAGTGGAAGATCGTCAACAAGACCTTCGCGGAACAGCGCCGCCAGTAGGGTGGACGGGGGCGGGGCGAGGCTGGGCCGGCAGTTTTTGGGTAAACGCGCCCCATGTTTCGTGGCGCGTTATCTGAAGAGCTGATCGAGCCGTGCCGCCTGCGCGGCGTCCTGTTGGCGTAGCCTGCCCTGCTCCGCACGCGCCTCCGCCTTGCGCCCCGACTGCCAGAGGGCGAGGGCCAGGTTGAAGCGCGCCTCGGCGTAGTCGGCCTTCATGCCGACGGCCTGCCTGAACGCTCCCACGGCCTTCTCTAAGTCCTTGAGTGCCACGTGCGCGAGGCCGATGTTGTAGTAGGGCGTCACCTGCTTCGGGTCGAGCTTGACGGTCTCCTCGAAGCGCGCCAAAGCCTCCCTGTACTTCCCTATGTCGAGGTAGGCGTTGCCGAGGTTGTAGGTCGCCAGCAGCCGCTGCCCGGCGTCGGGGTTGCAGCCCAGGGCCTGTCGGAACTCCGCGGCCGACTCCTCGTAGCGGTCGAGTTCGCCGAGGGCTATGCCCAGACTGTAGTGCGCCTCGGCGTTGTCGGGCGCGAGCCTCGTCGCCTGCTCGAAGAGGGCCGCCGCCCCTGCGAAGTCGTTCTGCTTGTAGCGCTCAAGCCCCGCCTCGATGAGCGCCCGCGCGTCGCCCCCGCGGGTGGCCGCGCCCGTCGCGAGCTTGTCCGACGTGTCGCGCCCGGCGTACTGCTCTAAGCCCCTGGCCCCCGGCGGGACTTTCTTCTTGCGCGGCTGCTGCTGCGCCGCCCCCCGCCTCGACCCCGCGGGCGGCTGAGCCTGCGCGCCCAAGCAGGCGCACGTGAGCAGCGACGCGGCGAGCACCACTAACACGGCGGCGGTTGGCAGCTTGTGTCTCATGCGGATAACCCCTTCACCGGCGTGCCGGTTTATATCACACAGTACGCTCGCGGCCGAAGGATGAGATTGTGTCCTGACTAAATTGCTGAAGCGCGGAGCCGGAGAGAGGCGTTCAGGCGCGCGCCCGCGCGGCCACGTCTTCGCCGTTCAGGCGGCGATAGACCTCGCGGCCATCGCCATCTAACTCGACGGCGAGCTTGCCCTCGGAGTGCGCGAGGTCGAGGTGGGCGGCCGACTCGGAGACGGCGAGGAAGCGGTGAACGTCCGCGGAGTCGGGGAACAGCTCGCGCGACACGTCCCAGGCGGTCGCGCCCGTCTTCGGGACGAGACCGACGACGGCCGACTGCCGTTCGCGGATGGCGCGAAGATACCGGTTGAAGAGTTCTTCGTAGTCTTGGACGGGTTCGCCGTGGCCGCCGTGGACGAGCGTGGGCGCGAAGGAGCGCAGGCGCGCGAGGCTGACGAGGTATTCGGCGAGCGAGGGGAAGCGGCGCGAGGGATCGACGGGATCGGGCGAGAGGATCGGGTTCGGCGTGACGCGCTTGAGGACGCAGTCGCCGGCGATGACGGTGCGGTCGGCCTCGCGCACGAAGGAGCAGGAGCCGGGCGTGTGGCCGGGCGTGTGGACGACGCGCAAGGCCCCGCTCTCGAACTCAAGCTCCTCCTCGTCGCGCATCTCGCGGTGCTCGTCGTCCGAGAGCGCGTCGGCGTAGGCGCGCACGCCCTCGTACATCCGTCGCATCTCCTCGATCTCGCGCGGGGGCACGCCCGCGCGGCGTAGCAACTCGCGGTGCTCGTCGTATTCGAGCCGGCCCGCGCGGTGGCCCGTCTCCCAGCCGTGGACTAAAACTTCGGCGTCCTTCGCCTCGTCGCGCAAGCTCTTCGCCAGCCCGCAGTGATCCTCGTGAGCGTGCGTGAGCACGATCCTTCGGATGTCCGCGACGCGGAAGCGCGCGCGCCGCAGGCCCTCGCGCAAAGCTTCGAGGCACTCCCTCGTCTTCGGCCCCGTGTCGATGAGCGTGACCGGGTCTTCGGCGATCAGATAGACGTTGACCGGCCCTATGTAGAAGGGCGTGGGCAGCGAGATGGGGACGATGCGCATGTGAGCAGTAAGCAGTGAGCGGTGAGCAGAAGTCAAATGAAGTGAGCGGCAAGCAGTGAGCAGCCCGCCCTCAGTCTATTGCGAAGACTGTCGGCGGGCTGCCTGCTGCTCACCGCTCACTGCCCACTGTTCAGTAGGCGTACTTGTTGGCCGCGATCAGCACGTCCGCGATCCGCTGGCGGGCGGCGACGGTGTTGGCGGGCGTGCGCTTGGTGAAGCGGCGCAAGGCCGCGAGCATGGTGCGCAACTCGTCGCTCTCGCTCATCGCGGCGAGCACGCGGCGGGCGTTGGTCTCGACGCGGTCGGCGGCGTCGCTCGTGAACACGGCGGCCATGTCGATGTAGCGGGCCGCCTGCTCTTCGCCGCGGGAGGCGGCGAGCTTCTGGGCGCGCAGGACGGCGGACTCGGCCGCGTAGGCGTCGATGATGATGTCGGCCACGCCCATCAGAACCTCCTGCTGATCGGCGAGTCCGGCCATGTACTTCTGCGCCGCCGTGCCCAGCGTCATCAGCGCGACCTTCTTCGCGCCGCGGACGAGTTTCAGCTCGGCGGCGAGCACGCCTTCGTCGTCGTCCGTGTCGCCGAGAGACGGCGAGAGGACTTCGTCCATCAGCCGCTGCGCGGCGGGGAGGAGTGCGAGCTTGCCGGCCATGGCGGACTTCATCAGGCGGCCGGGGACGAGCATGCGGTTGATCTCGTTCGTGCCCTCGAAGATGCGGTTGATGCGCGAGTCGCGGTAGGCGCGCTCCGCCGGGTAGTCGGCCGAGTAGCCGTAGCCGCCGTAGATCTGAACCATCTCGTCGGCGACGAAGTCGCAGTACTCGGAGACGGCCACCTTAACTATCGAGCACTCGGCGCTGTACTCTTCGAGGCCGCGCAGCTTCTCGTCCGAACTTGCAGCGCCGGCCATCGAGTTCTCGATGAGGCCGAGCGTGCGATAGACCAGGGTTTCGCCCACCCACGTCCTGATCGCCATCTCGGCGAGCTTCTGCTTGATCGCGCCGAAGGACGAGATCGACTTGCCGAACTGGTGGCGCTCGTTCGCGTAGCGCACCGACTCGTGCACCATCAGCTTCATCCCGCCGACGCACATCGCGCCCAGCTTGAAGCGGCCGAAGTTCAAAATGTTGAAGGCTATCTTCGCGCCCTTGCCCACCTCGCCGAGCAGGTTCGAGACGGGCGTCCGCACGTCGCTCAAAACGAGCGCGGTCGTCGAAGAGCCTTTGATGCCCATCTTGTGCTCTTCCGCGCCGTTCTGTAGGCCCTCCTGCCGCTCGACGACGAAGCCCGAAAACTTGTCGCCGTCCACCTTGGCGAAGACGACGAACACGTCGGCGAAGCCGCCGTTCGTGATCCACATCTTCTCGCCGTTGAGGACGTAGTGCGTGCCGTCTTCGGAGAGGCGCGCGGTCGCCTTGGCGGCGAGCGCGTCGGAGCCGGAGCCGGCCTCTGTCAGCGCGTAGGCCGTGATGAGTTCGCCCGAAGCGATCTTCGGCAGGTATTTCTGTTTCGCCTCCTCGGTGCCGAAGTAGATGATGGGGGTCAGGCCGATGCCGCTCTGCGCGCCGAGGGTGGTGGCGAACGAGGCCGAGCGCCCCAGGTACTCGCCGACGACGGCACCGCTCGTCTGATCGAGGCCGAGGCCGCCGTACTCTTCCGGAATGTTGACGCTGACCATCCCGATCTCGGCTGCCTTGCGGATCAGCTCGCGCGAGAGTTGCCAGTCGTGCTTCTCCAACTGCGGGATGACGGGGCGAACCTCGTTGTCCATGAAGTCGCGCGCGGTCTCGGCGATCATGCGGTGCTCCTCGGTGAAGTCTTCGGGGGTGAAGACCTCTTCGGGCGTGCGCTCCTCGATGAGGAAGCTACCGCCCGCGTAAACTTTTCTCTCCTCGGCTACGGCTGACATCGTTTGCTCCTTTCAGTCGCAAAGGCTGTTAGCTGTTAGCGATTAGCTTTTAGCCGGACCAAAAGCAAAACGGTTCTGGCTAACAGCTAACAGCTAACAGCTAATAGCTTCTTTCAAATATTCCCGCCGCTCCCATGCCGCCGCCGACACACATCGTGACCATCGCGTAGCGGCCGTTTCTTCGCTCAAGCTCGCGCAGGGCCGTGGCCGTCAGCTTCGCGCCCGTGCAGCCCAGGGGGTGGCCGAGTGCGATTGCGCCGCCGTTGACGTTAACGCGTTCGGGGTCGAGGCCGAGGGTTCTGATCACGGCCAGCGACTGCGCGGCGAACGCCTCGTTAAGCTCGATCACGTCGATATCTTCCTGGCGGAGTCCGGCGATCTTCAGCGCCTTCGGGATCGCATAGACGGGGCCGATGCCCATCTCCTCGGGCGGGCAGCCGGCCGTAGCATAGGCCACGAAGCGCGCCAGGGGCCGGAGGCCCAGCTCGCGCGCGCGATCCTCGGACATCACGACGGCCGCCGCCGCGCCGTCCGACATCTGCGAGGCGTTGCCCGCCGTGATCGTGCCCTTGGCGTGGAACGCGGGGCGAAGTTTCGCAAGGCCCTCTTCCGAAGTGTCGCGCCTGACGCCTTCGTCTTTGGCGAAAGTGACCTCGCGTTTTTGTTTCCGGCCGCGCTCGTCCAACTCTTCAAAGGTAACTGTGAGCGGCACTATCTCGTCGTCGAACTTGCCCGCGTCCTGCGCCTCGGCCGCGCGGCGGTGCGAGCGCAGCGAGAATGCGTCCTGCTCCTCGCGCGAGACCTCGTACTTGCGCGCCACGTTCTCGGTCGCCAGCCCCATGTTGAGATAGAAGTCCGGGTAGTGCTCGACCAGGTACGGGTTCGGGCGGATGACGTGGCCGCCCATCGGGATGAGCGACATGGTTTCGAGACCGCCCGCGACGATCACTTCGGCCGCGCCGGTGCGGATGCGGTCGGCCGCGATGGCGATTGACTGGAGGCCCGACGAGCAGAAGCGGTTGATCGTCATCGCCGACGTGTCAACGGGCAGGCCGGCGCGTATGGCGGCGGCGCGGGCGACGTTCATGCCCTGCTCCGCCTCCGGCATCGCGCAGCCCATGATCACGTCCTCGACCTCGCCGGGCGCGACGCCCTCCGCGCGGCGCAACGCTTCACTGATCACAGCCGCGCCCATCTCGTCGGGCCGCGTCGCCCTGAGCGTGCCCTTCGGCGCTTTGCCGACGGCCGTCCGCACGGCCGAAACGATGACTGCTTCCCTCATGCCTGCCCCCGCTTTCTCCGAAACCCGTATCAACCGACACTTTCAAACTCGGTCTGTGACCGATTGACTACTCTTAAGCCGGCTGCGCGCCGGCCCGCTCAAGCCGCCGACGCCTTGCCGCGCGCGGCAAGCTCCGCGAGGCGTCGGGCCGCCTCCTCCCTTACCGCGGGCGCGGCCTTCGCGACCGAGCCTGCGTCAAAGGGGGGCTGCGGGTCGTACTCGATCATCAGTTGGACGGCCCGCGCCGTCTCCTCACCCGCGACGCGCGCCGCGAGGTGCAGCGCCATGTCGATCCCCGCGGAGACGCCCGCCGCGGTGATGATCTTCCCCTCCTCGACGACGCGCTCCGCCGCGTACTCCGCGCCGAACTGCGGGAGATACGGGGCGGCGGCCCAGTGCGTCGCCGCTCGCTTGCCCGCGAGCAGCCCCGCGGCGGCGAGGACGAGCGCGCCGGAGCAGACGGAAGTCGTCCAACGGGTCGTCTCGTGAGCCGCGCGCAGCCAGTCGAGTGTTTCGCGGTCGCGCATCGCGACGCCCGTCGAGGAGGACGAGCCGGGGACGACGACGATGTCGGGCCGCGTCACGTCGGCGAAAGCGTAGTCGGCCACGAGCGACAGGAAACCTGTGTCGGCGCGCTTCGGCCCGGCCTCTTTCGCCACGAACTGCACGCGCGCACCGGGAACGAGCGACAGCACCTCGTAAGGCCCGACCGCGTCGAGCGCCGTGAAGCCCTCGTAGAGCAGGATCGCGATCCGCATCACAGACCTCCGCCTTCACTCACCCCCGTCGCCGCTCCCCAGGGCGACGGAGACCTCTTCAACCGGCAGCAGCCCGCGCAGGGCGCGCGGATCGAGCGAGACGAGGAAGCCGCGCTTGCCGCCGTTGATGAAAATCTTTGACAGCTCAAAAATCGACTTCTCGGCATAGACCGGCAGCTTTGAGCGCGTTCCGAGCGGCGACGTGCCGCCGACCAGGTAGCCCGTGTGCTTCTGCGCCGTCGCAGGATCACACGGCCTGACGGTTTTGACTCCGAGCGCGCGGGCCAGTTGCTTCGTCGAGACCTCGCGGTCGCCGTGCATCAGAACGATCAGGGCTTTGCGCGCCTCGGTCTGCATCACGAGCGTTTTGACGACCGCGTGCTCGTCCACCCCCAGAGACTCCGCCGAATGCCGCGTCCCGCCGCGCTCCTCGTACTCGTAAAGGTGCGGCTCGAACTCCACCTTCTTCTCACGCAACGCGCGCACGGCCGGCGTGACTGGATAATCCATCGCCCTCGTTGAGCTAACGGCTACTAATTCCTCAGCGGCTTGCCCGTCTTGAGCATGTGGGCCATGCGCTCGCGCGTCTTCGGCTGGCCGCACAGGCTGAGGAACGCCTCGCGTTCGAGATCGAGGAGGTACTGTTCCGAGACGCGCGCCGGTTGGTTGTGATCGCCGCCCGTCATGATGCGCGCCAGCTTCTCGCCGATGAAGGCGTCGTAGTCCGAGATGAAGCCGCCGCGTTTAAGTTGGTGTATGCCGAGCTTCAGCGTGGCGAGGGCCGGGAGTCCGAGCGCGAGGATGTCGGTGCGCGGCTGCGGCTGTGTGTATCCTCCGGCGGCGAGCGCGAGCACCTCCTGCTTGGCGTCGGCGATCAGTCGATCCTGGTTCATCGAGACCGAGTCTTCGTCGCGCAGGTATCCTAGGGCGCGCGCCTCCTCGGCCGAGGTCGAGACCTTCGCCATCGCGACCGTCTCGAAAGCGCGCTTGAGGAAGGGGAACGGGTCGGCCTCTTCAGCGCCGGGCGGGATCGCGTCGAGCGCGCGCAAGGTCATCTCCTTCGTGCCGCCGCCCGCCGGGATGACGCCGACGCCGGCCTCGACCAGCCCCGTGTACAGCTCGGCCGAAGCGCGCACGCGGTCCCCGTGCAAGAGGACTTCGCAGCCGCCGCCGGGCACGAGGCCGAACGGCGCGACGACGACGGGCTTGGCCGAGTAGCGCAAAGACATCGTCGCCTGCTGGAAGGCCCGCACCATCAGGTCGATCTCCTCCCACTCCTCCTCCTGCGCCGTCATCAGGATGAGCATCAGGTTGGCGCCGACCGAAAAATACTGCGCCTGATTGCCGACGACTAGCCCGACGAAATTCTTCTCCACTTCCGCAACCGACTGGCGCAACATCTGGATCGTGTCGCCGCCGATGGCGTTCATCTTCGAGTGGAATTCGAGGCACGCCACGCCGTCGCCGATGTCTATGAGCGACGCGCCCGCGTTACGCTTGACGACGCCCGTGCGATCCTTGACCGACTTGAGGATGATCGTGCCGGCCGGCTCATTGACGGGCCTGTATTCGAGCGTGACGAAGTCGAAGAAGAAGCGTTGGCCGTTCTCGGTCTTGTAAAAACTCTCCGCGCCCGCGTGCAGCATCCGCTCGACATTCAAGGGGACAGACCAGCCGTCGGCCTTCATGCGCTCGACGGATTTTTCGACGCCGATGGCGTCCCAGGTCTCGAACGGGCCGAGTTCCCAGCCGAAGCCCCAGCGCATCGCGCGATCAACGTCAACAACCGTGTTCGCGATCTCAGGGATGCGGTTCGCCGCGTAGCGCAGCGTGCGCCCCGTCGTCTTCCACAAAAACTGCCCCACGCGATCCTTGCCCCAGACGAGCGTGCGGATGCGCTCGCCCGTGTCCTCGACGTTCTTCGCAACGTCGAGCGCAGGCAATTTAGCTTTCTGCTGCGGCCTGTATTCGAGCGACGCGGCGTCGAGCGTCCAGATTTCCTGCTTCTCCCCGGGCGCGCCCTTCTGCTTGCGGTAGAAGCCGCCGCCGGTCTTGCTGCCGAGCATCCCGCGCTCAAGCATCTGCTGTAAAAATTCAGGCGCGATGAACGTCCCGCGCTCCTCGTCTTCGGGCACGGCGTCGTACAAATTTTTGGTGACGTGCATGAGCACGTCCAAGCCGACGATGTCGAACGTGCGGAAGGTGGCCGACTTGGGCCGACCCACCGCCGGCCCCGTCATCTTGTCCACCTCTTCGACGGTGTAGCCGTCTTCGAGCATCGTGCGGATGGTCTGGAGCGCGCCGTAGGTGCCGATGCGGTTGGCGATGAAGTTGGGGCGGTCTTTCGCGACGACGACGCCCTTGCCGAGCCGCTGATCGAGGAAGCCGAAGACGGAGCAGGCGACCTCCGGCTTTGTCCACTCGGTCGGGATCAACTCGCACAGGTGCAGGTAGCGCGGCGGGTTGAAGAAGTGCGTGCCGAGGAAGTGGGCGCGGAACTCTTCCGAGGAACCTTCGGCGATTGCGCGGACGGGGATGCCGCTCGTGTTCGTCGCGACAATCGAGCCGGGCCGGCGGTGACGCTCGACCTGCTCGAAGAGCTTCCGTTTGATGTCGAGGTTTTCGACCACGGCCTCGATGATGAGGTCGCAGTCTTTCAGCCGGGCGAGGTCATCCTCGAAGTTGCCGACCGAGACGAGTCGCGCCCGCCCGGCCGTGAAGAACGCGGCTGGCTTAGCCTTCTTCGCGGCTTCGAGCCCGGCGCGCGCGACGCGGTCGCGCACCTCGCGCGAGTCGAGTTTCAACCCCTTCGCCTCTTCGTCGGGCGTCAGTTCGCGCGGGGCGATATCGAGCAGCAGCGTGGGCAGACCTGCGTTGGCGAGGTGCGCGGCGATCTGCGCGCCCATCGTGCCCGCGCCGAGCACCGCCGCCTTTTCGATCCGAAGCATCTGGGGTGAAAACCTCTCGGGGAAGGATTCCGCTTGAAGCCCAATGATACTGAATGAGTATTCATTCAGCAAGCGGAAATGTCCGCGCCCGGCCCGAATTTACGGGGCCGGGCGCGGCCACTAGCCTATCTTGGAGAGGTCTTCGGAGGTGACGATGCCGCCCGCGTCCGCCGGGCCGACCTCGCCGGCCGCCGCGGCCTCGGTGGAGTAGAGCCACTTGAGGAACGGCGGGGCGATGAGCGTAGTGGCGACGGCCATGAAGAGGACGACGCCGTAGAGTTCGGCGTCGATGACCGCGAGGCTCAGGCCGATCTGCGCGACGACGATGCCGACCTCGCCGCGGGGCACCATGCCCATGCCGACCTGCGCGGCGCGGCGCGGGCCGAGATTCCAGGCGCCCGCGCCGCAGCCCAAGAGTTTCGTCGCCACCGCCACGAGCGTGACGACGACGGAGAGGGCGATGACCGACGGTTCGCGGAACACGTCGAGCTGGAGCTGCATGCCTATGTTGACGAGGAAGAAGGGCACTAAAAACTCGGTCACGCCGGCCGTCTGCTTGTGCATCGTGTGGTCGCCTTCGGAGCCTTCGGCCAGCGCCATGCCGGCCAGAAAAGCGCCGATGATGGCGGCCACGCCGATGTAGGCGGCGGCGACGGCGAGGCCCAGGCAGAGGACGAGTCCGAAGACGAAAAGCGCGTGCCCGATCCGCAAGCCCGTGATGCGCGGCGCGGCGCGCGTGACGACGGGCGCGCCGACGAGCGCGATGAAGACCGTGAAGCCGATGGCGAGAAAGGCGGTCGTGCCGATCTCGACGTAGTTGACCGCCCCGGCCGCCGCGCTCGCCACGACGGCTAAGACGAGCAGGCCGAGGATGTCGTCTATGACGGCCGCGCCTAGGATGATGCGGGCGGTCGGCGCGTCCAGCAGCCCCATCGCCGAGAGCACTCTCGCCGTGATGCCGACCGAGGTCGCGACCATCGCCGTGCCGACGAAGAGCGCCTCTATCCCCGTGCCGCCCCACGCCTGCATCAGCAGCCAGCCGCCCCCGAACGGCGCGATGACGCCGAGCACGGCGACGATTGCCGCGCTCCTGCCCACCTTGAAGATGGCCGCGGGCTTCGTCTCCAGGCCGACGGTGAAGAGGAGGAAGATGACGCCGAGTTCGGCCAGCGCGGTCGTCAGATCGGAGGGCGCGAGCCAGCCCAGCACGCTCGGCCCGATGATGACGCCGGCGAGGATTTCGCCCGCCACGGCGGGCTGGCGCAGCCGCTCGAACAGCTCGGCCATCAGCTTGGCCGCGACCAGCATCACGAAGAGCGCGAGCAGGAAGGCCGCGCCTTCGGGCGACGCCGCGCCGAGAATGTAGCCCATCGATCAATCCTCCTGACTAAAGAGTGCGTTTCAGTACCTTCGTGCCTCTACGCGATGCTTCTTTCTCCGGTGAGAAAGTGTATCGCGCAAAGGCGCGGAGGCGCTAAGGAGACTGACAATGTCGCGCGGCCGGCGCTACCTCTTCTTCCGGCCGTTGCGGAGCACCTTCGAGAAGCAGAAGGCGGCGAGCGACAGTATGCCCGCCCACGCGCTGAGCATGAAGACCCATCCGCCCGTCGTCATCTGCAACTCGCCGGCCTGCTGGACGAGGGCGAGCAACAAGTTTACATCCGTCGCCATGACATTACTCCTTCCGCGGCACGCCGGCCGCGTCTTCGTGGCCGCGCCCTAACGACTCCCGCCCGCGCGTCTATCTGTTCCCTGCGACTCCCCGTCGGCCTTGCCTTCACGGCGAGGCCCGACGACCGCGCCGCCCTCGTCGTCCGGCGGCCCCGTGGCGGTGAGCGGGTGGCCGCACGCCTTGCAGATGTAAGCCTCGCCCGCGCGCGCTCCGGGCATGAGCCACGCCTGCGCGCAGCCACGACAGCGCACGGCCGAAAGGCCACGGCCATTCTTCACTCTCATCGCACTCTCGCTTTCTAGCCCGGCTACGTCTCGGCCGACGGAAATGGCCGTCCGCGGCGATCTGCCGACGCGGGAGTTGAAGCTGCGCCGGGCGCGCACGAAACAGACGCACGCGCGAAACCGCGCGGGCTGTCGCGTGGGGCGGAAGGGACGCGCCCTTCTTGACGACCTTTGGATCGGCGCTATTGCTTCAGGTGGAAAGACAGTCCGGCGCGCCGCTGGCTACCGGCACGCGCCGGGGCCGCGCTGCTCGCGGCGCTACTGTCCGTTCAGGCGAGTCTTGGCGGGGCGCGGCCTCTGGGCCGCGAGAAGTTCGCGGAGCTTTCGCGGATGGGGGAGTAGGGTTCGCCGCGTAGCAGGTGCGCGGGAAGCGTCGAAGGAAGAACTGGCTTGGAGGCTGCCGCGGAGGCGTGCGTCAGTTGACGGCCTGCCCCGGCGCGGCTCTGCTGTGCAGATGCCATCTCGACGCGCGCGCCGAAGGCTTTATCGCGCGAGGGCGCGCGCGACGCTGTCCCACCCTGATCTAACTGGCGCGACGCCGCGGCCGTTTCGGCCGACACGGGAAGAGGCAGCAGCCGCGGCCCCACGTTGTCCGAGGCGCACAGCGAGAGCAGCACGCCGGCGACGAGCAGGGCGCGCGAGCCGGGCTTCAACACCGTGTCGGATCGCAGGGTCATTAATGAATGATGACGGGTGCGGTCAAATAGATGTACCGATCCGTGCCGGAATCCTAAAGAGGCGAGCTTACCACGGACTCTGGCCGCGACTCTTCAACGGCTCGTCAAGATCACCTCTCAATAGTTTGTCAGGATCGCGTCGGGCGGGAGGCCCATCTCGCGCAGGCGGTCGCGCGTGTGCTCGATCATCTCGCGCGAGCCGCAGATGAGTGCGAGCGGCGCGGAGAGCGTCGGGAGCACGTTGTCTAAGAGCGACTGGACGTAGCCGGTCTGCCCGGCCCACTCGTAGCCGTCGGGCTGCGAGACGACCTGTCGAATCTCCACGCCCGCGGCCTTCCACTGAGCGACCTCGTCGGCGTAGCAGAAGTCTGCGGGGCGGCGCGCGCCGTAGAGGACGACGAGCTGGCCGAAACTGTCGGCGCGCGCGAGCGCGTGGCGCAGGGCAGAACGCAGCGGGGCGACGCCCGTGCCCATCGCGACGAAGACCAGATCGCGCCCCTCGTGCTCGTCGAGCGGGAAGCCGCGGCCGGCGACACGGACGAGTTCGACCGAGTCGCCCTCCGCGAGTTCGTAGAGCGCGGGGCTTGCGCCGCTCTCGCCCGTGCGCTTGACCAAAAATTCCAACTGCTCGTCTTCGGGCGCGCTGGCAAAGGCGAAGTATGACGGCCGCCCGTCGCCGACGCGGAGCGACGCCGCCTGCCCCGGCGCGTAAATCAGGCGCTCGCCTTCGGCAGGCCGCATGTCGAGCGAGCGGATTTCGCGCGCCTGCTGGCGGACGCGCGTCACGGTCAGGGTGCGCGGTGTGCCCTTCTTCTCTGCCATCGAAAAACTCTCTCGCCGTTTCGGATTTGCCGCGCAGTGTAGCGCACGGAGGCCCTGAATCGTAAATCGTGGGAAGGAAGCTGTTAGCGATTAGCTGTTAGCTATCAGCCAGAACCGGAGCAAGAAATAAAGACCGTCAGCCAAAAGCAGAAGCTGTCTGGCCTTGTTTGGCTAACGGCTAACAGCTAACAGCTAACAGCTTATTTATCATTCACGATTTACGGCTCTTTCGTGTTAAAACAACCGTGCTGTCGCACCCACTGAGACAATTTCCGCGCGGGCGGGGAAGGATTCGAGGGAAGGGATGTTTCGCGAACTCGTTGCGACGCGGCCGACCTGGGCGACCCTGCCCTTAAGGCTCGCGCTCGGCGCGGTCTTCGTCGCGCACGGGGCGCAGAAGGTCTTCGGCCTGTGGGGCGGGCCGGGCTGGGCGAAGTTCACGAGCTTCCCCGCGCCGTTCGGTTTCATGCGCCCGGCCTGGCTGTGGATGGGCGCGGCGGCCCTGTCGGAGTTGGTCGGAGGCACGCTCGTCCTCCTCGGCCTCTTCACCCGGCTCGGCGCGTTCCTGCTGGCCTGCACGATGCTGACGGCCATCGTCGGCGTCCACGGGGGCACGTTCTTCATGCCCACCGGGTTCGAGTTCGCGCTCGCCCTGCTCGGCATGGCGCTGGCGCTCCTCATCGAAGGCGGCGGCCGTGCCTCCTTCGACGAGAGACTCCAGAGCGGCGGGCGCAGGCCGTATAAAACTAAGTGATGAGTGATGAAGAAGCCGGTAGCTATTAGCTGTTAGCTGTTAGCAAAACCAAGATCGAGATCGGTAAGAGAGTTGAAAACTGATTGCTTCCGGCTAATAGCTAACAGCTAACAGCTCCTTGTTATGAAGCGTTCGCCGCTCGCCGTCATCTTCGTCACCGTCTTCATCGATCTGGTGGGTTTCGGGATCGTCATCCCGCTGCTGCCGTTCTACGCGAGCCGCTTCGGCGCTTCGCCCTTCGCCATCGGGCTGCTGTTCGCCTCCTACTCCCTGATGCAGCTCGTCTTCTCGCCCGTGCTCGGCCGGCTCTCCGACCGCCACGGGCGCAGGCCCGTGCTGCTCCTGAGCCTGCTCGGAACCGCCCTCGGCTTCTTCATCCTCGGCTTCGCCGACACGCTCCTGCTGCTCTTCGTCGGCCGCATCATCGACGGCATCTCCGGCGCGAACATCTCGACGGCGCAGGCTTACGTCGCCGACGTGACGACGCCAGAGAACCGGGCGAAAGGGATGGGCCTCGTCGGCGCGGCCTTCGGACTCGGCTTCATCTTCGGCCCGGCCATCGGCGGCACGCTCTCCCTGTGGGGCAAGAGCGTGCCGTTCTTCTTCGCCGGGGCGCTCGCCCTCGCCAACGCCGTGCTGCTCTACTTCACGCTGCCCGAAACCGTCACGCCCGACACGGCGGCGCGCACCGCGGCGCCCGCCCGCGGCCTCGGCGCGATGGTAGCGGGTCTGCGCCGCCCCGTCTTCGGCTCGGTGCTCTCGATCTACTTCCTCTTCGTGGTCGCCTTCTCGATCATGACGACGACCTTCGCGCTCTACACGATGCGCCGGTTCGGCTACGAGGAGCACCACAACGGCTACCTGTTCGCCTTCATCGGCGTCATCGCCGTCGTCGTGCAGGGCGGGCTGATCGGCCGGCTCGTCCGGCGGCACGGCGAGATGCCGTTCGTCATCGGCGGCGCGGCGCTCTTCGTCGCGGGACTCGCGGCGCTGCCGTTCGTCGGCCCGGCCGCGGGCGGGCTGGCGGCGCTGCTCGGCGTCCTCGCGATGCTCGCCAACGGCAACGCGATGGCGACTCCTTCCTTGCAGGCCCTCGCGTCGCGCTCGGCCGGCGGCGGCGAGCAGGGACTGGCGCTGGGGCTGACGCAGTCGGCCGCGAGCCTGGCGCGCGTCGTCGGCCCGCTCATCGGCGGCTGGTTGATCGGCAGCGCGTCGGCCTCCTCGGCCGCGCAGATCGACGACCGCAGTATCCTCGTCACCTTCTGGACGGCCGGCGCGATCACCTTCGCCGCGCTCCTGCTCGCCGCGCGGCTGGCGCGGAAAACGTCAGAGGTCAGAGGTCAGAGACTAGAGGTTAGCGAAGAAGGCCAAGTGACTAACCCCTAACCTCTGCTCTCTACTTTCTAACCTCTGACCTCTAACCTCTGACCACTGCCTTGAAGCGGCCCGTCAACAAGTCGCTCCGTGAGTACGCGCGCGGCGTGGCGGGCGGGTTGCTGTTCAGCCTGCCGCTGCTCTACACGATGGAGGTCTGGTGGGCCGGCTTCATCGCCCACCCGTGGCGGCTCGCCGCCTACGTCGTCGCCACGTTCGTCCTGCTGCTCGGCTACAACGAGTTCGTCGGCCTGCGGCGCGACGCTACGTTCGCCGAGGTCGTCATCGACTCGGTCGAGGAGATGGGCATCGGCATCGTCGTCGCCGCGGTCGTCCTGTGGCTGCTCGGGCGCGTCACGCTCGGGGCGGGGGCGGGCGAGGCGGTCGGCCAGATCGTGGTCGAGGCGATGACTGTGGCGATCGGCGTCTCGGTCGGCACGGCGCAGCTCGGCGGAGGCGGCGGCGAAGACGAAGAGGACAAGGGCGTGGGCGAGGGCGCGCGTGGCGGGGCGGGCGGCTTCGGCGCGCAGGTAATCATCGCCTTCTGCGGCGCGGTGCTGTTCGCGGCGAACGTAGCGCCGACCGAGGAGATCGTGATGATCGCCGTCGAAATCTCGGCGTGGCGGCTCGCCGGCCTCGCCGCGCTGTCGCTCGCAGTGGGCGCGCTCATCCTCTACTACAGCGAGTTCGCCAACGCGCGCGAGCACATACGCTTCGACCGTCACCACGACGTGCTCGTCGGCACGATCATCACATACGCGGTCGCGCTCGTCGCCTCCGCGCTCATCCTCTGGTTCTTCGGCCGCTTCGACGGGCAGTCGGCCGCGGTCTGCGCGGCGCAGACGGTCGTGCTCGGCGTGGCCGCCACGCTCGGCTCATCTGCGGGCCGGCTGCTGCTGCAATGACGAAGAAAAAACGGATCGAGAAGAACTGGCTGGAGTGGGCTGTCTTCGGCCTCGGCGCGGTGCTCGTCTGCGGCGTGCTCGGCTTCCTCATCTACGACGGCGCGACCGCGGCGGACGGCCCCGCCGAGTTCCAGATCGAGTTTGGCCGCCACGAGCGGCGCGCCGACGGCTTCCACGTTCCCGTGCGCGTAAAAAACGTGGGCGGCGAGACGGCCGAGGGCGTCCATGTCGAGGTCGTCCTGGAAGCCGCGGGCCGTGAGGAGCGCGGCGAGTTCGTCGTCGCCTTCCTCCCGCGCGGCGGCGCGCGCGAGGCCTCAGTCACCTTCCATTCCGATCCGGGAGCGGGAACTTTGCGCGCGCGCGTCCTCGGCTACGAAAAGCCATAAAGCCGTCCGTAGTCAGTTGTCCGTTGTCAGTCGTTCGTGGCCGCGCGGGCACTCGGCCGAAAGTCAGGCTTGAGGAATAAGTGGCACGAAACAACTGACCACTGACCACGGACGACTGACAGCTTCTCACCAGATCGAGGGCAGCAGGGACTCGTCGGTTTCGAGCGTCGTGCCGTCGGGCATGATGTGGACGACGCGCGCGCCGCGCTCGCGCAAGGGGACGGAGAGCAGGCCGACGCGGTGGCAGTTGGCACGCGGCCGGGCGTGCTTCGTCAGAGGGTACGACTCGGAGCACATGATCGCGACGCGCGCGTCCGCCGCCAGCTCCACGATCCGTTCCAGCCCGCGCGCCAACTCCGCGGGCGGCGCTACGACCTTCCCGCCGCACTCGGGCAGCCACTCGTAGCCGATCCGCTCGCGCCGCAAATTATCCTCCAGCACGCGCCCGTTGTACTGCGGCCAGCGCGAGCGCGCCGCGCTCCTCACGTCGCACAGCATCTCGATTCCGTGCTGCCTGAGCAGCGCGAGGAAGTCCGCCCACGGGTGGCGGCCGTGGCCGATGGTGTAAACGGTTGCTGTCGGCGTCGCGGGCATCGTGGGCGGGCCCTAGCGCGCGGCTACTCGACCTCGACGCGCTCCGGGTGGGCGAACAGGTTGCGCGATCCGGCCATGCGAACGCGGCACGAGACCTTCGCCCCAGACTTCGCCTCCACCTCCTGCCAGACCGCCTCGGGCACGTTCAGGTAAACCACCTCGCCCCGCCGGTCGGCGAGCATGTTGCGGAATCCCTCCACGTCCTTCACGTCGCTCACCTTCATCTCGACCGTGATGAACCCGTTCGCCGTCTTGCTCGGGTAGTGGTCGAGAATCTTGCCCCTGATGTCGGCCCAGTTCTCAACGATTTGTGCTGTCATCGCTTTCGCTCCTTGCCGCGCCGCGCGCCGCGTGCCAGGTGGGCGGCGATGGCGCGCGCGATGGGCTGTCCGGTGTTCTCCTCGTAATAACTATATGCGGGCGAAGGGTTCACCTCAAAGCAGTACCACTCGCCGGCTGGCGTGACCTTCAGGTCGATCCCGCACAGCGGCAGATCGAGTGCCTCGGACAGTTTCGTGCACTTGAGCCGCACCTCCTCGGGCAGTTCCGCGGGCGTCATCCGCACTTCCTCGCCGTCGCGCGAGGCGTAGCGGTAATCGACCGATTCGGTCTCGACGCGCGTGGCGAAGATTTGGCGTCCGACGACGTGGACGCGGACGTTAGTGCCGGGGATGAGCGCCTGGAACTGCGTGGGCAGGTGGCTCACCCTGTCGAGGTGTTCGAGGTCGGCGGGCCGCAGTTCGCGCACGATGGAGCGGACGGAACTGATCGACTTGTAGATGACACGCCCGTGCTCGCGCGCGAATCGTTCGGCCTCGGCCGGATCGTTAGTCACCAGCGTGGGCGGGACGAGCAACCCACCGCGCGCGATGATCCGCGCCTGATAGGGTTTCGACGCGTTCGAAGCCATCGAGCGCACCGTATTGAGCACGCGGCAGTCGGCCAGCTCCATCCACTCGATGAGGGCCTCATGCACGAGCCTCGAACGCTCGACGCGGCTGGCGTCGGGCGCTGCCCCGTGTAGGGGGCGGTTC
>DATHBT010000208.1:0-20510 GCA_035295985.1 Pyrinomonadaceae bacterium | reverse complement strand
CCGTCGTCACGCTGCGCTAGTTGTTATAGCTGATGCCCTGCTGCGCGCGCTCCTTACTAATCTCGAAGTCGTACACGACGGCGCGCCGCCCGCGCAGCGTGTCCGTGTCCACGGCCTGAAACTTCGTCTCGCTCTCCGGCGAGAAGAGGCGCAGCATCAGAGAGGCGAACTCGCCCGTCGTGGTCGATCCGCCCGCCTGGTAGTAGGACGACGACTCGACTTCCGCCGCCTGGTCTGGGACGCCGTTCGTGGCGAGCAGCTTGTACTGCTCGCGCTGGCCGCTCTCGCGGAAGCTGACGGCGACGGTCAGGCGGTCGAGCGTGCGCCACGCCTGCGTGCGCTCGCGCGCGACCTGGCGCGTGATGAGTTGCTTGACGACGAAATCGGGCAGCCCCGTCGCGGCGGCGAGCGAAGTCTTCTGCGCCTGCTCCCACACCTCGCGCGCCTCGGCCTCGGACGGGAGCGCGCGGGACGCGGGGTCAGCGCGGCGGCGCGCGGCCTCTTCGAGCGTGCGGCGCAGCAGCGCGTCGTTGCCCGACTTGGTGGAGACCAGCCCGCGCAAGCCGCTCGTCAGCTCGAAGTCGATGCCGCGCCGCCTGATCTCTTCGACCAGCGCGTCGCGCCGGTCGGGCCGGCCGGGCAGCGCGTAGAGCAGCTTCACGAACTCCTGACTCGTTAGCGGCTTCTCGCCGGGCTGCTGCGCCGCCGCGGGAAAGACGAGCAGCAGGGCGACGAATGAAGTCTTGAGATAATTTCGGATCATAAAGAAGACAGTCCGTTGTCCGTGGTCAGTTGTCCGTTGTTCATCTAACGCAACTTGAGCGGTTCATTTCAGAGCGGCTATCCAGCAGCCACATGCAACGGACAACTGACCACGGACAACGGACAAACTAAAAACAGAACTCGCGGATCGCGCCCGCCAGAATCTCGACGCAACGCTCCAGCTCTTCGGCGGGCACGAACTCGCCGGTGCGGTGCGCGTTCCTGATGTCGCCGGGGCCGAAGACGACCGCCTCCGCGCCCAGCTCGCGCAACTGCGGGGCCTCCGTGCCGAAGGCAATTGTTCCCGCGCGGTTTCCGGTCGCGGCTTCGAGGTGGCGGACAATCAGCGCGTCCGCCGGGGTTTCGACGCCGCCGTCGAGCCGCAGCACGTCGATCTCGTAGTCGAAGCCCGCGTCTTCGGCGCGCAGCAGCTCGGCCTCGGCTTGGATGAGCTTGACGACCCGCGCGGCTGCCTGATTCGGCACGGGCCGCCACTCCAGGGTGAAGCGGCACTCGCCCGCGATGACGTTTTTCGCCGTCCCGCCGCCGATCAGCCCGACGTTGACGGTAGTAAACGGCGGATCGAAATCGGCGTGCGTCTCCGCCTTCAAACGCTCGGCCACCTGCCCGACGCGCGCGACGAGCCGCGCCGCCCGCATGATCGCCGACGCGCCCTCGGCCGGGTACGCGCTGTGCGCCTCGCGCCCGAAAACCTTAACCTCGGCCAGACAATACCCCTTGCCCGCGCGCATCGGCCGCAGGGACGTAGGCTCGCCGACGATGGCGTGGCGCGCCGCGAACGGGCGCGCTTCCGACAGCCGCTTCGCGCCGAGGCAACCCACCTCCTCGTCGGCCGTGAAGACGAGCGCCAGCGGGCGGGCGAGTTTTTCCAGTTCAACCGCCTCGACCGCCGCGAGCGCCGCCGCGATGAAAGCCTTCGTGTCGCACGCGCCGCGCCCGTAGAGGCGGCCCTCGCGCTCCGTCAGTTTCAGCGCCTCCGCCCAGCCGGGATCGAACGGCACGGTATCGGTATGCCCGACGAGCGCCAGCTCAACTTCATTCGCACCGTCCGGCGACCAGCCCGCGCAGGCGACGACGTTCACCTTCTCGATGCCGCGCTCGTCTGTATAGGCGAAGTGCCTCACGCTCAGGCCCAGCCGCCCGCAGCGCGCTGCGAGGTAATCGATGATCTCGCGGTTCGAGTGCGCCGAGACCGAGTCGATGCGGACGAGGTCGGATAGGTTTTGCTTAACGCTCATCAGATTTGTAGGGGCAGGGCAAGTCCGCGGCCCGGCGCGCGAGAGCGCGACCGCCGCTTCAGGTGCTATTCGATCTTGAAAGAACGCGCTTCTTGATGAGCGGCTTCGCCGCTACGGGCAGGGACAAGCCCCGCCCCTACAGTTGCGGCGCGGGTTGTCGCGTTCAACTCCACAGCCTGCGTTGCAGCGCGGCGAAACGGGAAACGATCTCGTCCTGCGCGGCGTGGCGGCTCTGTTCGACGACGGGGCGTCCGCCGACAACGGTTTCGCGGACGGCAGCGCGCGAAAGCGAGAAGACGATTGCGGGGAGCAGGTCGTCCGCGCCCGCGCCGGCGATTGAAGGGTCGTCGAGGGCGACGGTGAAGAAGTCGGCCGCAGCGCCCGCGCGAAGCTCGCCGCCGTCGAAGCCGAGGCTGCGCGCGCCGGCAGCGGTCGCGCAGCCGAAGAGGCGCGCGGCGAGTGCGGAAATTTGAGAGTGCGTGTGCTCGTCGTCCGCCTGCGCGGCGGCGGGGCGCGAGCTGTCGGCGGCGTCTTGCCCTCCGCCGCTCGATCCACTTAGCGGCGCGAGGACGGCGCGGGAGAGTTTTTGCAGGCGCAGGTGGTATTCGAGTTCGCGTGCGTCTTCGAGGAGATCGATCTGCGTGTGGCTGTCCGTGCCGAGTGCGACGCCCGCGCCCGCGTCGAAGAGTAAGTCGGCGGGGACGACGCCGTCGCCGAGGTTGCGCTCGGTCGTCGGGCAGGCGCAGACCTGCGCGCCGGCAAGCGCGCGGGCCTCGTCGGCCGTGATGTGGACGGCGTGGACGGCCGTGAAGCGTTCGTCCAGCAGGTGCTCGTCGGCGAGCAGGCGGACGGGCGTGCGGCCGTGCTCGGCCAGACACGCCTCGTTCTCGGCGGGCTGCTCGGCGACGTGCATGTGGACGGGGAGACGTTTCGCGCGCGCGTGCGCGCAGACTTCGCGCAGGTAAGGGAGCGGCACGGCGCGGACGCTGTGCGGCGCGACGCCGGCCCAAGCGACGGGGGATGCCGAAATTTCATCAGTGATGCCGTGTCCCCGCGCGACGGCAGCCGCGCCGCCTGACGCTGTTGCGGGCCTGTCGTTGCTTGCGTCGTATTCGCTCGCCGAGTCGGTTGAGAGCGCGTCGAGATGTTTTAGAAACGTGTCGGCGTCGGGCGTGACGAAGCGCGACTGGCGCGGGTTCGGCTCGGCGCGGAAGCCCGAGCGTGCGTAGGCGACGCGCAGGAGCGCGACGCGAAGCCCCACGTCGCGCGCGGCGCGGACGACCTGCTTCGAGAGCAGGTTCGGGTCGTCGTAGGGCGTGCCGTCCGGGTTGTGGTGCAGGTAGTGGAACTCGCCGACGGACGTGATGCCGGAGAGGGCCATTTCGAGGAAGGCCATGCGCGAGGCGTCGTAGAGGTCTTCGGGCAACAGGCGCTCTGCCGCGCTGTACATCATCTCGCGCCACGTCCAGAAGGTGTCGCGCGCGGCCGAGCGAACTTCGGTGCGCCCGCGGATCGCGCGCTGGAAGGCGTGCGAGTGCGCGTTGACCATGCCGGGCAGCAATGCGCGGTTAGGCAGCCGGACGACGCGCGCGGCAGAGTCAATTTCGTCTGCGCGCGTGAGCGAGATGACGCGGCCCGTGCGCCCGTCAGACACGACGGCGAGGTCGCTCTGGAAGCGTCCGCCGGCGTAGATCAGTTCGGGGAGCCAGGCCGTCAGTTGTGAGTTGTTCGACAAGCGCCCTACTTCGTGCCGGCCTGCTTCTTCCCGGCGATCCACTGATCGACGTTGCGTTCGAGCACGTCGAGTGGGACTGCGCCGGAGCCGAGCACCAGGTCGTGGAACTCGCGCAGGTCGAACGCCGGGCCGAGCTGATCGGTGGCGCGGCGGCGCAGCTCTTTGATCTTGAGTTCGCCGACCTTGTAAGCCAGGGCCTGCCCGGGCCAGGCGATGTAGCGGTCGATCTCGTTGACGATGTCGAGTTCGCTCTTGGCGGCGTTCTGGAGGAAGAAGTCGATGGCCTGCTGGCGCGTCCACTTCATGTGGTGGATGCCGGTGTCCACGACGAGGCGGACGGCGCGCCACATCTCGTAAGTCAACTGGCCGAACTTCGCGTAGGGGTCGTCGTAGAGGCCCATCTCGTCGCCGAGGGATTCGGCGTAGAGGCCCCAGCCCTCGACGAAGGCGGTGTAGCCGCCGTAGCGTCGGAACTTCGGTATCTCGCCCAGCTCCATCGCGCGCGCGATCTGGAAGTGGTGGCCGGGCACGGCCTCGTGCAGCGAGAGCGCCATCATCTCGTAGCGGGGCCGCGTCTCCGGCTTATAGAGGTTGACGTAATAGGTGCCAGGGCGAGAGCCGTCAGCCGCGGGCTGCTGGTAGTAGGCCGTCGTCGTGTCGGGCGCGATGTTCATCGGGATCGGCTCGACGCCGTAGGGCATCCGCGGGATGGTGCGGAAGACTTTGACGAGGTGCGGGTCGATGCGCTTCGACATGGCGCGGTAGGCTTCCAGCAGCTCCTCGCCCGACTTGTAGTAGAACTTCGGGTCGGTGCGGAGGTGCTTGAAGAAGTCTTGCAGCGAGCCACGGAATCCGACCTTCTCCTTGATCGCCTCCATCTGGGCGCGGATGCGTTTGACCTCGGCCTGCCCCGTCCCGTGAATCTGCTGGGGCGTCATCGCGGTGGTCGTGTAGCGGCGGGCCTCGAAGGCGTACATCTCCGCGCCGTCGGGCATCTGCCACGCGCCGACCTCCGAAAAGGTCGCGGGCAGGTACTCCTTGACGAAGAACTCGCGGAACTTTTTGTACGAGGGGACGACCGACTGGTTGACGGCCTCGCGCGCGGCGGCCGTCAGGCGTTCGCGCTCCGCGGCGGGGATCGAGTCGGGGAACTTTTTGAACGGCTTAAAGTACGGACTGTCGTCGGCCGTGGCCGTGATCTGCTTGTCGATCTGCGCGGGGATGCGCTCCATTATGACGCGCGGGTGGATCATGCGGACGCGCGCGCCCTCGCGCATGAGCGCGACGGTCTGATCCATCATCGCGGGGAACGCGCGGAGGCGCGCCAGCCAGTCCTCGTAGTCTTTGACCGTCTCGAAGCGGAGCAGGTCGCCCAGTTCGCTCTCGGTCTGGATGCCGCCGCGCTGGTTCAGGGGGACGAGGTGCCAGCGGTACTTGTAGCCTTCGACGCCCTCCCGCAAGTCCTTCTCGAAGAGATCGTAGTTCAACTGATCGGCCGGCGAGAGCGCGGCGCGGTCAATCGCCTTCAGGCGTTCGAGCACTTCGATCTGGTGCTTGTGGCGGCGCTCGTGTGCCGCGAGCGACAGGTCAGTCCAGCGGTCGTTGTAGCGGCGGTCGCCGAGCGCGGAGGCCCACGTCGGGAACTCGCGCATCGCGTACTCCCACTCGGCCTCGAACAGCTCGTGCAGGGCCTTCGCCGACGCGCCCGACGGCGCGTCCTGCGCGCGCGCCGCGGCGGCGAAGAGGAAGAGAACGGCGAGCAGCAGTGTGAAAGCGTGCTGTGTGAACCGGCGCATCCGTAACCTCCGTGGCTGACAGTAAACGGGCGGGAGTCTTGCAGTAGAGGATACCAAAGAAAGCAGACGGAAGGCAGCGGGCGAAGGGCGGAAGGCAGCGGGCGGCGGAGGCCGGCGGGCGGGCGAAAACAAGAGGGCTGGTCGCCGGCCGTTCGCCGCAACTACTGCGGAGAACTAAGAGGCGGCCGGCGATTCATGTCCCGACAGCCTTTATTTTTCCGCCGACCGCCCGCTGCCTCCCGCCATCTCACGCATCCGCTTGGCCCGCGTACTTGTCGGTGCTGGCGTTCGAGATGACGGGCGCGTCGGTGGTGAGCGCCTGATCGACGAGGTGGCGCTGCTCGGCCTCGTGGATCGAGTAGGAGCCGGTCGCGGGGCTGGCCGAGGCGGCGCGGCCGACGTAAGAAGGCCGCTCGCAGCGCGGCAGCAGGTTCATCAAACGCGGCTCGACGAAAGTCCAGCCGCCCATGTTGCGCGGCTCCTCCTGCGCCCAGACCAACTGCCCCGCGTCCGGGTAGCGCGCGAACGCCTCGCGCAAGGCCCGCTCGGGGAACGGGTAGAACTGTTCGAGCCTGATGATCGCGACGCGGCGGTCGTCCGTCTTCAGGCGCGCGGCGTTCAGGTCGTAGTAAACCTTGCCCGAACAGAGCACGATGCGCCGGACGGTCGAGGCGTCCCTGATCTCCGCGTCGTCGATGACGGGGCGGAAGCCGCCCGACGTTAGTTCGTTGAGCGATGAGACGGCCGCGGGCAATCGCAGCAGGCTCTTCGGCGTCATCACGACGAGCGGCCGGGCAGCGTCCTGTTTGACCTGCCGGCGCAGCAGGTGGAAGTACTGCGCCGGGGTCGTCGGGTAGCAGACCTGCATGTTGTCCTCGGCGCACAGTTGCAGGTAACGCTCCAGCCGCGCCGACGAGTGCTCCGGCCCCTGGCCCTCGTAGCCGTGCGGGAGCAGGAGGACGAGGCGCGAGTGCTGCTGCCACTTGTCAACGCCCGGCGCGATGAACTGATCGATGATCACCTGCGCGCCGTTCCCGAAGTCGCCGAACTGCGCCTCCCACATGACGAGCGAACGATTCGCCACGACCGAGTAGCCGTACTCGAAGCCCATCACGCCCTGCTCGGAGAGCGAGCTGTCGAAGACCTCGACGAGCGGGCGTCCCCGTTCGGTAGGCGTCAGATCGGAGAGCGGCGTCCACGGACGCCCGGTCTGCGTGTCGTACATGATGGCGTGGCGCTGCGAGAACGTGCCGCGCCCCGAATCCTGCCCGGACAGGCGGACGGGGTGGCCTTCGAGCGCGAGCGTGCCGAAGGCGACGAGTTCCGCGAACGCCCAGTCCATCGGCGCGCTGCCCTCGCCCATCTTGCCGCGGCGCGCGAGCTGGCTGACCATCTTGGGGTTGATGTGGAACTCCGGGGGCACGATTGAGATGGCGCGCGAGACGCGGCCGATTGCCTCGGCGTCCGTCCAGGTTTCGACGACGTTTGATCCGTCCTCCTCCGGCTGCTCCGGCGGGAGTTCTTTAGCCGGCGGCTTCTGTTTGACGATCTCTTTCGCCCTCGCCTGAATCGCCTCGTAGGCCGCGACCTGATCGCGGATCATCTGCTCGGCCTCGGCTTCCGTGAGCACGCCTTCGCCGACGAGGCGCTGCGAGTAAACGGCGCGGACGCCCGGATGAGCTTTCACGCGCGCGTACATGAGCGGCTGCGTGTAGCTCGGCTCGTCCGTCTCGTTGTGGCCGAGGCGGCGGAAGCCGACCACGTCCAGGACAACGTCCTTGTTGAACTCCTGCCGGAAATCGAGCGCCATGCGAAGGACGCGGAAGGCGGCTTCGGGGTCGTCGCCGTTGATGTGGAAGATGGGGAGCTGCGTCATGCGCGCCACGTCGGTCGAATAGATCGTCGAGCGGCCCTGTTCGGGCGAGGTCGTGAACCCGATCTGGTTGTTGACGATGACGTGGATCGTGCCGCCCGTGCGGTAACCCTTGAGGCTGGCGAGGTTCAGGGTCTCCATCACGATGCCCTGGCCGGCGAAGGCCGCGTCGCCGTGCAGCAGTACGGGGAGGGTGCGATCAATCACCTCTTCGCGCAGGCTGCCCTCGCGCTGCATCGCGTCCTGGCGCGCGCGCACCATGCCTTCGACTACCGGATCGACGAACTCAAGGTGGCTCGGGTTGGGCGACAGAGTCACGCGAACCTTCTTGCCTCCGCGCGTCGTGCGCCCGCCGGCCGCGCCCTGGTGGTATTTAACGTCGCCCTCATCCGCCGGGAAACTCGGATGGGCCGCGCCCTCGAAAGCGGTGAAGATGCGCTCGGCGAAATCGCCGACGACGTTAACGAGCACGTTCAGACGCCCGCGGTGCGCCATGCCGAGCGTGATCTCTTCGACGCCGCGCTCCGCCGCGCGCTCGACCAGTTGATCGAGCAGCGGGATGATCGTGTCGCAGCCTTCGAGCGAGAAGCGTTTCTGCCCAAGATACTTCGTGTGCAGGAAGCGCTCGAACTGCTCGGCCTCGATGAGCTTGGCGAGTAGCTGCTTCTTCGTCTCCGCATCGACGGGTTCGGGATAGACGAATTCCTCCCTGACACGGTCGCGTATCCAGACCTTCTCCTCCTTGCTCTGGATGTGGCGGTACTCGATCCCGACCTTCCCGCAGTAGGCCCGGCGCAGAATGTCCAGAATCTCGCGTAAGCTCGCCTCGTTCTTGCCCCCCAGGCCGCCCGTGATGAACTCGCGATCCAGATCCCAGATCGTCAGCCCGTAGGTCTCGATGTCGAGTTCGGGGTGGTACTGCAAGGGCATCGCGTGGAGCGGGTCGATGTCTGCGACGAGGTGGCCGCGCACGCGGTAGGCGTTGATGAGTTCGAGGACTCGCGCCTCCTTCTCGACGTGCTCGCGCGAGCGGTCGCCGCCGAGGAGCGCCGGGTTCTTGTCCTGCGACCACCGGAGCGGCGGGTGCGGGATGTCGAGCGAGCGGAAAATCTGATCGTAGAAGTCGTGTTTCCCCAACAACAGCTCGTGGACGTGCGCCAGAAAAGCGCCCGACTCCGCGCCCTGGATGACGCGGTGGTCGTAGGTCGAGGAGATGGTCATCGTCTTGCTGATGCCGAGCTGCGAGAGCGCCGCCGGGGTCATCGCGTGGTACTCGGCCGGGTACTCGATGGCCCCGGTCGCGATGATGACGGACTGCCCGGCCATCAGCCGCGGCGTCGAGGCGACCGTGCCGATGGTTCCGGGGTTGGTCAGGGAGACGGTCGTGTCCTGAAAATCGGGGACGCCGAGCTTGCCCTCGCGCGCACGTTTAATCACGTCGTCGTAGGCGGCGAGGAAATCGTTGAAGGAGAGAGCGCCCGCGTTCTTGATGTTGGGGACGAGGAGCGAGCGCGAGCCGTCCTTCTTCTGTATGTCAATGGCGACGCCGAAGTTGACGCTCGCGCGCTCCAGCCGGACGGGGTTGCCGTCCCGGACGGCGAAGCCGTGGTTGAGCTGCGGGAACTTTTCGAGCGCGCGCAGGATGGCGAAGGCGATGAAGTGCGTGAACGAGGTCTTCTGATTCGTGCCGCGCTCCTTTAGTTCGCGGTTGACGACGGCGCGGTTCTCTTCGAGGACTTTGACGGGAATCTGACGGTTCGACGTGGCCGTCGGGACCGACAGGCTCGTCTCCATGTTCTCGACGATCTTCAGGGCCGCGCCGCGGATGGCGCGCGCCTCGACGCCCCCGGCCTGTGCAGGCGCGGCGGCGGGCGCGGGTTGTTGGCGCGGGGCCGGGGCAGCCTGCTGCGCGGGCTGCTGCGTGGCCGCCGCCGCGGGTTGCGCGGTCTGTGTTTCCGCCGGGCGCGTGGCGGCGGCTGCTTCGCCGTCACCCGCGCGGTGCGTCGTGGGCCACGCCGATGCGGCGGTCGTCTTCGCGGTTGGTGTGGCTGCCGTGCCGCCGTTGCCGGCCCGCTGCTGCGGCGTCGTCGCGGCCTGCGTGCCGAGCAGTTCGGCGAAGTATGCGCGCCACGACTCGTCAACCAGCGAGGGATCGCTGCGGAAACGTTCCAATAAGCCCTCGACGTAGGTGGCGTTCGCGCCGAAGTTCTCCGCGATGATCTCCGAAAGATCCGTCCGTGTGGTCTGTGCGCTCAAGGCTTTCGTCACCTCAACTCGTGGGCGTCGGGCGCTGGCCGCGCGGGGCGGCGCGCTCGCGGCGTGCTTTAAATTGTGTTCGGCCGGATTCGGCAATAGCCTACCACCTTCCGCCCGCCATTGCACACGAACGCTGCGCGCGCGAAACTTTCCGTTGACACCGCCCGCGCGGCCTCTGTACTGTTAATTCAGTCCCCTGCCACCGCGCCGACAGCGGCCGAGCAGTCTCACCAAATTTTTGTCAAACGATTTACGAGGACGCCCGGATCATTCGTTGGAGACGGGCGGGCGTGGTGTTATGCGCTTCCATGTTCGCCGCCGCGCGCGGCAGCCGGTCGCGCGCGTGACGGGGTCTGCGCTGAGGACTCTCGCCGCGGGCGCGTTGTTCCTGTTCGGCGGCGGGGCCGTCATGAGCCGGCTCGGCTACCCTGTGCCGGGCGTGTCGGAGCTGCTTGAGTACCTTCAGAGCGTCGGGCGGCTGGCCGACTTTTTGTCGTGAGCCGCGGGGGGTGTAGGACGTGAGAGACGGCGGGCGCGAGGGTTGTCTGCGCGTGCTCGGCCTCGGGCCGACTGCATCGGCGCAGGAGATCAAGGCGGCGTACAGAGACCTGGCGAAGGTCTGGCACCCCGACCGCTTCTCGCACGACCCGCGCCTGCAACAGAAGGCGCAGGAACAGCTCAAAGAGATCAACGAGGCCTATCGTCGTCTCGCCGCCGGAGACTACGCGGCCCCGCACGAATGGCCGCGCCGCGCTCCACAAGCGGCATACGAGCCGCGCGCCGCGGATGCGCCGCCGAGTTCGCCCCGCTCAGACGCCCCCCACGACGGCCGGCGCGAAGCGCCAGCGAGTGCCGCGGACGAGCGCGTGGCGACGCGCCCGCCCCGAAGAGTTAACCGGGTCGCCATCGCGGCCCCCGCGCTCGCCTTCTGCGCCACCTTCGCGTTCGTCACCCCGCGCCTGCTCTCGACCGGCCGCGCGCCCGAACAGCCGGGCGATGCCGGCGCGATCACGGCCCGCGCGCGCGACGGGCACGGCGAGCCATCAAGCCAGCCGACAAGCTCAGGCGCGGAGACTGCGGAGACGAAAGACGCGAGCGCCCGGCAGAAGAGCCAGACGACGACGCGGCAACTCTCGACACAGGCCGCGGACTCGGCCGCGAACTCGCCGGCCACCCAGCCCGTGCGCGCGATGCCGACCGTGACGGTCTCAGTCGATCCGACGACGGGCCTGCGCGCACGTCCGTCCTGCCCGAACAAGTCCCCAATGACCTTCCCGGCGGGCGACGAGCCGGGCGCATACTGCGACGCCGCGCACAAGGCCGGCGCGACGCCCCACTCCACGGCTGACGGCGAGCGCGCGGGCAAGATGGACGAGTCGCGCCTGAAATCCGTCGCCGGCCGCTTGGCCTCTCCCGCCAAGAGACTGTTCGGCGGCCGGCGCGCTCCCGACAGAGAGCCGGCCGGCGGCGGCACCCCTGCTCCGCGCAACTGACAGCAGCGCCCCGCCCCCCTCATCACCCCAGCCAAACTTTAGCCATGAAAATTCCGGGGAACGCCGTTCGGCTTGGAGGCGTCTAAGCCGGCGTGTCTGTCAAACGACGGATGAGTCTGCACGCCCGGCCGCTCCGCGCGGTGCGTCTGCTCGCGGCCGTCGCGCTCGCCGCGTGCGGTTGCAGCCCGGCGCAAGTCCCCGCGGGCCGCGCTAAAGTCTCGGAGACAACACAGCGGCGGGCAGTCCCGTCGCCGTCGCCGCCGATAGTGGTTTATGAGTCGCCCGTGCTCGAACGGCTCGTCGCGGCTGCCGTCGAGCGCACCAGGCAGAAGGTCACTTACGACGGGGCCTACTATTCGATCCCCTATCCGAACGGCGACGTGCCCGCGGACAAGGGTGTCTGCACGGACGAGGTCATACGCTCCTACCGCGCAGCCGGCGTCGATCTCCAGCGCGAAGTCCACGAGGACATGAAGGCGAACTTCTCGCTCTACCCGCGCCAGTTCGGCTTGAGCCGCCCCGACACGAACATCGACCACCGCCGCGTCCCCAACCTGATGACCTTCTTCGCCAGGAAAGGGCGCTCGCTCCCCGTCACGGAAGACGCGGCCGACTACGCGCCCGGCGACCTCGTCACCTGGGAGTTGAACGGCGGGCTGACGCACATCGGCATCCTCACAGACCGCCCCACGGCCACGCCCGGCCGCTACCTGATCCTGCACAACATCGGCGCCGGCCCGCAGCTCGAAGACGTGCTCTTCGCCTGGAAGATAACGGGCCACTACCGCTACACCGGCCCGCCGCCCGCGACGCCTTCGCCGACGCCCGCGCGGCGCGCGAGACGATGGAAACTAGCTGTTAGCCGTTAGCGGTTAGCTGTTAGCAAAACCAAAAGCAGAAGCCCGCCATAAAAACTGGGGGCGCTCTTCTTTTTGGCTAAATGCTAACGGCTAATCGCTAACAGCTTCTTTAATGCAACCGGCGGGCGGCTCGCGCGTTCAAGGGGGAAACTGGGAGAGGAGTTTTCCGAGATGACCGCACGCCCGTTCTTCTTGAAGCTCGCCGCCTTCTTCTTCGCCTACGCCGCGGCCGTCGCGCTCGTCGCCGTTTTCCCTAAGCTCCTGCCCGACCGGCCCGAACGTCTTTACGCGCCGCCGCGCCCGTTCAGGCTCTCACAAGACCTGCACACGGAAGTCGGCCTGGTGACGCTCGACCGCGAGAGCGGGCGCAGCTACACGCGGCTCAACCTGCGCGTCGGCCGCCCGTCGCGCGCGCCCGAAAAGCTCTGGGTTCGCACCTTCTTCTTCTCGCCGGACGACCCCGCGGGCCGCGTCTGGGGCGGCGACGCGATTGAGATCGACAGGCCGTTCGACGAGTACGGCGGCGCAGGCGTGACGGTCGCCGCGCCGTGCGTGTGGTGCGACGATGAGGACGCGCCGCGCGGCGGCTACTTCGCGCGCGTGCAAGTCTCCGACGGCTATGAGGAAACCCCGCTCCCCTACGGGTCGCGGTTCCGCGACATCTGGACGGCCGCGCCCGTCGTCGTCCACGCCGAGCGCGTGCCGCCGTCGCGACGCTGAAGTCCGTTTGAAAACCCTCCGGCCGCGCGCGCGCAAGTTTTCCGCGCCGCGCGCATTCAGAGTCCGTGCAAGGCCCTCGCTACCCGAAGCCAGCAGCGGACAACGAAAGCCGGAGGTGTGTTCAGATGAATCACGACATGGCCGACCAGCGGCGCGCGACACACGTCACACGACGCGCCGCAATGAAGTACGACACGAAACAGACTCGCCCGATTCACCCGCCGCTCAGACAGTTCTTCGTCTTCCTCCTCGCGGCGGCCGTCCTGCTCGCGGGCTGCCAGCGGCACGCGACGAACGAACTCACGCGGTCTGATCACACGCAGAACGCGCCCGCACCCGCGCAGAAACAGGTCGCGCAGGTCGCGGCGGAGTCGTCGCGGCCCGTCGCCGGCACTCACGCCGCGGGCTACGAGATGGGCGCGGCTGCCAAGGTACGCCCGCGCGTCGAGGGCGAGGAGGGCGGCTTCAACACGGAAGGCTACAGCCGCATCGAGGAGAACCCGTTCCTCACCGTCGCGCGCTCGCCGCTCTCGACCTTCTCGATAGACGTTGACACCGCCTCCTACAGCAACACGCGCCGCTTCCTCAACGCGGGCCAACTGCCGCCGAGGGACGCCGTCCGCGTCGAGGAGCTGATCAACTATTTCTCTTACGACTACCCGCAGCCCGCCGGCCCCGAACCCTTCTCCGTCACGGCCGAAGTCTCGTCCTGCCCGTGGAACGACGCGCACCGCCTCGTCCTCGTCGGCTTACAGGGCCGCAAGCTCTCACGCGAACAGCTCCCCCCCGCCAACCTCGTCTTCCTCGTTGACGTTTCCGGCTCGATGGACGCGCCGACGAAACTCCCGCTCGTGCAGTCCAGCTTGCGCCTGCTCGCGGAGCAACTGACGGGGCGCGACCGCGTCGCCGTCGTCGTCTATGCCGGCGCGAGCGGCCTCGTCCTTCCCTCGACACCGGGCGACCGGCGCGGCGAGATCGCGGCGGCCGTCGAGAACCTGCGCGCCGGTGGTTCGACGAACGGCGGCGACGGCATCCGCCTCGCCTACAAAGTCGCGAGAGAGAATTTCATACAAGGCGGCGTGAACCGCGTCCTGCTCGCCACGGACGGCGACTTCAACGTGGGCACGACGAGCGAGGGCGAACTCATCCGCCTCATCGAGGAGGAACGAAAATCGGGCGTCTTCCTCTCCGTCCTCGGCTTCGGCACGGGGAATCTGAAAGACTCGATGATGGAGAAGCTGGCCGACCACGGCAACGGCAACTACGCCTACATCGACACCCCGGCAGAGGCGCGCAAGGTGCTCGGCCAGCAGATCGGCGGGACGCTCGCGACTATCGCCAAGGACGTGAAGATACAGGTCGAGTTCAACCCGCGCGCTGCGGCCGGCTACCGCCTCATCGGCTACGAGAATCGTCTGCTCCGCGACGAGGATTTCAACGACGACGGGAAGGACGCCGGCGAGATCGGCGCGGGCCACGCCGTCACCGCGCTCTACGAGGTCGTGCCCGCCGGCCGCAAAGTCCCGGCCGGCGACGTTGACGCGTTGAAGTATCAACAGACGCCCGCGCCGAACGCCACGGCGGACAACGGCGAGCTGATGACGATCAAGCTGCGCTACAAGGAACCCGACGGCGCGGAGAGCCGTCTCGTCAGCCTGTCAATCGCGGACGCGGCCGGCGCGTGGCAGCGCGCCTCTGACAACTTCCGCTTCGCATCGGCCGTCGCCGCCTTCGGCCTCCTCCTGCGCGACTCTCGCCACAAGGGCGCGGCCAACTACGGAGGCGTCGCCTCGCTCGCGCGCTCCTCGGCCGGCGCAGACCCGCACGGCCACCGCACAGAGTTCGTCCGCCTCGTCGAGACGGCACACACGCTCTCACGGCAGCAGGCGCGCAACTGAAAACAGGTATGAGGGGTGAACGGGAAGCGATAAACGCGGAACGATGAACTTGAAGAAGTTGGCTTTAGTTCATCGTTCCGCGTTCATCGCTCCGCGTTTCCCCTCATACCTTCCTCGCGTCCCCCGCGGGCCGGCCGTTATTTGACGAGGCGGCGCCTGCGAATCTGATCGCCGTACTTCCTGTCAAACTCCCTGGCGTAGTTGCTCAGCGCCGGCAGCATCTGCTCCGCGCTGACCGCGCGCCCGCGCGAGAGCTGCAACTCGCGGTGGTCGCGCGCCGGGATGAGCGCCCACCTGTCGCCCCGGTTGAACGCCACGAAGTCCAGGTTCAGGCCCGGTATCGAGACCAACTGCAGGGCGTCCGGCTGCGTCGGCGTGGCGGCGGGCTGCTGCGGGCTGGGCGTGGGCCTGCCCTCGGTGGGGGCGGGCGACGGCCCGCCCTCGGGCGGGCGCGTGAGCACCGCATCGGCGGCGGCCCGGCTGGCAGTGGCCTGCGCCAGCACGTTGCCCAGGTAGCTGTCGCCGACGCTGCTGATCTGCCACGCGCCCCTGTTGTTCGTCACCACTATCGAGGACTTCACGGCGCCGCCGACCTGGATCGGGTAAACGACCTGCTCCTCGGGGGCGAACAGTTGTTCGAGCCGCGTGCCCGGCTGGTACTGGAGCAGGCGGTCGTAGGCGATTGTCTTATGCGGCACGGGCGAGCCGAGCTGCGCCGCGCGCGCCTCCTCTGGCGAGCCGAAGCCCATCCCTTTGAAGGTGTCGTTCGTCACCAGTTGCGGCAGCGCTTCGAGCGCCTTGCGCGCCGCCTCGTCTTGGCTCTTCATGTTGTTGCTGCCGCCCTGGTTGGCGGCGTCCCCGCCGGACTGGCTGCGCGAGCGGTCGCAAGCCAGGCCGAGGCCGGAGAGCAACGCGAGCGCGAGTGTGTACGCCGCGATTCTTCTCATGGCTTTTGCTCCTTTCGTCAGCCCTTCCAGGTGATGTCGTAGTTGGTCTCCCAGTGGTCAGAGGTGCCGGAGTTGCTGTACTCCTCGTAGGTGATGGTGCGGTTCGCCCCGGCGCAGGGATTCCACGGGTCGGTGATGACGACGTAGCGGACGCCGCCGACCTCGAAATAGCCGCTGATGACGACGACGTGGCCGACGCCGCCGGACTTCGGCCCGTAGGCATAGGACATCGGCTTCTTGGCGCAGTAAATCTGCGACTTGATCTGATCCCACGAGAGCGGCGTGCCCGAAGCCTTGGTGTCGAAGTTCGACTCGGCGAACATCGTCCAGCCGGGCGTGTTGCACTCGTCGTTCTTCGGGCAGTTGCCCTCGCAGCAGTCGGTCCGGTTGAAGCGCTCGTTGGCGAGGTCGCACTGGGAGCGGCCGTGGCCGAGGAAGGTCGTGACCATCTGCGTGGTCGAGGCCCAGCACCAGTTGTCGGTCTCCTGCGGCCTCAGCGTGACGGGCTGCGAGCCGACCACGTCGTTAGGGTTGCAACAACCCGGCAGCGTGATGAGGATCGCGAGCAGGAGTGAACAGGGAATGAGTCTTTTCATGAGGTGTCCTCCTAGGCGAGGTTCCAAGGGCGTTTGAGGTTCGGGGGCGGGAGGTGCGCGTCCGGCGCGAGGGGAATGAGGGCCAAGGCGTAAGATGTGTGAGAGACACGATGGCGCGCTTCTATCACATGCCGCCCGGCGGCGCAACAGTTTTTGCGTCAGCACGGCCGCGCCGCGGCGCGCTCGTGACGCAGCCTCCCGCACCCGCCCGGCCGCCCCCCACCGACACCGGCTTTTTCAAACGCGCCCGCCCGTGATATGTTCGCCGCCAGTTTTCGACAAGCAACAACGAGAGAGAAAGACGATGGAAGACGAACCACGGCCGGACGCGCCCGCGAGCGCGTCGCGCCGACGATTCGCTAAGACGGTCGCCGCCGCGCTCGTCGCCGCGCCGCTCGCACACGTCGCCGGGCAGACGCCCCCCGCGACCAAGGAGGCCACCGCGCCGCCGAACCCGCAGCCGACGCCCTCCCCGCAGCAGCCGCCACCGCCCTCGCCTCTCGCGCTGGCCTACGTGGAGGTCGCGCGCCTGCGCTTCGGCGAGAAACTTTCGGAGGAGGACGTGGCGCGCTTGCGGCGCGACGTCGCCGGCAACCTCCGCGCGGCCGACGCCCTGCGCGCCGTCAAGCTCAAGAACTCGGACGAGCCAGACTTCGTCTTCAGCGCCTAAGACCATGCTCACGGAAGACACCTTCTTCGCGTCCATCGCCGAACTCTCCGCGCAGATTCGCGCGCGCAAGCTCTCGCCCGTCGAGCTGACCGAGGGGTACCTGGATCGTCTGGAAAAATACGGCCCGCGGCTCGGCGCGGTCGCCGCTGTGATGCGCGAGTCCGCGCTGCGCGAGGCGCGGGCCGCGGAGCGCGAGATTCGCGCCGGCAAGTACCGCGGCCCGCTCCACGGCATCCCCTACGGCGCGAAAGACCTGCTCGCCACGCGCGAGGCCCCGACCACCTGGGGCGCGACGCCCTACAAGGATCAGCGGTTCGACTACGACGCGACCGTCATCCGCAAGCTCCGCGACGCGGGCGCGATCCTCGTCGCCAAGCTCGCGATGGTCGAGTTGGCCGGCGGCATGGGATACAACGAGGCCGACGCCTCGTGGACGGGCGCGGGCCGCACGCCCTGGAACACGGACTACTGGAGCGGCGGCTCCTCCTCCGGCCCCGGCGCGGCGACCGCCGCCGCCCTCGTACAGTTCTCCATCGGCTCCGAAACTTCCGGGTCGATCATCACGCCAGCGGCCTTCTGCGGACTCTCCGGCTTCCGGCCCACCTACGGCATGGTCTCGCGCCACGGCGCGATGGCCCTGTGCTGGACGCTCGACAAGCTCGGCCCCATGTGCCGCTCGGCCGAAGACTGCGGCTACGTCCTCGCGGGCATAGCCGGCCGCGACCCGTTCGATCCGACCTCGCGCGACTCTTCGTTCCGCTTCCCCGTCACCACCTTCAACCGGCGCACCCGCGGTGGCGCTAACTCGCCGCTGCGGCTCGCCGTGATGAAGGACTCCTACGAGAAGGCGCAGGACGCGGTGCGCGCGAACTTCCTCGCCTCGCTCGAAGTCTTGAAGCGGCAGGGCGCGCGCGTCGAGATGGACGTGAAGCTGCCGGAGTTCCCTTACGGCCCGGTCGTCGGGACGATAGTTGACGCGGAGGGCGCGGCGGCGTTCCGCGATCTGATCGAGTCGGGCCGCGTGAAGGAGCTGGCGTCGCCGACGGGGCGCGTGGGCGGCTACTCGGCCTCGCTCGTCACGGCCGTCGATTACCTGCACGCGATGCGCCTGCGCGCGCCGATGAAGCGCGCGTGGGGCGAGATGTTCAAGCGGTACGATCTGATCGTCGCGCCGTCGCGCTCGACCGTCGCCTACCCGGTGGCGAAGACCTTCGATCAGGCGTGGCCGGGCGTGTCGGCCTCCTCGCCCATCGGCGCGAGCAACATCGTCGGCGTGCCGGCGATCTCGATCCCGAACGGCTTCGGGCTGGAGAACCTGCCGACCGGCATCCAGTTCGTCGCACCCGCGTGGCGCGAGGACTTGCTCTTCCACGTCGCTTTGCAGTACCAGCGGGAGACCGACTGGCACAAGCGCCGGCCGACGCTCGCGTAGTGCCGAGGCGAGTTAGGAGTGGGACGCCGGGCCAGGCGATAAGCACACGCGCGGGAACGTATGGCCGGGGCTTGTCGTAATCCCCTAGGTTCGAGCGAGAGTTTGCGCGCTTCCGGGAGTCCTCGATGTTCTGTCCGAACTGCGGTCAGCAGCAGATCAGCGATAGCACGAAATACTGTCCGCGTTGCGGCACCCCGCTCGCCGGCCTCGCCGAATGGCTGGCGGCGGGCGGCGGGCCCCTCGTCGTCAGGGACGCGCCCGCGTCGCCGGCCCCGCTCTCGCCGCGCCGCAAGGGTATGCGGCGCGGCGCAAAGTTGATGTTCCTGAGCGGAGTGCTGCTGCCCTTCCTCATCGGGCTGAGCATCGCGGCCGAGCACCCCGGCCCGCTCGTCATCTTCTTCATGCTCTTCTTCCTCGGCCTCTCGCTGATGCTCTACGCGCGCCTCTTCGGCGAGGACGCTCCGCGCGTCAAGGGCAAGCAGGCGCAACGGCAAATCCACGCGACGAACGCGGAGGCGCTGCCGCCGGCCGCCGCTAACCGCGTCAACAACTTCGCCGGGCGCGGCGCGAGGACGGCCGAGATTGTGCAGCCGCCGCCGAGCGTCACCGACCACACCACGCGCCTGCTTGACGACGAGTGAGGGATCGCCTTGGGGGCCGCTTACAAAATCTGCTCGTGGCTCATCGTGGCCCTCGGCTGCGCGCACATCGCCTTCACCTTCCACGACTACGACGAGTTCTCGCTCGGCGCGATGTGGTTCGCGGGCGCGGGCTTCGCGCTCGTCTTCGCCGGCTTCCTCAACGTCGCGCACATCCGCGCGGGCGGGCGCGACCCGCTCGTGCGCGCGCTCACAGTCCTGAGCGACGCCCTGTGCGCCCTCCTCTTCGCCGCCGCGCTCACGCTCATGCGCCAGCCGCAGGTCTTCGTCGGCGTCGCCCTCTTCGCCCTCGCCGCCGTCCTCGCCGCCACGAAAAAAGACGGACGATGAAAGAAAGCGTTTCCAGTTTTCAGTTTCCGGTTTTCAGCAAAGAGGGTTGTCTTAACTGAAAACTGGAAACTGAAACCTGAAAACTCCTTCTCACCGTCCGCCTTCCGACATCTCGACGAGCGAGGCGAGGTCGAGCAGGAGGGCGGCCGAGCCGTCGCGCAGGTCGATTGCGCCGCCGACGCCGCGCCAGCGCGTCGCGTGGCGGCCGAGGCCGCGCACGAGCGCGTCGCGCCGGCCGGCGATCCTGTCAACCGCGACGACGGCCAGCGCCGCGCCCTCCGCATCCTCATCCGACTCGCCCGCATGCTCACCCGCCGCGGCGGCTTGCTCACCCGACGTATCGGCTCTTTCGTCTGATACACCGGCCGGCTCAGTCGGCGCAGGGCCTTGCTTATCCGGCGCGGCGGCTTGCCCGCCCGACGCGCCGTCGGGTTCATCTCCGCCATGCCGCTGCCGTTCGCTTTGTGACTGCGCGCCCGCGCGGCCGGGGCTTACGACCAAGACGGTGACGCTGCCGACCGCGTCGTTTCCGCGCCCCGCGTCGCCCGCCGTGTCATCCGCCGCGCGGCCGAGCAGCGCGGGGAGAGAGACGTAGGGCAGTTGGCGACCGCGCCACGCGGCGGGACGCCGCGTGCCTTCCGAAGTGATTGACGAGCGTTCCATCCGGCCGGTCTCGACGACGCGCGCGGCGTCTATCGCGTAGGTCTCGCCGCCCGACTCGACCAGCACGACGGGCACGAGCGCGAGCGCGAGCGGCAAGCGCAGCTCGAAGGTCGTGCCCTGGCCGGCGCGCGTGCGGACGCGCACCTCGCCGCCCGCACCTTCGACCGCGCGCTCGACCGCGTCCAGCCCGACGCCGCGGCCCGAAGTCTCCGTCACGCCCGCGGCCGTCGAGAAGCCGGGCCGGAAGATGAGTCGCAGCGCCTGTTCCTCGCGGACGCGCGCGCCCGCAGGTATGACTCCCCCCGCCCGCGCCGCCCGCTCGACGCGCGCGAGATCGATGCCGCGCCCGTCGTCCTCGACGCAGACGCGCACGCGCGCGCCCTCGGCCGCGGAGCGCAGGATGATGTGGCCGCGTTCCGCCTTGCCGGCCGCGCGCCGCTCCTCGGCCGGCTCGATGCCGTGATCGACGGCGTTGCGCAGCAGGTGCCCCAGCGGCTCCGCGAGCCCGTCGAGCAGGGCGCGGTCGATCGTCACCTCGCCCCCCGCCACGTCGAGCGCGAC
>DATHBT010000207.1:0-54747 GCA_035295985.1 Pyrinomonadaceae bacterium | reverse complement strand
CCGGCCGCAGCTTTCTCACTCGTACCTGAGCGCGGTCATCGGATCGACCTTCGTGGCGCGCCGCGCCGGCAGGTAGCAGGCCAGGAGCGCGGCGGCGGAGAGGACGAGCGCGACGCCGCCGAAGGTGAGCGGATCGGTCGCCGAGACGCCGTAGAGCAGCCCCTCCATCAGCCGCGTCAGGCCGAAAGCGCCGAGCGCGCCGAGCGCCACGCCCGCCGCGGTCAGGAGCAGCCCGTGGCCGACCACGAGCCAGATCACGTCGCGACGCTGCGCGCCCATCGCCATCCGTATGCCGATCTCGTGCTGGCGCTGCGCCACCGTGTAGCTCATCACGCCGTAGATGCCGACGGCCGCCAGCAGCAGGGCGACCCCGGCGAAGACGGTCAGCAGCAGCGTGCCGAAGCGGGTGCGCGAGACCGACTCGCCGATCCAGCTCTGCAAGGTGCGCACGTCGGCCAGCGGCAGGTCGCGGTCAATCTGTTGCACCTCGCGCCGCGCGGCGGCCGAGAGCGCGAGCGGGCCGCCATCGGTGCGCAGGACGAAGGTCATCGCGTTGTAGGTGAGCTGCGGCAGGGTGTGATAGACCATCGGGTATAGCTCCGCGTCGAGCTTGTCGTAGCGCGCGTCGCCGACGACGCCGATGATCTCCAGCATCGGCGGGTTCTCCTCCATCTCCACCGCGATGCGCCGGCCCAGGGGGTCTTCGCCCGGAAAATACTTTCGGGCCAGCGCCTCGGTGACGACGATGACGGGCCGCTTCTCGGCCGCCTCCTGCGCCGTAAATGTGCGCCCGCGAAGGACGGGGATGTTGAGCGTGCGGAAGTAGTTCTCGTCCGTCACGCGCACGTCGGTCGAAGGCTCCTCGCCGGGGCGGGGCGCTTCCCTTCCCTCGATGGTAAAGCTGGTGCGCGCGCCGAGGCCGGAGTAGAACGGCAGGTAGTTGATGGCAGTCGCCGAGCGCACGCCCGGCAGCGCGGCGAGCCGTTCGGCCGCCTGCCGGTAGAAGGCGACTATCGCCGCGTCCTCCTTGTACTTCGTCGCGGGCAGATCGACGCGCATCGTCAGCAGGTTTTCGGGGTCGAAGCCCGGATCGACCGACTGCAGGCGCGAGAAGCTCTTGATCATCAGCCCCGCGCCGACGAGCAGGACGAGCGCGAGCGCTACCTGCGCGACGACGAAGGCGCTACGCAGCCTCTTCCCGCGCGGCCCGCCGGTGCTCCCGCGCCCCGACTCCTTGAGCGCGTCGTTCGGGTCGAAGCGCGCGGCTTCGAGAGCCGGCATCAGGCCGAAGACGACGCCGGTCAGGAGCGAGACCCCGAAGGTGAAGCCGAGGACAGGCATGCTCACGCGCACCTCGCCCGCGGCGATCAGGTTGGGCGGGCTGAGTGCGGCGAGGGCGTCAACGCCCCACGCCGCGACCCCCAGCCCCAGCAGGCCGCCCACCACGGCCAGCATCACGCTCTCCGTCAGCAGTTGCCTGATCACGCGCGCGCGGCCCGCGCCCAGGGCCGCGCGGATGGCGATCTCCTTCGAGCGCGCGGCGGCGCGCGCCAGTTGCAGGTTGGCGACGTTGGCGCAGGCGATCAGGAGCACGAAGCCGACCGCGCCGAGCAGGATCATCAAAGGCGTCTTCAACTCCCCGGCCAACTGCTCGCGGACGGGGACGAGCGCCACGCCGAGGCCCGCGTTGTAGTCGGGCGCTTGCTGTTCGAGGCGCGCGGCGACGGTCTGCACCTCGGCGCGCGCCTCGTCCAGACTGACTCCCGGCCGCAGCCGCCCGACCGCCTGGATGTAGCGCCCGCGCGTGATCTGGAAACTGGTCGGGACCCACATCGCCGCGGGCTTCCCGCCACGCGAGTTCTCTTTGACGAACCAGCGGAACTCCGGCGGCATGACGCCGATGATCTCGACCGGCTCGCCGTTGATCGAGACGGTCTTACCGAGCACGTCGCGCGCGCCGCCGAGCTGCGACTGCCAGAAGCCGTGCGAGAGAACGGCCACGTTCGTGTTGCCCGCCTCCACCTCCTCCTGCGTGTAGGTGCGCCCCAGCGCGGCCTGCGCGCCGAGCACCGAGAAGAGGTTGCCCGTCGTCACCTGCGCGGGGACTTCGACGGGGTCGCCCGCGCCCGTCAGGTTGAAGCGCCAGTCGTAGAAGGCGGCCATCGACTCGAAGGATTTCGTCTGGTCGCGCAGCTCGACGAAGTTCGCGGGCGAAGTCACGTTGTGCCGCGTCGCGCGCCGGCTGCTCGTCTCCCACACGACGGCGAGCCGCTCGGGTTCGCCGTAAGGGAGCGAGCGCAGCAGGACGGCGTGGACGACGGAGAAGATCGCCGTGTTAGCGCCGATGCCGAGGGCGAGCGCGAGCAGCGCGACGGCCGTGAAGCCGGGGCTTTTGAGAAACATGCGTGCGGCGTAGCGCACGTCCTGCCAGACTGTTCCGAACATCCTTGTCACCTCATGATTGCAAGTCTCATTCGTAGCGAAGCGCTACCATCGGATCGACCTTCGTCGCCCGGCGCGCCGGCAGGTAGCAGGCCGCGAGCGCCACGGCGGTCAGCGCCGCCGGCACGAGTGCGAACGTCGCCGCGTCGCGCGCGCCCACGCCGAAGAGCATCCCTTCGAGCAGGCGCGTGAGCGCCAGCGCGCCGGCGACGCCGAGGCAGACGCCCGCCAGCGCGAGCGCCAGCCCCTGCCCCATCACCATCCTCAGTATGTCCCCGCGGCCCGCGCCGAGCGCGACGCGCACGCCGATCTCGTGCGTGCGCTGCGTGACCGTGTAGGAGACGACGCCGTAGATGCCGACCGATGCGAGCAGGAGCGCGACGGCCGCGAAGACTGCGAGCAGCGTCATGTCGAAACGCTGCCGCGCGACCGAGGCCGACATCACCTCGTCCATCGTCCGCACCTTGGTCACGGGTATCTGCGGATCGATAGACCACACGCGCGCCTTCACCGCCCCGGTCAGCGTGGCCGGGTCGGACTTCGAGCGCACGACGAGGTGCATCCAGCGCTTCCACTCCTGCATCGACTGCGCGAAGGGCGTGTAGATGGCCGGCTCCTCCGGCTGATTCAGCCCCATCTGCTTCACGTCGCCGACGACGCCGACGACGGTGATCCACCGCGGCTCGCCCTCCACCCGCGCCCACCGCACGCGCGCGCCCAGGGGACTCCCGCCCCCGAAGTACTGCCGCGCGAAGCTCTCGTTGACGACGCCGACGAGCGGCGCGCCCTCGCGATCGCGTTCGTCCAGCGCGCGCCCCGCGACGACGGGGATGCCGGCGACGCGGAAGTAGTCGCCGCCTATGGTGCGCGAGTGGAGTTCCGGCTCCTCGCCCTCCGCGACCGCCGGCCGCCCCTCGATCAGGAAGTTGTGGAAGAGTGAGTCGTCGCCGAGCGGTATCTCGCTCACCATCGCGGCCTCGACGCCGGGCAGCGTGTTCAACGATTCCAGCACGCGCCGCCGGAACTCCGTCTGCTTCGGAATCTCCTTGTAGTCGGACTGCGGCAGCTCCATCCGCATCGCCAGCAGGTTATCGGGGTTGAAGCCCGGCTCCACGGATCGCAGGCGCGCGAAGCTCTTGACGAGCAGCCCCGCGCCGACGAGCAGGACGACGGCGAGGGCCAGCTCCGCAGCCACGAGTGCGCCGCGCAGCCACGAGCGCCCGCCCACCGTCCCGCGCCCGCCCTCCTTGAGCGCGCTCTGCGCGTCCACGCGGGCGGCGTTCCAGGCCGGGGCGAGTCCGAAGACGAGGCCTGTCAGCCCTGAGACGCCGAGCGTGAAGGCGAGCACGCGCCAGTCGAGTCGTATGTCCGACTGCCGCGGCAGGTTCGCCGGTTCGAGCGCGAGCAGCAGATCGACGCCCCACGACGCCAGCCCGAGGCCGCACAGGCCCCCGACGACCGACAGCAGCACGCTCTCGGTGAGCATCTGCCTGACGATGCGCCCGCGCCCCGCGCCCAGGGCCGCGCGGATGGCTACCTCGTGCCGGCGCGCGGCCGAGCGCGCGAGCAGGAGGTTGGCGTAGTTGGCGCAGGCGATGAGCAGCACCAGCGCGACCGCGCCCATCAGGATGAGGAGCGCCGGCCGCGTGTCGCCGACGACGCGCTCCTGCAAACTCTGGAGCGTGAGCCGGCGCGCGCGGTTCTCGGCCGGGTGCTGCTCCGCCAGCCGCGCCCACGCGGCCTCGATCTCGCCCTGCGCCTGCTCTACCGTCGCCCCGTCGCGCAGACGCCAGAAGGTGCGCAGGAAGTGGGCCCCGCGGAACTTCGTCCCCACGGGATCGACGACGCGCACCGAGGCCCACACTTCCGGGTTGCCGGCCGGCGAGACGAAGCGGGGCGAGAGCACGCCGACAATCGTGTAACTGCTCCCGCTCAACTGGATAGTGCGGCCGAGCGCGCCCGGATCGCCGCCCAGGTGCTTCTGCCAGAAGGCGTGGCTTAAGACGACGACGCGCTCGCCGCCGTACACGTCCTCGCCGGCCGAGATCGTCCGGCCCAGTTCGGCCCTCGCGCCGAGCACCTCGAACAGATCGGCCGTGACGAGGCCGGCATCGACTTGCAGCGGCTCGCCCCCGCCCGTGTAGTTGAGCGTCCGCGCGTTCAGCCCGCCCACCGCCTCGAAGCTGCGAGTCTGCGCCTTCAGGTCTTCGAGGTTCGGGAGCGACATGTTCCCGCGCAGGGCCAGCAGCCTCTCCGGCTCCCTGTAAGGCAGCGGGCGCAGGAGCACGCCGTTGACGACCGAGAAGATCGCGGTGTTCGCGCCGATACCGAGCGCCAGCGTCAGGACGGCCACCGCGGCGAAGCCCGGCTGCTTGGCGAGCGTCCTCGCACCGTACCGCAAGTCTCGGAGGATCGAACCCATTTACGCCACCTCAATAGCTGTTAGCTGTCAGCTATTAGCCGCTGGCCGGGAGAAAGCGGCTTTCAGCTTCCCCGGCAGAGATTCCGGTTTCTGGTTTAGCTAACAGCTAACAGCTAATAGCTAACAGCTTCACTCGTACCTGAGCGCCACCATCGGATCGACTTTGGTCGCGCGCCGCGCGGGTACGTAACAGGCCAGCAAGGCGACAGTGACGAGCAGCGCGGCCACGCCCGCGAAGGTGAGCGGGTCGGTGGCCGAGACGCCGTAGAGCAGGCCCTCCATCACGCGCGTCAGTGCGAACGCCCCCGCGAGGCCGAGTGCGACGCCGACGGCCGTCAGCAGCAAGCCCTGCCCGACGACGAGCCACACCACGTCGCGCCGCTGCGCGCCGAGGGCCATGCGGATGCCGATCTCGTGGTGGCGCTGCGCCACCGTGTAGCTCATCAGCCCGTACACGCCGACCGCGGCGAGGAGCAGGGCGACTCCCGCGAAGACGGCGAGCAGCAGAGTGCCGAAGCGCGTGCGGGCGACCGACTCGCCGATCCAGCTCTGGAGCGTGCGCACGTCGGCGACGGGCTGGTCGCGATCAATCGCCTGAATCTCGCGCCGCACCGGGTCGGCAAGCGAGAGCGGGTCGCCGTCGGCGCGGACGACCAGGGACATCGCGGAGGCCGCGAGCGTCGGGTGCGCCCAATAGACCATCGCGCGCGGCTCGCCTTCGAGCTTGGCGTACTGCGCGTCGCCGACGACGCCGATGATCTCGCTCGGCTCGTTTGTGGCCTTCATCTCGATGGTGATGCGGCGGCCTATGGGGTCTTCGCCGGGGAAATGCTTGCCGGCTAGAGTCTCGTTGACGACGACCACCTTGCGATCCTCCCTCAGCTCGTCCGCCGTGAAGGTTCGGCCGCGCAGCAGCGGAATGCGCATGGTCTCGAAGTAGTTCTCCCCGACCATGCGCACGTCCGTGGTCGGCCGCTGCGCCGAGGTGAGTTCGGGCTGGCCTTCGATCTGGAAGCCGGTGGCCGAGCCGATGCCCGCGAAGGGCAGGGCCTGCGCCATCGACGCCGAGCGCACGCCGGGCAGCGAGTTGACGCGCTCCAACGCCTCGCGGAAGAAGGCGACGCGCGCGGCGTCGTCCTTGTACTTCGAGGCGGGGAGCAGTACGCGCATCGTCAAGAGGTTGCTGGCGTCGAAGCCGGGATCGATTGAGTTCAGGCGGCGGAAGCTCTGGATCATCAGGCCCGCGCCGACGAGCAGGATGAGCGAGAGCGCGACCTGCGCGACGACGAACGCGCCGCGAAGCCGCCGGCTGCGCGGGCTTCCGCTGTTGCCGCGCCCGCCCTCCTTGAGCGCCTCGCTCGCGTCGAAGCGCGACGCCTCAAGCGCCGGCATCAGCCCGAAGACGACGCCCGTCAGGAGCGAGACCGCGAAGGTGAAGCCGAGGATGGGGAGGCTGATGCCGACCGCCCCCGGCCCGATCAGGTTAGGAGGGCTTAAGGCGACGAGCGCGTCCACGCCCCACAGCGCGAGCAGCAGGCCGGCCACGCCGCCCGCCACAGAGAGCAGCAGACTCTCCGTCAGCAGTTGGCGGATGACGCGGGCGCGGCCGGCGCCGAGCGCCGCGCGGATGGCGATCTCCTTCGAGCGCGTCGCGGCGCGCGCCATCATCATGTTCGCCACGTTCGCGCACGCGATGAGCAGCACGAAGCCGACCGCGCCGAGCAGGATCATGAGAGGCGTCCTGATCTCGCCGGACAGTTGCTCGCGCAGTGGGACGACCGTCGCGCCCCAGTTCTGATTAAAGTCCGGCCGCTGCTGTTCGATGCGCGCGGCGACGGTGTTCATCTCGGCCTGCGCCTCCGCGAGCGAGACGCCCGGCCTCATGCGGGCGACGACGGAGATGAAACGGCCGCGGTTCTGCGCCGGCGTGAACTTCGTCGGCGTCCACAGCACGGCCGGCTTGCCGCCGAGCGAGTTCTCTTTAACGAACCAGCGGAACTCCGGCGGCATGACGCCGATGATCTCGACCGGCTGCCCGTTGAGCGCGACGGTCTTGCCGAGCACGTCGGGCGCGCCGCCGAACTGCGACTGCCAGAAGCCGTGCGATATGACGACCACGTTGTCGCGGCCCGGCTCGCCGTCCTCCGCGGCGAAGGTGCGGCCGAGCGCGGCCTCCGCGCCGAGCACCGAGAAGAGGTTGCCGGCCGCCACCTGCGCCGGAATCTCGACGGGTTCGCCCGCGCCCGTCAGGTTGATGCGCGTGTCGTAGAAGGCGGCCATCCCCTCGAACGACCTGGCCTGCGCCTGCCACTCCAGGTAGTTCGCCGGGTTGGCGACGTTGCGCGGGCGCGACCGCGCGCGGTTGTTCTCCCACACGACGGCGAGCCGATCCGCGTCGCGGTACGGCAGCGAGCGCAGGAGCACCGCGTTGACGACGGAGAAGATCGCCGTATTCGCCCCGATGCCGAGCGCCAGGGCGACGAGCGCGACCGCGGTGAATGCCGGACTCTTGAGAAACACGCGGACGGCGTAGCGCACGTCGTGCCATATTGTGTTCATCTCTAAAACTCCAAAGCTGTCCGTTGTCCGTGGTCAGTTGTCCGTCGTACCTGCCGCTCGATCTCGCAAGCCTTCAGCGCACCGGGCGCGCCGCCCGGCCACGGACAACGGATAACGGACGACTGACAACGGACGAGTTTTCATTCGTACCTGAGTGCTTCCATCGGATCGACCTTCGTCGCCCTGCGCGCCGGCAGGTAGCAGGCGAGCAGCGCGACGGCCGTGAGCAGCAGCGTGATCGCGGCGAGGGTCGACGGGTCTGACGCGCCCACGCCGAAGAGGAGTCCGGCGAAGAGGCGGCCGAGCACGAGCGCCAGCACGAGGCCCAGCCCCGCGCCGACGAGGACGAGCGCCATCCCCTGACCGACGACGAGCCGCAGGATGTCGGCCCGCTGCGCGCCGAGCGCCAGCCGGATGCCGATCTCGCGCGTGCGCTGCGCGACCGAGTAGGCGAGCACGCCGTAGATGCCGACGGCCGCGAGCGCGAGTGCGGCCGAGGCGAAGAGGCCGAGCATGACGGCGATCATGCGGTCGGCCGCGAGGCCCGCGCTCACGTAAGACGCCATCGTCCTGACGTTGAAGAGCGGCAGTCTCCGGTCGATCTCGGCCATCGCGCCCGAGACGGCCGGCGCGAGCGAGAGCGGGTCGCCGTCCGTGCGCGCGACGAGCGTCATGCCGCGCTGGTACTCCTGCGCGAGCGGGATGTAAACGAACGGGAGCGGCTGCTCGCGCAAGTCCCTGTACTTGACGGTGCGCGCCACGCCGACGATCTCAAGGTACGGCCCCTCGGAGTTAGTCCGCAGGCGCTTGCCCACGGGGCTTTGGCCGGGGAAGTAGCGGCGGGCCAACTCCTCGTTGACGACCACCACGCCTGGGCTTTTCTCCGTGTCCTGCGGCCCGAAGTCGCGCCCCTCAACCAGCGGGATGCCCATCGTCCGAAAGTAATCAGGGCCGACGACGTTCGTGTTCAGCTCGGTGTCTTCGTTCGGCCGCGGCTGGTAGCCCTCGATGAAGATGTTTCGCCGCTGCCCGCCGCCGCCGAGCGGCACGACGCGCGTGTAGGTGACGCCGCCCACGCCGGGCAGCGCCGCGACGCGCTCCTGAAGCTCGCGGTAGAGCTGCGCGCCCTCCTCCTTCGAGAGCTGCCCGCCCCGGATTTCGAGCGTGGCGAGGAGGAGGCGATCCGCGTCGAAGCCGGGATCGAAGGTGACGGCGTTGCGCAGCGACCGTATGAAGAGGCCCGCCCCGGCGAGCAGCACGAGCGAGAGCGCCACCTGCGCGACGACGAGCAGGCCCCGCAGCCCGAAGCGCCGGCCCGCGGCCGGCATCATCCCGCCCTCGTCCTTGAGGCCCGCAGTCAGGCCGGCGCGCGTCGATTGGAGCGCGGGGGCGAGGCCGAAGAGGAGGCCGGTCACGACGGAGACGCCGAGCGTGAAGCCGAGCACGCGGCCGTCAACGGAGAGGTCGAGGAGCGATGTGTCTTCGCCGGTGAAGAAGCTCGGCAGCAGGTCGGAAGTCCAGAGCGAGACGACGAGGCCGAGCGCGCCGCCCGCGAGCGCGAGCACCAGGCTCTCCGTCACCAACTGCCGCACGAGCCGCAGCCGGCTCGCGCCGAGCGCCAGGCGGATCGCGATCTCGCGCCGCCGCGACGCCGCGCGCGCGAGCAGCAGGTTCGCCACGTTCGCGCACGCGATCAGCAGCACGAAGCCGACGGCGGCGAGCAGTAGCAGGGAGAGTGCCTGAACGTCCTCCCGCTGGCCGGGGCCGAGGAGCGTCTGCGGCAGCACCGCGACGGGCCGCGGCTGGTCGGGTCGCTCTAACGTGCCGAGGTTCGTCTCCGGGTAGGCCGCGGCCAGCCGCGCGAAGACGCCCGACACCTGCGCCTGCGCCTGCCCGGCGGTCACGCCCGGCTTGAGACGGCCGACGAGTTCAAAGCCGCGGTTGCCGCGCCCGCTTAGCACCGACTCGGGCAGCATCGAGACGGGCAGCCAGAACTGCGCAGTCTCTCCCAGTTGCAACCCCTTGAAGCTCTCCGCCGCAACGCCGACGACCGTGTACGGCCGCCCGTCCAAGCTGAGCGCGCGGCCCACGACCGACGGGTCTGCGCCGAAGCGCCCGCGCCAGATCGCGTGGCTTAAGACGACGAACGGGTTCGCGCCCGGCGCTGCGTCGTCCTGATCGTTAAAGAGACGCCCCGCGGCCGGGCGGACGCCGAGCACCTCGAAGAAGTTTCCGGTCACGTAGAGGCCGCGCGCGCGCTCCGGCGTCTCGTCTCCCGGCGCGGCGAGGTTGGCGACGGCCGTTTGGAAGGCGGCCAGGCCCTCGAAGGCATCTGACTGCGCGCGGAAGTCCATGTAGTCGGGGAAGGAGCTGGCGCCGTAAAGGCCGCTGCTGTAGTCGCTCGTGTAAACGGCGACCAGCCGCTCAGGCTCCGCGACGCCGACCATCGGGCGCAGCAGCATCGCGTTGACGAAGCTGAAGATGGTCGCGTTCGCCCCGATCCCGACGGCCAGCGCGACGACGGCCACGGCCGTAAAGCCCGGACTCTTGGCGAACGCCCTCAGCCCGTAACGCAAGTCCTGAAAGATCGAACCCATTTAAGCACCTCAATAGCTGTTAGCTGTTAGCTGTTAGCCAAACCAGGAACAAAAACCGAAGTCCTAGCCGAATGCCCAAGCTGTTTCCTTCCGGCTAACAGCTAACAGCTAACAGCTTCATTCGTACCTGAGCGCCACCATCGGATCGACTTTGGTGGCGCGGCGGGCCGGCAGGTAGCAGGCCAGGAGCGCGACGGCCGAGAGCAGCAGCGCCACGCCCGCGTAGATGACGGGATCGCTCGCGCTCACGCCGTAGAGCAGCCCCGAAATGAAGCGCGTCAGCGCGAGCGCGCCGGCGATGCCGAGCGCGACGCCTGCGCCGACGAGCGCCATCCCGTGGCCGACGACGAGGCGGAGCACGTCGCGGCGCTGCGCGCCGAGGGCGACGCGGATGCCGATCTCGTGCGTGCGCCGCGTGACCGAGTAGCTCATCACGCCGAAGACGCCGACCGAGGCGAGCGCGAGCGCGACCGCCGCGAACAGACCCAGCAACGTCATCTGGAAGCGGCGGCGCGCGACTGAGTCGGACAGTAGCTCGTCCATCGTCTTCACGTTGTAGAGCGGCTGATCCGCGTCGATCTGGAGGACTGCCTGGCGGATCGAGCTGGTCAGCCCGGCCGTCACCGCAGGCTCGGCGCGGACGACGAGCGCGAGGAAGGGCTGCGGCGCTTGCAGGTAAGAGGCGTACAGCTCCGGCGAAGGCGTCTCGTCGAGCGCGCGGTGCTTCACGTCGCCTACGACGCCTACGATCTCGGCCGTGAAGTCCTGGGCCAGCGTCGGCTTGACGCGCTTGCCCACGGCCTCTTCGCCGGGGAAGACCTGTCTGGCGAACGACTCGCTGACGACGACAACCTTCGGCGACGCGTCCGTGTCCTGCTCGGTTAGCAGACGGCCGCGGAGGAGCGGGATGCCCATCGCCCGGTGGTAGCCGGGGCTGACCACGCGCGTCTGCGTGCGCTGGCGCTGTCCCGGCGGCGGCGCGGGGCGGCCCTCGACCGTCACGACCGTTGACCAGTTGTTGCCGCTCATCGGCAGCGGCTCGACGCCGCCCACGGCCTTGACGCCGGGCAGCGCCGCGACGCGCTCAAGCACCTGCTTGTAGAAAGCGGCCTGGCTCGCCTCGCTCGGGTACTTGTTCTGCGGGAGGCCGATCCCGGCCGTCAGCAGGTTCTGCGGCTCGAAGCCGGGACGCACGCCGCGAAGCTCCACGAAGCTTCGGATGAGCAGGCCCGCGCCGACGAGCAGGACGAGCGAGAGCGCGACCTCCGAGACGACGAGCAGCGAGCGCAGGCGGTTGCTACGAAAACCCTCGGTCGAGCCGCGCGAGCCTTCCTTGAGCGCCTCGTTGAAGTCGGACTTCGACGCGCGCAGCGCGGGCGCGAGGCCGAAGACCACGCCCGTCAGCAGCGCGACGCCGAGCGTGAAGAGCAGCACCACCGGGTCTATCCCGATCTCGGCGGCGCGCGGGATGTCCGCCGGGATGGCCGCGCCCAGCGCCTCCACGCCCCACACCGCGAGCAGCAGCCCGGCCAGCCCGCCGGCCAGGGAGAGCAGCAGGCTCTCCGTCAGGAGCTGCCGCGCGACGCGACCGCGGCTCGCGCCGAGCGCCGCGCGGATGGCGATCTCGCGCGAGCGAGCGGCGGCGCGCGCCAGCGTCAGGTTCGCGACGTTTGCGCACGCGATGAGCAGGACGAAGCCGACCGCGCCGAGCAGCACGAGCAGCGCGGGGCGCACGTCGCCGACGATGTCCTCATGCAGCGGGACGAGGTTGACGCCGCGGCCCGCGTTCTTCTCCGCGTGCTGCTGTTCGAGGCGTGCCGCGATTGTCGTCATCTCGGCCTGCGCCTCTGCGAGTGAAACGTTCGGCTTCAGGCGGCCGATCACGCTCAGGTAGTTCTGCCCGCGTTCGAGGTTCGCCTCGCTCTTCGGGTTCAGCGGCTGCCAGTACTCAGGCCCGACCACTTCCACGGGAAACTTAAAGCCTTCGGGCATCACGCCGACGACCGTGGTCGGCACGCCGTCGAGCGCCACCTGACGGTTGACGATCTTGGGATCGGAGTTGAACCGCTTGCGCCACATCTCGTGGCTGACGACGATGACGCGCGAGTCCGGCGCTTCCTCTTCGGGCAGAAACGTGCGGCCCATCAGCGGCGCGACGTTGAGCACACGGAAGAGATCGGCGCTCACGTACACGCCCTCGACCGACTCCGGCGTGTCGCCCGCGCGCAAGGACGCCCCCGTGCTGGCATGTGCCGCTACCGCCTCGAACGATCTGTTCTGCGAGCGCCAGTCCGAGAAGTTCAGGTACGAGGTCGGGTACTTCGTGATGCCGCGCGGCGCGTCCGTCACGTAGAGCTTCACCAGCCGCTCTGACTCGGAGAACGGGAGCGGCCTCAAGAGCACCGCGTTGACGACCGAGAAGATCGCCGTGTTCGCCCCGATGCCGAGCGCCAGCGCCGACACGGCGACCAGCGTGTAGCCCTTGCGCTTCATCAGCATCCTCGCGCCGTACTTAACGTCCTGCCAGATTGTTCCCATCTCGAAAGCTCCAGAGCTGTCCGTCGTCCGTGGTCAGTTGTCCGTTGTTCGTGATCGGGCGTCTCGCCCGATCCGCCGAAGGCTTCGAGATCGTGAAGCACGTGCGACGGACAACTGACCACGGACAACTGACGGTTCTCTATTCGTACCTGAGCGCCACCATCGGATCGACTTTGGTCGCGCGCCGCGCCGGGATGTAACTTGCCAGCAGCGCGACCGCCGTTAGCAGCAACGCGACGAGGGAGAAGGTCGTCGGATCGGTCGCGCTGACTCCGAACAGGAGGCTCGACATCAGGCGCGTGACGGCGAACGCGCCTGCGAGGCCGACGGCCACGCCGACCAGCGCGAGCCGCAAGCCCTGACCGACGACGAGCCGGAAAACGTCGCGCAACTGCGCGCCGAGCGCGATGCGAATGCCTATCTCGCGCGTGCGCTCGGCGACGCTGCCCGACAGCACGCCGTAGATGCCTACGCCCGCGAGCACGAGCGCGACGAGGCCGAACGCCTCGAACAGAGTCAGCGCGAAACGGCGGGTGGCGGCCGTCGCCGCGAGTAGGCTGTCCATCGTCGCCACGCGCGTGATTGGCCGATCTTTGTCCACCGACCAGATCGCGCTCCTGATGGCCGGGGTGAGCGAAGCGGCGTCGCCGCGCGTGCGGGCGACCAGAGACATCGTGTTGTCCGTGAAGTGCCACTGCGCCGGGGTGGTATAGACCGCGTCCGTCTGGCTCACCGCCAGCGAAGCCTGCTTCACGTCGCCGACGACGCCGACGACGGTGAACCACGGACGGTCGGGCGGGCCGATCTGAACGCGCTTGCCGACGGGGTCTTGATCGGGGAACGCGCTCCGCGCCAACGACTCGCTGATCACCAGCGCGGGCTGAGCGCCCGCCGCGTCGCGCGCGTCGAGCAGTCGCCCGCTGCGGAGCGGGATGCCGACGGTCTCGAAGTAGCCCGGACTCACCGCGTACCTGAACACGTTGTGTGCCGTCCGGGGGTCTTCGCCCTCGAAACGCGCGCCGAACTCGTCGCTGTCGCCGCTCAGCGGCAGTTGGCTGGTGAACGCCGCCGAGGCGACGCCGGGAACCTGTCGCACCGTTTCCAATGCCCGCGCGAAGAACTGATCGTTAGCCTCTTTGTCCGACCGGCGGCCCGAAGTGTGCACCTGCATCGTGAGCAGGTGCGAGGTGTCGAATCCCGGAGAGATGGCGAACAGGCGTTCGAGGCTGCGCCACAGCAGGCCCGCGCCGACCAGCAGCACGAGGGCGAGCGAGACCTGCGCGACGACGAGCACGCGGCGCGCCGTCTGATGACCGCCGGAGGCACGCCGCGAGCTTTGCTGTAGCTCGACGCCCAACGCGCCGCGCGACGCGTGTATCGCCGGAATCAGACCGACCGCCAGCCCGACGAGGGTGGTGACGCCGAGCGCGAAGACGAAGACGGCTCCGTCAACGCCTATCGCCCCGGCGCGTGGCAACCCCGCCGGGCTGAGCGCCCTGAGAGCGTCCACGCCGAACGACGCGACGAGCAGCCCGGCCGCGCCGCCAGCGAGCGCCAGCAGCAAGCTCTCCGTCAACATCTGCCGGACGAGCCGCGCGCGCGCCGCGCCCAGGGCGGCTCGCACCGCGAACTCGCCGCGCCGCTGCGCCGCCCGCGCCAGCAACAGATTGGTCACGTTCACGCACGCGATCAGAAGCAGCAGCGCGACCGCGGCGAGCACGGCGACCAGCGCCGGTCTGACCGCGCCCGTGACTTCGCCTTGCAGCGAAGACGCGACGAACCTGACGTTAGGGCCATACGTTTCCGGGCGCTGCTCTTCCAGTACGGCCTGCCCGAGCGCGTCAATCTCTCGCGTCGCCTGATCGAGGCTGACGCCGGGCCGGAGCCGTCCCACCGTGCGCAGGTGATGACCCCATGCGGTTCCCAAAGACAAGTCGTACTGTAGCGGCGCCCAAAGATCGGCCGAGGGCGCCAGCACGTTCTCGAACCCGCCGGGCATCACGCCGACGACCGTGTAGGGCTTGTCGTCGAGCGTGACCTGACGCCCGACGATGGCGCGGTCGCCGCCGAAGCGCCGTTGCCACAGCCCGTCGCTGATGACGACCACGTCGGGGCCGCGGAGTTGATCGTCGCTCGCCCGGAAGTCGTGCCCCAGCGCGGGGGCCGCGCCCAGCACGCGGAAGTAGCTCGCGCTCACGCGCTGACCGTCGAAGCGTTCTGGCTCGCCCGCCCCGCTCATGGTCGGCTGCCACCGTTTGAATACGGCCACGGCCTCGAACGAGTGGTTGCGCTCCGCGAGACCGCGGTACATGCCGAACGTCCCGGGGTTGCGCGACCCGTCGGCGTTCACCTCCGAGATCGCCGCGAGCCGATCGGCGTGCGGGTACGGCAATGGCTCGAACAGGACGGGATTCACCGCGCTGAAGATGGCGGTGCTCGTGCCGATGCCGAGCGCCAGCGTCAACACCGCGATCAGCGTGAAGCCGGGTTTCTTCGCCAGCATCCGCGCGGCGTAGCGCACGTCGTGCCAGAGCGTTGACATGATTCACACCTCGGAAGGTAAGGGGTTGGGGTCGGGGTTACGGGCCGGGGAAGAAGAGACGCACTCGGCATCCCCATCCCCTAACCCCTAGCCCCCGTCCCCGGTTTTCATTCGTACCTCAGTGCCACCATCGGATCGACCTTCGTCGCGCGCCGCGCCGGCAGGTAGCAGGCGAGGAGCGCCACGACGGCGAGCAGCAGGGGGATGCCGGCGAAGACCGTCGGGTCTTTCGCGCTCACCTGGTAGAGCAGCCCGGCCATCAGGCGCGTCAGGAAGTAGGAGCCGACGAGGCCGATGACGAGGCCGGCGACGGTGAGCGCCATCCCGTGGCCGACGACGAGGCGGAGGATGTCGCGCCGCTGTGCGCCGAGGGCCATGCGGATGCCGATCTCGTGCGTGCGCTGCGCGACGAGGAAGCTCATCACGCTGAAGATGCCGGCCGAGGCGAGCATTACGGCCAGCGCGGCGAAGATCGCTATGAGCGTCATGCTGAAGCGCTGGCGCGCGACCGAGCGGGCGAGCAGGGACTGCATCGTCCGCACGTCATAGAGCGGCTGCTCGCGGTCGAGTTCGCCCACGACCGAGCGCATGGCCGGCGCGAGCGCGGCCGGATCGCTCGTGCTCGTCCGTACGACGAGCGACATGTCGCCGAAGGGCGTGAGCGCGTGCGGGATGTAGTATTCGGGCGCAGGCTCCGTGGCGAGGTTCGATCCGCGCACGTCGCCGACGACGCCGACGATGTCGCCCTCGATGTTGTTGATGCCGAGGCGCAGGCGCTTGCCCAGCGGCTCCTCGCCCGGCAGGTAGCGGCGCGCGAAGGCTTCGTTGACGATGATGGCGGGCGGCGCGCCGGTCTTGTCGCGCTCGTTGAAGGCGCGCCCCTGCTTAACGGGGACGCCCATCGCGCGGAAGTAGTCGGGCGTGATGATGCGCGCCGAGGCCGACTGACGCTGGCCCGGCGGCGGGTCGGGCTGGCCGACGACGCGGAAGGAGAAGGCCATCCCGTTGCCGCTCAGCGGCAGCGGCGTGACCGCGCCGACCGACGCGACGCCGGGCAGTTGCGCGATCCGCTCGATCACCTGCCGGTAGAAGCGGTCGATCTGCTCCTCCTCCGAGTACCGGACGGAGGCGAGCGAGAGCGAGGCGGTCACGGTGTTGTTCGGGTCGAAGCCCGGATCGGTGCTGCGCAGCTTGACGAAACTCTTGATGAGCAGCCCCGCGCCGACGAGCAGGACGAGCGAGAGCGCGACCTCCGCGACGATGAGGAGGCTGCGGACGCGGCTGCGCCCGCGGCCGTCCATCCCCGAACGGCCGCCTTCTTTCAGCGACTCGTTCAGGTCGAGGCGCGACGCCTGGAGCGCGGGCACGAGTCCGAACAGGAGGCCGGTCAGCGCGGTCGCGGCGAGGGTGAAGCCGAGCACGGTTGGGTCTAAGCCCGTCTCGCCGAAGCGCGGCACGTTCTCCGGCACGAAAGCGGCCAGCAGCTCCACGCCCCACGTCGCGAGCAGCAGCCCGAGCAGGCCGCCCGCTATGGCGAGCAGCAGGCTCTCCGTCAGGAGTTGCCGCACGATCCGCATCCGGCCCGCGCCGAGTGCGACGCGCACGGCGATCTCACGGCCGCGCCCCGTCGCCCTCGCGAGCAGCAGGTTGGCGACGTTGGCGCACGCGATGAGCAGGACGAAGCCGACCGCGCCGAGCAGCACGAGCAGCGTCGGCCGCAGGTCGCCGACCAAGTCTTCGTGCGCCGGGATGAGGTTCGTGCCGATGCCGGCGTTCGCGTCCTGGTACTGCTGTTCGAGCCGGCCCATGACGGTCGCCATCTCCGAGCGCGCCTGCTCGACCGACATGCCGTCTTTGAGCCGGCCGATGGATTCGAGCCAGATCGCGCCGCGCTGCGACATCAGCTCTTCGCCCGGATTGATGGTTGACCAGAAGTCGGCCGGCTCGGGCACGAACTCGAAGTTGAAGCCCGCGGGCGTGACGCCGACGATCTCCCGATCCCTTCCGTCTAACTTGACGTGGCGGCCGACTATCCCTGGGTCGCCGCCGAAGCGCCGCTGCCACAGCCCGTGGCTGATGACGAGCGCGGGCGAGCCGCCCGCACGCTCGTCTTCGGGCGTGAGCAGGCGGCCCAGGGCGGGCTTCGTCTTGAGCACGCGGAAGATTTCGCCCGTGGACGTGACGCCGGTGATCTGCTCCGGCGTGTCGCCGACGGAGAGCGCGCTGCTCGTGCCCGTGTAGGCCGACATGGCACCGAACGAAGTGTTCTGCGCTCGCAGGTCCGCGAAGTTCGGGAACGAGTGCGGGCGGCGCAGGCTGTTGCGCCTGACGTTCGTCCCGAAGATTCTCACCAACTGCTCCGGCTGCTCGAACGGCAGCGGCCGGAGCAGCACCGCGTTGACGACCGAGAAGATCGCCGTGTTCGCCCCGATGCCGAGCGCCACGACGAGCACGGCCACGGCCGTGAACGCGGGACTCTTCAACAGCACCCGCACCCCGAATTTAACGTCCTGCCAGATTGTTCCCATGATTAACCGCCGTAATCGTGAATCGTAAATCGTGAACCGGAGCCGTTAGCGATTAGCCGTTAGCTGTTAGCAAAACCCATAACCAAAGCCCGCCGCGGAAGCTGCTGTTTGTCCCCTTCCGGCTAACAGCTAACGGCTAATCGCTAACAGCTTCACTCGTACCTGAGCGCCACCATCGGATCGACCTTCGTCGCGCGCCTCGCCGGGAGGAGGCACGAAACAAGCGCGACGGTCGAGAGCACCAGGGCCACGCCGCCGTAGGTCAGCGGGTCTGACGCCTCGACGCCGAAGAGCAGCGAGGTCAGCCCGTAGCGCATGACGACGAACGCGCCGACGATGCCGATGCCGACGCCGAGCAATGTCAGCCTCATCCCCTGCCCGACGATCATGCGGAGCACGTCGCGCCTGTCCGCCCCGAGCGCCATCCGCAGCCCGATCTCGTGCGTGCGCTGCGTCACCGAGTAGGCCATCACGCCGTAGATGCCGAGCGCGGCCAGGAGCAGCGCGGAGGCGGCGAAGAGGCCGAGCATCCACGTGGCGAACCTCTGCGGCGCTATCGTCCCGCCGACGATCCTGTCCATCGTCTGCACGAAGGCGAGCGGCTGGTCGCGGTCGATTTCAAGCACGGCGTTGCGGAGCGCGGGCGCGAGCGCCGACGGGTCGCCTGAAGTCCGCACGGCGATGTTCATCCCGCGCGGGTAGGTGAGCGGCTGGCCGCGCAGTTCGGGGTGGTCGGCCTGTACGACGAACTGCGTGTAAGGCCGATAGACCTCGACGCGCCCCTCCTCGTCCGGCCCGTAGTGCTTGACGTGTTTGGCGACGCCGACGATCTCGAACCAGTGCATCCGCTCCGCGTTCGGCCCGCCGAAGCGCAGGCGACGGCCTATGGCAGACCCGTTGGGGAAGAAGCGCTTCGCCAGCATCTCGTCCACGACGACGACGTGCGGGCTGCCCTCCCTGTCCTGATCGGTGAAGCCGCGACCTTCGATCACGGGAATCTTCATCGCGCCGAAGTAGCCGGGGCTGACCGAGAGGCTGAGCGCGACGGGCGCGTCCTCCGGCTTCGCCGGAGCCTCCTGCCCCTCGACCGTGACCGTCGATTCGATCCCGCCGTTCATCGGCAGGCCGACCGTCAGCCCCGCGGCCTCCACGCCGGGCAAGGCGCGCACGCGCTGTTCGAGCGACTTGTAGAAGTTCTCGATCTGCGCGTTCTCCTTGTAGCGCTTCTCCGGCAGGGCGATGCGCGCGGTCAACACGTTCTGCGGGTCGAAGCCGAGGTCGGACTGCCGCAGGTTGAGGAAGCTCTTGACGAGCAGCCCCGCGCCGACGAGCAGCAGCAGCGAGAGCGCGACTTCGGCGACGACGAGCGCGTTGCGGACGTAGTGCTTGCCGCCCGTGCCGCCCGTGCGCCCGCCCTCTTTCAGCGACTCGTTCAGGTCGGTCTTGGAAATCTGGACGGCCGGCGCGAGGCCGAACAGGAGGCCCGTCAGCACCGAGACGCCGAGCGTGAAGACGACGACGCGCGTGTCCAGGCCCACGTTCATCACGAGCAGGCGCGGCACCTCTTCCGGGATGACTGCGAGCAGCGCGTCCAGCCCCCACGCGGCGAAGAGCAGGCCCAGCGCGCCGCCCGCGACGGCGAGCAGCAGGCTCTCGGTCAGCAGTTGCCGCACGATCCGCATCCGCCCCGCGCCCATCGCCGCGCGGATCGCGATCTCTTTGGAGCGCGACGCTGCGCGCGCGAGCAGGAGGTTCGCCACGTTCGCGCACGCGATCAAAAGCACGAAGCCGACGGCCGCCAACAGCACCCAGAGCGCGGCGCGTATGTCTTGGGTCGCGCGGTTCTGGAGCGTGTTGACGGTGAAGCTGTTCGGGTTGACCTCCTGCGGGTACTGCTGCGCGAGGCGGCCGACGATCTCGCGCATGTCGGCGCGCGCCTGCTCGACCGTCACGCCGGGCTTGAGTAAGCCGAGGACGTAGATGCCCGGATGATTGCCGCGGTTCTGCATCTCCGCGGCGCCGAGCCCGATGGGAACCCAGATGTCAACCGGGGCCTGCCACTCGAACTCTTGGGGCAGGACGCCGACGACCGTGTAGCTCTCGTCCGAGAGCGTCAGCGCCTGGCCGACGATCTTCGGATCGCCGCCGAAGCGCCGCTGCCAGAGGCCGTGGCTGAGGACGACGGCGCGCTCGCCGCCCGGCTTGTCCTCTTCGGGCAGGAACGAGCGGCCGAGCGCGGGGGCCGTGCCGAGCACGCTGAAGAAGTTGTGCGAGACCTCGCGCCCGGTCAGGCGCTCCGGCTCCGAGCCGCCCGTCAGGATCATCCCTGTAGAGCGGAAGGCGGCCATCTGCTCCATCGAGCGCGTCTCGCGCCGCCAGTCCTCGAAGTTCGGGTAGGCGACCGACATGTTCGGCACCTGCTGGCTCCACTCCGACATGAAGACCAGCCGGTCGGCCGTCCTGAACGGCAGCGGCCGGAGCAGCACGCCGTTGACCACCGAGAAGATGGCGGAGTTGGCCCCTATGCCGAGGGCGAGCGCGAGTATCGTCACCAGCGCGAAGCCCGGACTCTTGAGGAGCATCCGCACGCCGTAGCGCACGTCTTGCAGCAGATTTCCCATTTCAACCTCCTCAAAAAGCTGTTAGCGATTAGCTGTTAGCTGTTAGCCGGAAGGAAACAACTTCAGCTTTCGCCTTCGCTTTAGATCTTTGGTTTTGCTAACAGCTAATAGCTAACGGCTAACAGCTCCTACTCGTACCTGAGTGCCACCATCGGATCGACCTTCGTCGCGCGCCGCGCCGGGACGTAGCAGGCGACGGCCGCGACCAGCGTCAGGAACGCCGCCGTCAGCCCGAAGGTGAGCGGGTCGGCGGCCTTCACGCCGTAGAGCATCCGCGTCAAACTCTCCAGGTACTTCGTCAGCGCGTAGGCGGTGCCCAGCCCGAGGGCCACGCCGGCGAGCGCGAGCGCGAGGCCCTGCCGGAAAATCATCCGCATCACGTCGCCCGCCTGCGCGCCCAGCGCCATGCGGATGCCGATCTCCTGCGTCCGCTGCGCGACCGACCAGGCGAGCACGCCGTAGAGGCCCACGGCCGCGAGCGCCTGCGCGAGCAGGCCGAAGAAGCTGAGCAGCTTGGCGAAGAGCCGCTCCATCGCCAGCGTCTGGTCGGCCACCTCGACCTGCGTCCTGACGGCGGCGAGCGGCATGTCGGCCTCGACCTCGCGCACCGCCTCGCGGATCGCCGGGACGGCCGCCGCCGGGTCGGCGGCCGTGCGCACCTCGAAGGTCGCCGAGCTGAGGCTGCGCAACTCCTGCGCCCAGGACAGGTACGCCGTCGGCGGTATCTCGTCGCGCTGGCTCGAGTACTTGGCGTCCTTCACGAGCCCTATGATCTCGACCTCGCCCGGCTTGTCCGGGTTGAAGCTGAGGCGGCGGCCCACGGGGTTCTCGCCGCCGAAGTGGCGGCGCGCGAAGGTCTCGTTGACGACCGCCACGCGCGGCGCGCGCTCGTCGTCGCGGGCCGAGAGAGAGCGCCCGACGAGGAGCGGAATCTCCATCGCCTCGAAGAAGTTCTCGCGCACCTGGTGGATGTAAACTTCGCCCGCAGACGCGGGCCGCCCGTCGGCTCCGGCCGGCGCGCCCGGCAGGTAGAACGTGCGGTCGCTGATGTTCTGCGCGAGCAGCGGCACGCGCGAGAACGTGACCGAGCGGACGCCGGGCACCGACTCGACGCGCCCGGAGACCTGCCGGTAGAGGTCGGCCAGCCGCTCGTCCTTGTAGCCGATCAGTCCCGGCTCGACGCGGAAGGTCAGCAGGTTCGTCGTGTTGAAGCCCGGCTCGACGCGCTTGAGGTTGACGACGGTGCGCAGCATCAGCCCCGCGCCGACCAGCAGGAGCAGCGACATGGCGACCTGCGCCACGACGAGCCCCTTCGTCAGCCACGAGCGCGAGGCCGCGCCCGACCCCTTGGCGCCGTCCTTGAGCGCAGGCGTCAGATCAACCTTCGTCGCGCGCCACGCCGGGGCGAAGCCGAACAGCACTCCGGTGACGAGCGAGACGGCCGCCGTGAAGCCGAGCACGCGCAGGTTGAGACTCGGTTCGAGCGAGGTCATCGCGCGCCCCCACTCGCTCACCGCCAGCAGCCCGTCCTTGATCCAGACCGCGAGCAGGACGCCGGCCGCGCCCCCGGCGAGCGAGAGCAGCACGCTCTCGGTCAGCAGTTGCCGGATCAACCGCCGCCGGTTCGCGCCGAGCGCCAGCCGCACGGCGATCTCCTTCTGCCGCGAGGCGGCCCGCGCCAGCAGCAGGTTCGCCACGTTCGCGCACGCGATCAGAAGCACCAAGCCGACGACGCCGAGCAGAAGGTGCAGCGGGCGCTCGTAGTTCTCGCGCGTGTTCATCTCGCCCTGCGCGCCCGAGGCGGCGGAGAGCTGTGGGAAGTCGTTCGGGTCGAGCGCCGGGACGGGCCGGTTCGGCGGGGCCTTCGCCCGGCGCAGCTCGCGGTGCTCCTCGACCGAGCGGCGGAACGGGGCTTCGAGGCTGGCCTGCGCCTGCTCAAGCGTGGCACCCTCCTTGAGCCGCCCCATCAGGCGCAGCCACCAGACGCCCGCGCCGGCCGAGCCGGAGCGCTCGCCCATCACCTGCGGCTCATGCGCGAGCGGGATCGTCACGCCCTGCGACGTGCCGACCTGCGACGTGCCGTCGAAGCCCTCGGGCGTGACGCCGACGACCGTGAAGGCAACGTTGTTCAGTCTGATCTGCCGGCCGACAACTCCGGGGTCGCCGCCGAAGCGTAGCTGCCAGTAGCGGTGGCTGATGACGGCGGCCGGCGCGGCCGACGGCTTGTCGTCCTCCTCGCTGAGCGTGCGGCCGTGGAGCGCGGGCACGCCGAGCACCTGGTAGTAGTTGCCCGTCACGGCCTGCCCGGCGGCCACGTCGGTCAGCCCGTCGGCGTTGACGTTCAGGCTCACGCCGCCGAAGGCGAACACGTCCGAGAGCGCGCCGCGCTGCTCGCGCACCCGCTCGAAGGTCTGGTAGGGGAACGACGTGCGGACCATGCGGCCCGACTCGTCGCGGCTCCCGCTGCCGTTGTAGCTGCCGGGCTCGAACTTCTCCCCGGCGACCCAGCGCATGAGCACCAGCCGCTCAGGCTCCCTGACCTGGAGCTTCTTGAGCAGCATCGCGTCGACGACGCTGAAGAGCGCCGTGTTCGCGCCGATGCCGAGCGCCAGCGAGACGACCGCCACCAGCGTGATGCCCGGGTTCTTGCGCAGCACCCGCGCCCCGTACCTTACGTCCTGCCACAGTGTCTTCATCGCCCACCTTCAATCTGAGTCGCGAGTCGAGGGCCGGGAGTCAAAAAACCGAAATCGGGTCATCCGCCTCCGGCTCCAGACTCTCATTCGTACCTGAGTGCTTCCATCGGATCGACCTTCATGGCGCGGCGCGCGGGCACGAGGCACGCGGCGAGCGCGACCGTCGCGATGAGCGCGGCCACCGCGACGTAGGTCAGCGGATCGGTCGCGGAGACGCCGAAGAGCAGCCCCTGCATCAGCCGCGTCAGCGCGTATGCCGCCAGCAGTCCGACGGCGAGGCCGATCAAGGCCAGGCTCATCCCGCGCCTCAAGACGAGACCGAGGATGTCGGCCGGGCGCGCGCCGAGCGCGAGGCGGACGCCGATCTCGGGGACGTGCTGCGTGACGAAGTAGGCGAGCACGCCGTAGATGCCGAGCGCGGAGAGCAGCAGCGCGAGCGCGGCGAACGAGAGGACGAGCGTCGCGCCCAGGCGGCGCTGAGCGGTCTCTCGGCCCAGCAGCTCGTCCATCGTGCGGACGTTCGAGACGGGCTGCGTCGGGTCGGCCTCGCGGATCGCCTCGCGCACGGAGGAGACCAGGCCGAGCGGCTCGACCGCCGCGCGCACGACCAGATCGCGCGGGGCGAAGAAGCCGTGCCGCGCGGCCTGTCGCTGCGGGATGTACATCTCGGCGCGGACGGGCGCGTCGGCCCCCATCTGCCGCACGTCCGCGACGACGCCGACGATGGTCAGCCACGGCCGCCCGTCGTCCCTGCCGCCCGGAGGCGCGACTTTGAAACGCTTGCCCAACGCGCTCTCGCCCGGCCAGTAGAGGCGGGCCATAGCGTCGTTGATGACGGCTACGGGCAGACTCGTCTCCGTGTCGCTTTCGCTGAAGGCGCGACCCTCTTTGACGGGGACGCCGACGGCGCGGAAGTAGTCGGGCGTGGCCTGGCGGTGGATGGCGTTCCAGCCGAAGCCGGGGGTGGGCTGGCGGCCTTCGAGCACGAGGCCGTTCGCGCCGCCCTTCCAGGCGAGCGGCACGGCCGTCGCGTAGCCGGCCGCCTCGACGCCGGGCAGGCCGCGCACGCGGGCGAGCACGCGCTCGTAAAAGTCTGTGCGGCGCGCGTGCTCTTCGTATTTTTCGCCCGCGAGCTGCGTGCGGACGGTCAGCACGCGTTCGGGCCGCAGCTCGTCGTACTGGCCGCGCAGCTTCGAGAGCGTCTTGACGAGGAGGCCGGCGCCGACGAGCAGCACGAGCGAGAGCGCGACCTGTGAGACGACGAAGGCGTCGCGCAGGCGGCGCTGGCCGCCGAAGCCCGTGCGCGCGGTGTTGCTCTTGAGCGCGTCGTTGAGATCGGCGCGGGAGGCTTGGAGCGCGGGCGCGAGGCCGAAGCCGAGACTGGCGAGGACGGAGACGCCGAGCGTGAAGAGCAGGACTGGCGCGTCGAGGTTAAGCTCCGTCGCCGCCTGCATGCCGGCCGGGACGAGCTGGCGCAGGAAGGCGAAAGACCAGAGCGCGAAGAGCAGGCCCAGGACGCCGCCCGCCGCGCCGAGCAGCAGGCTCTCGGTCAGCAGTTGCCGGACGATCCGAAGCCTTCCCGCGCCGAGCGCGCAGCGCACCGCGATCTCGCGCCTGCGCGCCGCCGCGCGCGCGAGGAGCATCCCCGCCGTGTTCGCGCACGCGATCAACAGGACGAGTCCGACCGCGCCGAGCAGCATCGCGAGCGGGCGGCGAGCGTCGCCGATGAGTTCGTCGCGCAGCGGCACGACGGCCGCGCGCATCTGCGGCGCGGCGTCCGGGTAGGCCGCCGCGATGCGCGCCGTGATCGCGTCGATGTCTGCGTCGGCCTGCTCGGCCGTCACGCCGGGCTTCAGGCGCGCGACCACTTCGAGGTTGTGCCAGTTGCGGTCGGCGAGTTGTTCCGTCGTGAGCGCGAGCGGCACCCAGAGTCTCGCGCCGCCGAACTCGAAGCCGGCGGGCATCACGCCGACGACGCGGTAGGACTCGCCGTTGAGCAGGATGCTTTTGTCTAAAACGCCGGGGTCTGCGCCGTGGCGGCTCTGCCAGAGGCCGTGGCTGAGGACGACCGACCTGGCCCCGCCGGGCGCGTCCTCTTCCGCGAGGAAGTCGCGCCCCAGGGCGGGCCGGACGCCTATGAGCGAGAAGTAGTCGGCCTCGACGCCGTTACTGACGACGCGCTCCGGCTCGCCGTCGCCCGTCAGGTTGAAGGCGCGGTACTCGGAGGCCGCCATCCCGTCGAAGCTCTGGTTCTGCGACTTCCAGTCGAGGTAGTTGGCCGGCGCGACCGTGCCGCGCGAGGAGAGGGCGTTGGCCGACTCGTCCTCCCACACCTTCACCAGCCGCTCGGCCTCCGGGTAGCCGAGGGGCCGCACGAGCACCGCGCTCACGACCGAGAAAATGGCCGTGTTCGCCCCGATCCCCAACGCCAGCGTCAGCACCGAGACGAGCGCGAACCCCGGACTCTTCGAGAGCACGCGCGCGCCGTACTTCACATCCTGAATGAGATTTCCCATCGCCGTTGCCCTTTCGGCTGCTGGTCGGTAGTCCGCGTTCAGTAGTCCGTAGTCAGTTGTCCGTAGTCAGTTGTTTTCCGCTTCCCGGTACGCGAAGCCACCGGCGGGGTGGGCAAAAGCCGCCGGATCACAAACAACGGACAACGGGCAACGGACGACTGACGGTCTCTGTTTGACGATCTCTATTCGTAACGAAGCGCGTCCATAGGATCGACTCTGGTGGCACGCCGCGCCGGGAAGTAGTTGGCCGCGAAGGCGACCGCCGCCAGCAGCAGGCTGATGCCGCCGAACGTGACGGGGTCGGTGGCCGAGACGCCGTAGAGCACCTTCGACATGCCCTGCGTCAGCACGAGCGACGCGACGAGGCCGATGGCGAGGCCGACAGACGTCAAAATCATCCCCTGCCTGACGACCAGGCGCAGGATGTCGCGCGGCTCGGCGCCCAGCGCCATGCGGACGCCGATCTCGTGCGTGCGCTGCGTGACCGAATAAGACATCACGGCGTAGAGGCCGATGGCCGCGAGCGCGAGCGCGATCAGCGCGAAGACGGCCATCATCCCCGTCGCCACCTTCTTCGGCGCGACGGCCTCGCGCACGACCCGATCAAGCGTCCGCACGTTGAAGAGCGGCTGCGCCGGATCGAGCGCGCGAAGCTCCGCCTGCGCCGCCGCGACGACCTGCGTCGGATCATTGGCCGTGCGGAGCACGACCGACATCGAGCGCCAGGGCGACTTGGCGTGCGCCACGTAAACTTCGGGCTGCGGCGCTTCTTCCAGCGCCTCGTGCCGCACGTCGCCGACCACGCCGACGATCTCCCAGTGGCCTTTCTTCGCGGCGTCGCCGAAATCGAGCCGGCGGCCCAGCGGGTCTTCGCCCGCGAAGAATTTCCGGGCCATCGCCTCGTTGATGAGCACGACGCGCGGCGCGTCCTCGCTGTTGTCGCGCTCGGTCAGGTAACGGCCCCGCCGCAGAGGGATGTTCATCGCCTCCAGGTAGGACGGGCTGGTCGAGCGCCACTCAGCGTGGGTCTGCTGCCCCTTCGGCAGCGGCGGCCGTCCCTCGACGGTGAAGGAGGAGCTGTTGTTGTAACGGCTCAGGGGGAGTAGGCCCGCCGCGCCGGCCTTCTGCACGCCGGGCAGGGCTTCGAGCCGGCCAAGCAGTTGCCTGTAGAACTCGGCGCGCGTCCGCGGCTCTTTGTACCTGTCTTCCGCGAGCGACAAGTCCATCGCGACCACGTTCGTCGGGTCGAAGCCCGGCTCGACGCGCGCCAGCTCAACGAAGCTGCGGATCATCAGCCCCGCGCCGACCAGGAGGACGAGCGAGAGCGTGATCTCGGCGACGACGAGCATGCTCCGCAGGCGGTTGCGCGCGTGCCCGCCCGAAGTGCGCCCGCCCTCTTTGAGCGACTCGTTGAAGTTGAGCCGCGTGGCCTGCAAAGCGGGCGCGAGGCCGAAGACGAGGCCGGTCAGTACCGAGACGCCGAGGGTGAAGAGGAGCGCGCGCGGGTTGACGCCCATGTTCTCCCAGCCGGGCAGGTACTTCGCCAGGCTCTGCGGGATGCCCCGCGACGTGAGCGCAATGCCCCAGACGGCGAGCAGGCTTCCGAGCGCGCCGCCCAGCACGGCGAGCACCACCGACTCGGTCAGCAGTTGGCGCACGAGCCGGAAGCGGCCCGCGCCCAGCGCCATGCGGATCGCGATCTCCTTCTGCCGCGCCGCGCCGCGCACGAGCAGCAGGTTCGCCACGTTCGCGCACGCCAGGAGCAGCACGAAGCCGACCGCGCCGAGGAGCACGAGCAGGAACGGGCGCGGCCCGCGCGTGTAGTTCGCGATGATCGACTCAGGGCGGAAATCGCGCCCCGCGTTCGTGTCGGGGTATTGCTGTTCGAGCTGCCGGCCTATCGTGCTGAGTTCGGCCTCGGCCTGCTCGACGGTCGCGCCGTCTTTGAGGCGGCCGAGCACGCGCAGGAAGTGGTTGCCGCGGTCGCGCGACTCTTCGGCGTCGAACGAGAGCGGCTTCCAGACGTCGCCGCTGTTGGGCGGGAAGTTGAACCGCTCGCGCATCACGCCGACGACTGTGTGCGGCTCGCCGTCGAGCGTGATCCGGCGGTTGACGATCTGCGGGTCGCCGCCGAAGCGCCGCTGCCACAGTCCGTGGCTGATGACGACCACCGCGTCGCGGCCCGGCTGCTCCTCCTCCTCGGTGAAGAGGCGGCCCAGTGCCGCGCGCCCCTCGACGGCGCGGAAGAGCGAGGCCGAGACGGTCGAGCCTTCGACGCGCTCCGGCGCGTCGCCCTCGCTCATGTTGAAGGACGAGTCGCGGTAGGCGGAGAGGTCTTCGAGTGTGGAGACCTGTGCGCGCAGGTCGAGGAAGTTGGCGGGGGCGACCGAGCCGCGGCTGAAGCCGCTCTGCGGGTTGCGCTCCCACACCAAAAGGACGCGCTCCGGCTCGTGGAACGCGAAGGGGCGCAGGAGCAGCACGTCAACGGTGCTGAAGATGGTCGTGTTCGCGCCGATGCCGAGGGCGATTGCCAGCACGGCCACGGCCGTGAAGCCCGGCTGCTTCCACAGCATCCGCAGCGCGTAACGAACGTCTTTCAGCAGGGTTGACACGGTCTGACCTCCTGCGCGGGGTTAGATCACCTGCGCCGAGCGCGCGGCCGTCCCCGACTCGTCGTCCTCGTCGCGGAAGCTGACCGCCTCCTCCTTGACGACGCGGCCGTCGAAGAGGTGTATGGCGCGGTCGGCGTAGGAGGCGTAGCGCGGGTCGTGCGTCACCATGCAGATGGTCGCGCCCTGCTGGTGCAGCTCGCGCAAAAGCTCCATGACGGCCTCGCCGTTCTTCGAGTCGAGGTTGCCCGTCGGCTCGTCGGCCAGCAGGATCGACGGCTGGCCGGCGACGGCGCGGGCCACGGCGACGCGCTGCTGCTGGCCGCCCGAAAGCTGCGAGGGCAGGTGCTTCGCGCGGTGCGCCATGCCGACCCGCTCAAGTGCTTCGGTCACGCGCTCCTTGCGCTCGCCCGACGACATGCCGCGGTACGTGAGCGGCAGCTCGACGTTCTCGTACACGGTCAAATCGCCGATCAGGTTGAAGCTCTGGAAGATGAAGCCGACCTCGCGGTTGCGAATCTTCGCCCGCTCGGAGAGCGAAAGCTCTGCCACCTGATTGCCGTTCAGCCAGTACTTGCCCTCGGTCGGCGAATCGAGCAGGCCGAGTATGGAGAGCAGCGTCGATTTGCCGCAGCCCGAAGGGCCGGTGATCGAGACGTACTCGCCGCGCTGGATGTCGAGGTGCGTGCCTGAGAGCGCGTGCGTCTCCACCTCGTCGGTGTAGAAGACCTTCTTCACGTCCTGAAGGCGGATGAGGGGTGAATTGCTCATGTAAGTTGATCTCCTGAAGTTATGCCGGAGTGTTTTAGCTATTAGCTGTTAGCTGTTAGCTGTTAGCCGAACCAAAAACTGAACCAAGAACGAAGCCGAGGCTAAAGCCGATGCTGCTTTCTTCCGGCTAAAAGCTAATAGCTAACAGCTAACAGCTAATTCAGCCTTATCCGGTCGTAGCTGTCCCACTGCGAGGTGTCGGAGAGGATGACGCGGTCGCCCTCCCGGAGACCTTCGAGGACTTCGATGGTGTTGACGGAGGCGCGGCCGAACTTAACCTGCACGCGCGTCGCGCCGCGGCCGTCCGGGTCGAGCTTGAAGAGGCTGACGGTCGAGTTCGGCTGCCCGAATGCGGGGCGGCCGACGTAGAGCACGTTGTCGAGCCGCTCAAGCTCGATGGTTCCGTCAACCGAGAGGTCGGGCCGCGCGCCCTGCGGCAGCGCGCCGTCGAGCGCCACGTCAACCGTGACCGTGCCGTTCTGCGCGGCCGGGTCGATGCGCGAGACGTGGCCGGGGATGACGCCGTTGCGGGTGTCGATCTCGGCCTTCATCCCCAGCAGGATGCCGGTGGCCTGCGTCTCCGCGATGCGAAGCTCGGCCTTGAGCTGCTGCGGCTCGACGACGCGCGCCAAATTCGTCCCCGGCGTCACCTGCTGGCCCACCTCGACCTGCATCTGCTGCAAGACGCCGTTCGTGCCGGCAAGCACGCGCAGCGTCCCAACCTGACTGCGTCGCAGTTGAAGCTGCGCCTTTAATTGCGAGATGCGCGCGGCCTGCGAGGCGAGCTGAGCCTGGGCGGTGCGCTGCGTGCCTTCCAGACGCTTCTGCTCGATCTGGTAGCGGTTCGCCAGCTCCTCGACCCGCACGCGCGAGAGCCGCAGCGTGAGCGCCGGGATCAGGCCCTCCTTCGCCAACTGCTCGTCCGTGTCGGACTGCAACTTCGCCTGCTGGTACTCGGACCGGACGTTCGCGGCGACCGCCTGCTGACTCAGCCGCTCGCTCTCAAGGCGCGCGCGGATGTTGTTAGCCTCGGCCTCGGCCGCGCGCACCTGGTACTCGATGTCCACGGTCGATTGCTCAAGCTCCGGGTTGCTCAACTCCAGGAGCACAGTGCCGGCCGTCACCTCCGTGCCGGGCTGGACGTTGATGCGCTCGACGCGCCCCTCGGTCGCCGCCGCGATGACGCGGACGTTCTCCGGTACGAGCGTGCCGGGGCCGCGCACCTGCCGCAGCATCTGCCCGCGCTTGGCCGTGTCCGTGAAGAGGGTCGCGCCCTCCACACTCGGCGCGGCGGGCTTCAGGCGCGTCAGCCCGTAGGTGATGCCGGCGATTGCGACGAGGCCCAGCGCGGCGTAGATGCCGAGGCGGATGCGCTTCTTCCTCTTCGCCTTCCCGCCGCGCGCCACGTCCATCCCGCTCGGCGCGGTGAACTTGCTCGGCGCGTCATTCTTGCCGCGAGGCACGTCCGTGCCGCTCGGCGCGGTGAACTTCGACGGCGCGTCGGTCTTAGTCTTGTTGCGAGGTATGTCCATGCTGCCGGCCGGGGTGAACTTGCTCGGCGACTCGGGGCGCTGCGCGCCCGCCGCGCCGCCGCCCGCCGCCGCGTCCTCTTTCTCTTTCCGAAACTTCTTGATCTCTTCCACCTGCATACTCACTGGCTTTCAGATTTCGACGGACACAGAGCTTGACTCCGCCGCCGACGGACTTACGACGCCTCGGCGCGCGCCGCCTCACCCTTAACGACCCAGCCGTCGGAAAGTTCGACGACGCGGTTGCCATAACTGGCGTTCGTCTCCGAGTGCGTGACCTGGACGATGGTCGTGCCCTCGTCGTTGAGCTGCTTGAACAGTTCCATGATCTCGCGGCCCTGCGCCGAGTGGAGGTTGCCCGTCGGCTCGTCGGCGAGGATCAGTTTCGGGTTGGCGATGACGGCGCGCGCGACGGCGACCAGTTGCTGCTGCCCGCCCGACAACTGGTTCGGGAACAGGTCCTTCTTCCCGACGATGCGGAAGCGATCCAAAACGTCGGCCACCATCGACTGCCGCTCCGCCTTCTTCAAGTCCTGGTAGGAGAGCGGCAGGTCGAGGTTCTCGGACACGGTCATGTGGTCGAGCAGGTGGTAGCTCTGGAAGACGAACCCGATGTGCCGCTTGTTCAGCTCGACCCGCTTCTTGCGGTCGAGCTTGTGGACGGGCTGATCGAGGAAGTGGTACTCGCCCGTCCAGGCCGAGTCGAACATGCCGAGGATGGCGAGCAGCGTTGACTTGCCCGCGCCCGAAGGCCCCATGATCGAGACGAACTCGCCCTCGCGCACGTCCAGGTTGATCTGGCGCAGCACGTAGGTACGCGACACGCCCTGCTCGAAGAATTTTTCGACGTTCCGTAGTCTGATCATCACTTTAGCGGCGGGCGCAACTCGCCCTCCCATAATTCAGATTTTTGAATCGCAGCGCGAAATTACGGACACACTCACGCGGCGTGTCAGGTGGGCTTGAGCCAGACGGGATAGAAAACGGCGTGCCAGCCCCGTTTATTCGGGAAAACGAGCCGGCCGGCCGCGGGCTTTCCCATTTTTGGGACTTCCCGTAACCGCTTTTCTCATTTTTGGGACGCGAAAATTGGAAAAGGGCGTGAGGCTTTTGTAGGGGCAGGGCTTGTCCCTGCCCGCTTGGTTACGCGAGCGAGTGGGCAGGGACAAGCCCTGCCCCTACAAAATTTTCGTGACCTGAAGTCCGATCTTTTCGGGGTCGAGGAGCACGGGGAAGAATTGTCCCGCCATCTTCTCGCCGGCCGGGACGGCAGGGACGCCTTCAAGCGGCGGCCGGTCTGAAGCAGAGCGCACGCCGTCGCGGAAGACGTTGACGACGGCGGCGCGGCGAGGGCGTTCGCTCCGGTTCTCGAAGGAGCCGTGCATCATCAGCGGGTGGTGGAACGACGCCTCGCCGCGCTTTAACTCAATCGCGACGGGCTTGAACGCGGCCCTCTGGTCGTCACTCAGAACAGACTGGATTGCCTCCATGTCTCCCGCGAGACCCGTGACGGGCAGAAGCCTCCAGCGGTGGCTGCCGGGGACGTAGTGCAGGCAGCCGTTCTCTTTGGTGGAATCGTCGAGGCCGATCCAGCAGGAGAGGTGCGCTACGGGCACGGTGCGCGTCCAGTACGAATAATCCTGATGCCACGCGACCACTCCGCCGTGGCGCGCGGGCTTGCAGAAGAGCTGATCGTGCCAGAAGCGCACCCGCCCGCCGAGCAGTTGCGCGGCCGGGACGGTGAAGGCCGGGTTCCAGAGCAGATCGTGGAAGCCGGGCGCTACGCGCCACGCGCCCAATGCGTGGAAAAGCACGCGCGAGGGGTCTGGCGACTCGTTCGTGTGGAACTCGTAGAAGAGATGGTTCCGCGGGTGCGCGGGATCGGCCAGTTCGCTCAACTCGGCGCGCAACGTCTCGACCTGCTCGTCCGAGAGCACGCGCACGCCCGCGACGTAGCCGTGCTCGCCGAAGGACTCGACCTGTTCGTCACTCAGCCCGTATCGCGCCCACTCTTCCGCCGTCTCAGGCTGTCGAAAGAGGGGGCCGACCGGCCCGTGTCGCGTCGAGAGGTCTTCCGTCATTCGGTCTCGGTCTTGTTCCGCCCGCCGCCGTCTTTGACGTAGACGGTTTTGACGTTGACGAACTCGCGGATGCCGAACTCGCCCAGCTCGCGCCCGTAGCCGGAACGCTTGACGCCGCCGAAGGGCAGGCGCGGATCACTCGCCACCATCGCGTTGACGAAGACGAGGCCCGACTCGATCTCGCGGGCGAACAGCTCGCGCTCGCCCGCGTCCGTAGTCCACGCGCTCGCGCCGAGGCCAAAGCTAGTGTCGTTGGCAAGCCTGATCGCCTCCTCAGCCGAGCCGACGCGGAAGAGAAGCGCGACGGGGCCGAACAGCTCTTCCCTGTAACCCGGTGAATTTTCGGGAACCTCTTCGAGTACGATGGGCGGAAAGTAGAAGCCGCGCGGCGGCAGCGAGGCCGGCGAACGAAACTCGAGCGCGCCCAGCCTGACGGTCTCCAGCACCTGACCTTCGAGGTCGCGGACGATCTGCTCGGTCGCGAGCGGGCCGATCTCCGTCGCCTCTTCCAGCGGATCGCCGATCCTCAGCGCCGCCATGCCCTCCTTCAGCCGGCGCGCGAACTCTTCGTAAACGGCCCCGTGAACGACGAACCGCTTCGCCGCGATGCACGACTGCCCGTTGTTGATCGTGCGCGAGCGGACGGCCGTCGAGACCGCTTCTCCGAGGTTCGCGCTCGGCATCACGACGAAGGGGTCGCTGCCGCCGAGTTCGAGCACGCTCTTTTTGATCACGCGCCCGGCCGTCGCCGCGACGCTCGCGCCCGCGGCCTCGCTCCCCGTCAGCGTGACCGCGGCGACGCGCGGGTCTTCGATGACCGGGGCGACCGCCTCGCCTCCGACGAGCAGCGCCTGGAAGACGCCCTCGGCGAAGCCGGCCGCGCGGAAAATCTCTTCTATCGCGAGCGCGCACTGCGGGACGTTCGAGGCGTGCTTGAGTAGTCCGCAGTTTCCGGCCATCAGCGCGGGCGCGGCGAAGCGGAAGACCTGCCAGAACGGGAAGTTCCAGGGCATCACGGCGAGCACCGGCCCGACGGGTCGGAAGCTCACGTAGCTTCGCGTCGCGGACGACTCGATCTCCTCGTCGGCCAGAAATTTCTCCGCCGCCTCCGCGTAGTAGCGGCAGACCCAGGCGCACTTGGCGGCCTCCTCGCGCGCCGCCCTGATCGGCTTCCCCATCTCGGCCGTCATCAGCCGCGCGAACTCCTCTTTACGCGATTCCAGAATCTCCGCGGCGCGCAGCATCTTCCCGGCGCGCTCAGAGAAAGTGGTGCGTCGATGCGAGGCGAACGCTTCGGCCGCACGCGCCAGTTTTGTCTCGATCTCGTCTGCGGTGAGCGGCGCGAACTCCTTCAGCGTCTCGCCGGTCGCGGGGTTGACGGTCGCGATTGCCATGGGTCGTCTGTTCCGATCCGATCTACAGTCCTGATTCACCGCAGCGCCGCATGAAAGGCCGCGGCTTTAGCCGCCGGAGAGTCCGTAGCGCACGCGCTAGCCGCCGCCCCTGTCGGTGAGGTTTGCGATGGCGAGCACCAGTTCGGCCGGCTCGACCGGCTTCGGGATGTGCATGTGGTAGCCCTCCGAGAGGGCGCGCAGACGATCCGAAGGACGCGCGTGCGCCGTCAGAGCGATGGCCGGGATTCGGCGGACGCGGTCGGAGTCGAGGGCGCGCACCTTGCGGATCAGGGAGTACCCGTCCTCGTGCGCCATCTCGATGTCGCTCACGAGCAGATCGGGCTTCACCTTTTGCAGCTTGTCGAGGGCGTCGGCCACACCCGCCGCGGCCGTCGCCTCGGCGCCGGCCTGCCTCAGTATCGTCGTCAAAAGCTCGCGCGCGTCCGGCTCGTCGTCAACCACCAGCACGTGAATTCCGTCCAGCCTCACCAGCTCCGCCGCACGCGCGTGCTCTTCGGCCGGGACGTGCAGCCGCCCGGCGGCAGCGTCCGAAGGGGCATCGGCGGTGTGGACGATCATGACGGGCAGACGCAGGACGAACGTGGCCCCCAGCCCCTCGCCCGGACTCTCCGCCCTGATCGTGCCGCCGTGCAATTCGACTAAGTGCTTCGTGATCGCCATCCCCAGGCCGAGTCCGGCCTGCCGCCTCGTCGTCTGCTGATCGGCCTGGCGGAAGCGCTCGAAGACGTAGGGCAGAAATTCGGGGCTGATCCCGCTGCCCGTGTCGCTGACAGCGACCTCGACGCTGGAGTTGACGCGCGCGAGGCGCACCTGCACGCGCCCGCTCCTCGGTGTGAACTTGACGGCGTTCGACAGAAGGTTCCAGAAGACCTGCTGCAGGCGTTCGGGATCGCCGGAGACGGGGCCTGCCTTCGGGTCGAGCACCGACTGGAGCCTGATCCCCTTGGCGTCAGCGGCGGGGCTGACCACGTCGATGGCCGCTTCGACGAGCGGGGCCAGTTCGACCCGGCCCACGTCGAGCCGTACCTTGCCGGAGATGATGCGTGAGAAATCCAGCAGGTCTCCGATCAACTGGTTCTGCGATTCCGCGTTCCGCTCGATGGCGCCCAGAGCGCGCGCCGCCGTGGCCTCGTCGAGCTTGCCGGTCTGAAGCATGCGCGCCCACCCCAGGATGGCCGTCAGGGGCGTCCGCAGCTCGTGTGAGACGACGGCCAGGAACTCGTCCTTGGCGCGCGTGGCCTCCTCGGCCTCGCGCTTCGCCCGAAGAATCTCGTCCTCGTACTGGTCGCGCTGCCGCATGTGCATCATGACGCAGTCGTTGACGACCGCGCCGCCGCGCTCCCCGCGCGCCGCGTTGACGAGCACGGGTAACTCCGCCCCGCCCTTCGTGCGGAGCGAGAAATAGACCTCCTCCACACGGTCGTGCAGCTTGAGGAGGGGGAAGAGGTGCGTCTGGTAGAAGATGCGGCTGGCGACGGGGAAGAGGGATTCGACGTGGCGGCCCAGCAGCTCTTCGCGCCCGTACCCGAGCAGGGCGAGCAGCGTGTCGTTGACCAGGACGACGTAGCCGTCGTCCGTGAACGACAGGAAGCCGCACGGCGCTGTGTTGAGCAGGTCGTCCATCGGACTCACGGGCCGGCCGCGCGTGGCGCTCCGGCGTCGCGCGCGGCGGCCAGGTACTCCCTGATGACCTCGACGGTCTCTTCCGGATGGCTCATGTGCGGGCAGTGGCCCGTGGCGCGCATGACGCGCAGCGTGCTCTGCGGCAGACTCCTGCGGAGGTATTCGCCCACTTCGGGCGGGGCGATGGCGTCCTCCGAGCACTGCATGATGAGGGACGGGACGGGGACTCTCGACAGATCTTCGCGGTTGTCCGAGAAGAAAGTGACCTCCGCGAACCTCCGGGCGATCTTCGGGTCGGTGGAGCAGAAGCTCTCTTCCAGCTCCTGCGCGAGTTCGGGGCGCTCCGAGTTCTTCATCACGACGGGCGCGAGGAAGTTGGCCCAGCCGATGTAGTTCTTCTCCATCACGTCGAGCAGCCCCACGATGTCCGAGCGCTCGAAGCCGCCGACGTAGCCGGGCGGGTCGTTGACGTAGCGGGGCGAGGGGCCGACGAGGATGAGGCGCTCGAACCGCTCAGGCTCGCGGATGGAGGCCAGCATCCCGACCACGCCGCTGACCGAGTGGCCGACGAAGATCGTGTCGCGCAAGTCGAGCGCGGCGCACACGTCGAGCACGTCCTGCGTGTAGCCTTCGAGGCTGCCGTAGCGTTCGGGGCTGTAGGCTTGAAGATCGGACTTGCCCGACCCGACGTAATCGAACAGCACGATCCGGTAGTCGTCCTCGAACGCGGGCGTCACGAAGCGCCACATGTTCTGGTCGCACCCGAAGCCGTGGGCGAAGAGCATGGGCTGCTCGCCCTTCCCGAAGACCTTCACGTTGTTCCGAGCGATTACGTTTTGCGTCACTTCCCCACCCCGTTACGGCTGCAAGACGATCTTGCCGTACGCGCCCGGCTCCAACACCTCGCGGTGCGCCCGCGCGGCCTCGGCGAGCGGGAGCGTTCGGCCGACGACGGGCCTGAGCGTCCCGGCTTCCAGCCCCGCGTAGAGCGCGGCGTTGATCGACCGGAGGTCTTCGGCGGTCGCGTTGAAGAGCGTCATCCCCAGGATCGCGGCGTCGCGCGTCATCGCCTGCCGCGCGTCGATCTCCACGCGGCCGCGGTTGCCGACCACGACGACGCGGCCGAACTTCCCCAAAATGCCGAGGTCGCGGTCGAGGTTCGCGTTCGCCAGCATCTCCACGATCACATCGACGCCGCGCCCCCCCGTCAACGCCGCCAGCTCACCGAGGTAGTCTTCGGCCGTGTGATCGAAGACGCGATGCGCGCCCTGCTCGGCGGCGAGCCTGCGGCCTTCTTCAGTGCCGGCCGTGCCGAAGACCGTCAGGCCCGCGGCGCGCGCCAGTTGCACGGCCGCCAGCCCTACGCCGCCGCTCGCGCCGTGGACGAGCACGGTCTCGCCCGCGCGCGCCGCGGCCCGGTGGAAGAGAGCGCGGAAGGCCGTCGTGTACGGCACGCCGAGGCACGCGCCCTGCTCGACCGAGACGTTCGCGGGCAGCGGGTGCGCCTGCCACTCCTCGCACAACGCGGCTTCCGCATACGTGCCCGTCAGGCTGCGCGCGAGGTAAACCCTGTCGCCTGCCTTGAACCGTTTCACGTCCGCGCCGACAGCCTCGACCGTGCCCGCCCCGTCCTCGCCGGGCGTGTACGGGAGCGAGGGGCTGTGCGAGTGCCAGCCGGCGCGCTTGTACGTGTCAACGGGGTTGACGCCGACGGCCGCGAGCCGGACGAGCAGTTGCGCCGAGCCGGGCCGCAACTCCGGCATGTCTTCGAGCCTTAAGACCTCCGGCCCGCCGAACTCGCGAACGCGAATCGCCTTCATCGTCGCCCTTCCGTCCGCGCGACCCGACGCGCGGCGAATTGTCGTGCTTTGCGAGTTATATTAACTTGAACCGGCCGGATTATTAAAACTTGACCTGAGCACCGTCGCCGCAGCGCCGCCACCTCGGATGGACTCCTTTTCAGTCGCGCACGTCCTGCTGCTCTTCGCCGCGGCGTTCTTCGCCGGCGCTATTAACTCGGTCGCGGGCGGCGGGACGCTCCTCACCTTCCCCGCGCTCATCTGGCTCGGCCTCGACCCGAAGGTCGCGAACGCGACGAGCACCGTCGCTCTCTGGCCCGGACTCGTCGGCGGGTTGTGGGGATTCCGGCGCGAGCTGGAGAAGACGCGCTCGCTGCTCTGGCGTCTCGGTCTGACGAGCGTGGCGGGCGGCGCGGTCGGCGGGCTGCTCCTCATCCGGACGCCGCCTCAGACGTTCGCGCGGTTAGTCCCCTTCCTCATCTTCTTCGCCACCGTCCTCTTCATGCTGCAAGAGCCTATCAGCCGGCGGCTCCGCTTCGGCGACCCGGCGACGGCAGCGGGCGACTCCCGGCGCGGCTGGTGGGCCGGCGCGATCCTCTTCCAGTTCGCCTCCGCCATCTACGGCGGCTACTTCGGAGCGGGCAACGGCATCCTCATGCTCGCCGCGATGGGCCTCCTGGGCATCTCAGACATCCACAGCGCCAACGGCCTCAAAAACTTCCTCGGCCTCGCCCTGAACCTCGCGGCCATCGTCGCCTTCATCATCTCCGGCCTCGTCGTCTGGCCGCACGCCCTCGTGATGGCCGTCGGCGCGATTGCCGGCGGCTACTTCGGCGCGCGCACCGCGCGCCGCCTGGGGCGCACCTTCGTCCGCCGCGTCGTCGTCGCCACGGGCTTCGTTATCGGCCTGCTGATGCTGTACCGAACTTTCTTCGCGGGACAATGAATAGCTGTTAGCGATTAGCTGTTAGCTGTTAGCAAAACAAGAAATCTTTTTCCGGCTAACAGCTAATCGCTAACAGCTAACAGCCTACTCACTCGACACACATAACTAAGAAAGCTTCCGCAGGCTGATTACTACCGACTTGGAGGCGGGCGTGTTGCTGCGCTCGGCGACGTGGCCGATGGGGACGAGGACGTTGGCCTCGGGGAAGTAGGTGGCGGCGCAGCGGCGCGGGATCGGGTAGGGGACTACACGGAAGTTGCGGGCGACGCGCTCCACACCGTCGAAGCGGCTGACGAGATCGACCGCGTCGCCTTCTTTGAGGCCGAGTTCTTTCGCCTCCTCCTCGTTGAGGAAGACGACGCGTCGCTCGTTGCGGACGCCGCGGTAGCGGTCGTCGAAGCTATAGACGGTCGTGTTGAACTGGTCGTGGCTGCGCACCGTCATCATCAGGAACTCGCCGGGCGCGAGTTTGTGGCGCGGCAGCGGGTGGACTGTGAATTCGGCTTTGCCGGATTCAGTCTTAAATTCTCGATTGCGCGCGAGGTTCGGCAGGTAGAAGCCGCCGGGCTCGCGGACGCGCCGGTTGTAACCGTCGAAGCCGGGGATCGTCCGGGCTATCGCCGCGCGGATTAGATCGTAGTCGGCCGCAAGCTCCGCCCAGTTAACATTGCCGCGCGCGCCGAGCGTCGCTTCCGCCAGCCGCGCGACGATCTGCACCTCGCTCAGCAACTGCTCGGACGCAGGCTCTAAATTCCCGCGCGACATCTGCACCACGCCCATCGAGTTCTCGCAACTGACGAACTGCTCGCCCCCGGCCTGCGCGTCGCGCTCGGTGCGGCCGAGGCATGGCAGGATCAGCGCCTGCCCGCCCGTGACGAGGTGCGCGCGATTCAGCTTCGTCGAGACGTGGACTGTCAGTCGCGTGCGCCGCAGGGCTTCGGCCGTGAACTCCGTGTCGGGCGTGGCCGAGAGGAAGTTGCCGCCGAGCGCGAAGAAGACTTTGGCGCGGCCGTCATGCATCGCGCGGATGGCGTTGACGGTGTCGAAGCCGTGACGGCGCGGCGGGTCGAAGTTGAATTCGCGCGCGAGGCTGTCGAGGAAGGCGTCGGTCGGGCGCTCCCAGATGCCCATCGTGCGGTCGCCCTGCACGTTCGAGTGGCCGCGCACGGGGCACGCGCCCGCGCCGGGCTTGCCGATCTGCGCGCGCAGGAGCAGCAGGTTGACGATCTCCTCGACGTTCGCCACCGCGTTGCGGTGCTGCGTCAGCCCCATCGCCCAACAGATGATCGTCCGGCCTGACTCGATAAAGATTCGCGCCGCCTCACGAATCTGCTCGCGCGCGACGCCGCTCTGCTCTTCGATCTCGTCCCATCCGACTTCGCGAAGCGCCGCCGCGTAAGCCTCGAAGCCGTTCGTGTGCTCTCGTATGAACTCGTGCTCTAAAACCTGGCCGGGCCTGCGCCCCTCCTCTTCTAAAACTTCCCTCGCGATGCCCTTCAGCAGCGCCACGTCGCCGTTGATGCGGACTTGCAGGAAGAGACTCGCGAGCGGCGTGCCCGCGCCGACCCAGCCCGCGACTTCCTGCGGGTGCTTGAAGCGCACCAGCCCCGCTTCGGGCAGCGGGTTGACGTGTACGATCCGGCAGCCGCGCCGCGCCGCGCTCTGCAAGGTCGAGAGCATCCGCGGGTGGTTCGTCCCCGGGTTCTGGCCGACGACGAAGACGGCGTCCGCCAGCTCGAAGTCGTCGAGCGTGACCGTGCCCTTGCCGACCCCGATGGTGCGTGTCAGCCCCGTGCCCGACGACTCGTGGCACATGTTCGAGCAGTCGGGCAGGTTGTTCGTGCCGAACTGCCGGACGAAGAGCTGGTAGAGGAAGGCGGCCTCGTTGCTCGTGCGGCCGGACGTGTAGAAGACCGCCTCGTCTGGCGACGCTAGCGCGTTCAGCTCATCGGCGATCAGTTTGAATGCTTCGCCCCAACTGATCTCCTCATAGTGCTCGCTCCCGCGACGGAGCAGCATCGGGTGCATCAGACGCCCCTGCGCGTTGAGCCACACGTCCGACTGCTCGCTCAGTCGTTTGACAGACCACTCGCGGAAGAAATCGGGCGTGACGCGCTTCCGCGTCGCCTCGTCGGCGACGTGCTTCGCGCCGTTCTCGCAGAACTCCGCGTGCGCGCGCTCGCGGTCGCCTTCGGGCCAGGCGCAGCCGGGGCAGTCGAACCCGCCCATCTGGTTGACGCGCAACAGCGTCTTCAGCGTCCGCCGCGCGCCCATCTCGCGCAGCGAATACTTCATCGCGGAGACGACCGCGGGCGCGCCGGCCGCCGACTCCTTCGCGCCGTCGAACTCCAAGCCCCTGAACTCTTCGGGCGGCTGCGCGCGCACGTCTTGCCGCGCATGAGGCGAAGAGACTTCATCGCCCACCGCAGTCGGGCGCGCGCCAACGTCGCCGCCGTTTGCGGACGGGGCTTCGGCATCGCGGCCCCGCGCGTCCGTGTGCTTGTCGTGGCGGTAGTGGCTCGGCTGCGGCTCCGCGCGCTCGGCCTCGGTGTCGCCCGCCGACGCTCCCGTCTCGTTCTTCGGCTTGATCGTCTGCGCCATCTCTTTTTAGTTCGGTAGGGAGCTACGCGCGAAATGATACCCCATCGCGGCGCGTCAGTTGAAAGCGACAACGTCAGACAAAACCGTAGGGGCAGGGCTTGTCCCTGCCCGTAGCGTGCGACAGCACGCTCAACCGTTTCGCCTTCATTCACCGTCGCGCATTCGTCAACCGTCGCTCGCGCTGACGCGCTCTGCGGGCAGGGACAAGCCCTGCCCCTACAATCTCTGCGGCGTTGAAGCTCCCCTCCCGTCCTGAGCGGGGAACAATGTCAGCCCGCGCGCAAGCTCGGCCGCGAGACGGTCTAAGAACTCGTCGCGCGGGATGAGCTTCGCGCCGAGCGACTGCATGTGCGGCGTCATCACCTGTATGTCGAGCCAGAAGAGGCCGCGCTCCGAGAGGTGTTCCACGAGGCGGAGCAGCGCGAGCTTTGAGGCGTTCGGTCTCAGGTAGAACATGCTCTCGCCCGCGAACGCGCCGCCCGCGTCAACGCCGTAGATGCCGCCGACGAGCACGTCGCCTTCCCACGCTTCCACGCTGTGTGCGCGTCCCGCCGCGTGCAGCGCGCAGTAGCTCTCGTAAATCCCGCGCGTGATCCAGGTGCCCTCCTGTTCGGGCCGCGCGGCCAAAGCGCAGCCGCGGACGACTCCGGCGAAGTCGGCGTCGATGGTGAAGCGCAACTGTGTGCGGCGACGTTCGCGCACGAGGCTGCGCGGGACGTGTAGGTCACAGAAGTCGAGGACGGCGCGCTCGCGCGGGCAGAACCAGGTGAGCGGCCAACCTTCGATGGGCCAGGGGAAGATGCCACGCCGGTAGGCCGCCATCAGGTTGTCTGGATGAAGACTGCCGCCGACGGCGACGATGTCGCCGAAGTTCGTGCCGCGCACTTCGGGGAACTGTATCGGCGCGGCGTTTCGTTTGAAGAACAGGGCGGGCCGCTGATGACTTTCGCGCAGTGGCATTAGTTCAAGGCGGGCGGTGAGAGCGTTGCGTGCGTCAGGCTGTGGCCCGGTGTATGAGATAGGCATTCGCCGCCGCCGATATAGCGAAGAAAATCAGGACGACCGGATGAGTAGAGTCGTTAATCAGCCCCCACGCGAAGATGGTTAGCGCCACGCTCCAAGGGAGAGTGAGAACCCAGATCGCCGCCAGTCCATATGCGCCCGCCCATGCCACCTCGTCGGGAGGTCGGAAAGTGACGTGCAGAGACGTCGCGAAACCAGCCGCCAGCAGGTAGATCGCCGTCAGGACTTTCGCGGGGCTGAGTTTCATAACACTCAGACGCGAGCGTCAGTGCAGCCCGCCCCCGCGCCCGCCCGTGCCCTCCGTCCCCTTACCCTGCTTCGGCTGTGAAGCGGCGCGGCCCGGCTTCGCCGCCCCCTTCCTCTTACGCTCGACGCGCGCCTGACTCGCCGGTGAAGACTTTTTACCGGCGGTCGGCGACTTCCCCTTCTTTGTGCTGCCTGCCATTCCCACTCATCCTCCCCGCGACCCGCCCCAGCCGTCACGCGGCCGGGTGTTCTAGTGCGATCTCGCCGTCGCGCACCGAGACCAACACCTCGCCGCCCGCGGCGAGTCTTTCGCCGAAGAGCAGCTCCTCGGCCAGCGGCTCTTTAATCTTCTGCTGGATGAGCCGCGCCATCGGGCGCGCGCCCATCGCGCGGTCGTAGCCGTTCTTCGCCAGCCACGCGCGCGCCTCCGGTGACAGCCTCACCGTCACGTTCTTCTCCGCGAGCTGCGCGTTGACCTCGCGGACGAGCTTATCGACGACCCGCTCGATAACGGCCGGCGGGAGCGCGTTGAAGGCGATCCAGGCGTCGAGCCGGTTGCGGAATTCGGGGCTGAAGGTGCGCTCGATCACGCCCCGCCCCATGCCGCGCCCCGTCGCGTTCGTCTGGAAGCCGATGCCGCCGGCCGACAGCTCTTGCGCGCCCGCGTTGGTCGTCATGATGAGGACGACGTTGCGGAAGTCGGCGCGCTTGCCGTTGTTGTCGGTGAGCGTGGCGTGATCCATGACCTGCAAGAGGATGTTGAAGAGGTTCGGGTGCGCCTTCTCGATCTCGTCGAGGACGAGGACGCTGTAAGGGGTCTTTAAGATCGCGTCCGTCAGCAGGCCGCCCTGATCGAAGCCGACGTAGCCGGGCGGCGCGCCGATGAGGCGGGAGACCGTGTGCGGCTCGGCGTATTCGCTCATGTCGAAGCGTATGAACTCGACGCCCATCGCCGCGGCCAACTGCTTCGCGAGTTCCGTCTTGCCCACTCCGGTCGGGCCGGAGAAGAGGAACGAGGCGGTCGGCTTGTCGGCGTTGCCGAGGCCGGAGCGCGACAGCTTGATCGCGCGGACGATCTGCTCGATGGCGTGATCCTGCCCGAAGATGACGGACTTAAGTTCGCGTTCGAGCTCGCGCAGGCGATCCCGTTCCGACCCGCCGACGGTTTTGGGCGGGACCTTCGCCATGCGCGCGATGACGGTTTCGATCTCGTGCGGGCCGATCATTTCGGGCCGCTCGCCTTCGGGCAGCAGCTTCATGGCCGCGCCGGCCTCGTCGATCACGTCGATGGCCTTGTCGGGCAGGAAGCGGTCGTGCAGGTACTTGGCGGCCAGCTCGGCGGCGAGCTGCAAGGCTTCCGGCGCGTAACGGACTGCGTGGTGGCCTTCGTAATAACCTTTGAGGCCGTTCAGAATCTCGACAGTCTCGGCGACGGTTGTCTCGCCGATCTCGATCTTCTGGAAGCGGCGCGCGAGCGCGCGGTCGCGCTCGAAGGCGGCCTTGTATTCGGGATAAGTGGTCGAGCCGATGCAGCGCAGCTCGCCCGAAGCGAGCGCGGGCTTGAGGATGTTCGAGGCGTCCATCGAGCCGCCCGACACCGCGCCCGCGCCGACGATGGTGTGAATCTCGTCGATGAAGAGGACGGCGTGCGGAATCTTCTTGAGCGCCGAGATGATCGACTTGAAGCGCTGCTCGAACTCGCCGCGGTACTTCGTACCCGCCAAGACCGCGCCCATGTCGAGCGCGTAAACTTTCGCGTCCCTCAGCACCTCCGGCACTTCGCCCTTGTGAATCTTCAGGGCTAGCCCCTCGGCTATCGCGGTCTTCCCGACGCCCGGCTCGCCGACGTAGATCGGGTTGTTCTTCCTGCGCCGGCAGAGAATCTGGATCGTGCGTAGCACCTCGGCGGAGCGCCCGATCAGAGGATCGATGTGTCCCTCGGCCGCGCGCTCGACGAGGTTGACGGTGAACGAGGCGAGCGGGTCGCGCACCGCCCCGGCCGCGTCCTGCCCCTCTGCGTCCTCGCCGTCGTTCCAGCCCTCGAACGATTGATCGTCCCCGCCCGGCGAGACCTTCGAGATGCCGTGCGAGATGTAGTTGAGCACGTCGAGACGCCGCACGTTCTGCGACTTCAAAAGATAGACGGCGTAAGACTGTTCGGCCTGGTATAACGAGGCGAGTATCTGCCCGCCGTCCACGTCGCGCCGGCCGCTCGCCTCGGCCTGCATCAGCGCGTACTGCAAGACGCGCGCGAACTGGATGGTCTGCTCCGGCATCTCGGAGGGCTGGTACTCTTCCAGCGACTCGTAGTGCTCGGCGAGGAATTTTTCCAGCCCCGCGCGCAGCCGCGCCAGATCGCAGCCGCAGTTGACCAGGACGTCGCGCGCCGTGCGATCCGTGAGCAGCGCCAGCAGCAGGTGTTCGAGCGTGACGAACTCGTGCCGCCGCCGCGCCGCCTCCTCGACCGCCAGATTCAACGTCGCCTGTAGCTCCCTCGTGATCATTTCGCGCTCGGCGTTCTGGCGCAGTCTAGCCTGCTCGCTTTGAACGCGCCCTTCCTGAATACCACTTCCTTCTCGCTGACCGTGGGCGTCGCCTCACGAGGCGTCACACCCTGCACGAAGACGAAAAGATCCGCCCCGGCTTTCTCGCGATAGCCGCCGAAAGTTACGTCGAACCGACGGGGATCAACCGGGCGTCTGGCGATCAGGTATTCCCTAATTCGTTGAATGTAAAGTTGAACCTCGCCCCTCTCTACCTTCCGGCCGCCGTAGACTCGGATCAGACCGTGAAGCTGCGGGCTGATCGGATCGGTCAACGCGGCGGCGAAGTTGTCGAGGCGGCTAATCATCCGTTGACAACCTCTGAACTCGAACTCGTCGAACTTGCTCTCGCGCGCGGGCAGCGACGCGGAACTACCGGCCAGCAGGACTACGCAGCAAGCGGCGGCGGTCAGTCGTCTCATCCGCTCACCTCCTCCGGCTCGACGGAGCAGAGCAGCGGATACTCGTGCGCGCGCGCCAGCTCCATCGCCTTGGCCGCCTTCGTCTCGGCCACCTCGTAGGTGTAGATGCCGGCGACGCCGGCACCCTCGGTGTGAACCTTGAGCATGATGGTGACGGCGTCCGCGTCCGCGCGCTGGAAGACGGACTTCAGGACGAAGACGACGAACTCCATCGTCGTGAAGTCGTCGTTGTGGAGCAGGACTTTGAAGAGCGGCGGCTTCTTCAAGCGCGCCCGGCTCTCCGTTACGGTCAACTCCTCCGAATCGTAATCCCTCTTCGACATCGTCACGGCCGCGCGGCGTGTGCAACCCAAGGCGCGCGCGGATAGGATAGCAACAACGCGCGTGGCTGCGCGAGCGCGCGGGCGCGCCGCGCGGGCCGGCTTAGTTTTCCTAATGTTAGTTTTTCGGAGGGTTGAAGGTTGGCGGGACGCGGGAAGTTGATCAGGGCGTCGGAGGTCGGCGAGTACGTCTACTGCGCGCGCGCGTGGTGGCTGCGGCGCGAGGGCGCGGAGCAGACGCGCGGGCACGAGGCGCGCGCCGCCGGCACGGCCTGGCACCTCGAACACGGCCGCGGCGTGACGGCCGCCTCGCGGCTCAGGAAACTCTCGGCCGCCGCCGGGCTGCTCGCAGTGCTCTGCGCCCTCGCCCTCTTCGCGCTCTGGCTGTGGCCGCGATGACGCTCATTCTCTCCATCGCCTTCCTCCTCCTCGTCGCCGCCGCCGTCGCGGCCCGGCTCGCAGCGCGCGGTCACGCGCGACGCACCGGGCTCCCGCGGGGCAGTCTCATCTACGGCGACACGGGCGCGCCCGTCGGCCGCGTCGCGCCCGTGACTCTGAACGAGGAGGGCGAGCGGCAGGAGCGACCGCTGGTCTCCCCTTCATACGGGCTGACGGGGCGGCCCGACTATCTCGTGCGGACGCGCGAGGGCGTCGTGCCCGTCGAGGCCAAGTCAACGCGCAAGCCCGCGTCGGGGGTGCCTTACGACTCGCACCTGATGCAGCTCGCCGCCTACTGCCTGCTCGTCGTAGATCAGCTCGGCGAGCCAGTCCCCTACGGCGTCGTCCGCTACCGCGACGGCGAGGTGCGGGTCGGTTTCACGCCGGGGCTGCGCGAGGCACTGCTCGAATTGTTGGACGAGATGCGTGAGGCGCGCGAAGCTGTAGAGGTTCACCGCAGCCACGAGGAGCCGCCGCGCTGCGCCGCGTGCAGCTACCGCGACGCCTGCGACGAAGCACTTGTAAGAAATGATGAATGATGAACGATGAACGATGAACTAAAGAGCTTGTCTTTCATTCATCATTCATCATTCATCATTTCTCCTTCACCCCTGCTGCTCGATCATGTCGTGGCGCGTGATGATGCCGGTGATGCGGCCGTACTCTTCGACCAGGACGGCGGGGCTTTTCTGCAACTGCCGCGTCACGTGGGCGGCGCTCGCGTCCACGTCCACGATGGGGAAGCCGCCGCCCATCACCTCGCTGACCGGCCCGTCCATCAGCTCGCGGTTGGCGAGGACTTTGGCGAGGATGCGGTTCTCGCGCAGAGAGCCGACGGACTTCCCTTCCTCGACGACAGGGATGTGCGACAGCCCCAGCTCGTCCATCTTCGCCAGCGCCTCGGAGACGCGCGTCTGCGGCGTGGCGGTGACGAGCGTCGGCGGCGCGTGCGCGGCCTTCGTCCCGACGATCAGTCCGGCGGTCATCTTCTGCGGCTCCAGGAGCTGCTTCTCCTTCAGCCACTCGTCCGAGTGGAATTTCGTCAGGTAGTGCTCGCCCGTGTCGCAGACGATGAAGACGACCACGGCGGTCTCGTCCAACTGTTTTGCCACGCGCAGCGCCGCCGCCAGGTTCGTGCCCGTCGAGCCGCCGCAGAAGATGCCTTCTTTACGGCCGAGCTGCCGCGCCAGCTCGAACGACTCGCGGTCTGTGACATTGACGATCTCGTCCACGTACTTCATGTGGACGTTGTCGGGGATGATCTCCTGCCCGATGCCCTCGACGAGGTAGGGCGACGCCTCGCCCGTCCGGCCCGTCTCCTTGTAGGTCTTGAAGACGGAGCCGTAGGGGTCTGCGCCGATGACGCGGATCGCGGGGTTCGTCTCTTTGAGGAAGCGGCCCGTGCCTGAGATCGTGCCGCCCGTGCCGAGGCCGGCGACGAAGTGCGTGATCCGCCCTTCGGTCTGCTCCCAGATTTCGGGGCCGGTCGTGCGGTAGTGCGCGAGCGGGTTGGCGGGGTGCGCGTACTGGTTCGGGTAGAAGCTGTTCGGCGTCTCGCGCGCGATGCGCTGCGCGGTCGCGACGTAGTGGTCGGGCGTGCCCGGCCGCGCCGACGAGGGCACGACGACCACGTCCGCGCCGAGCGCCTTCAGGTAGCGCACCTTCTCGACCGAAGCCTTGTCCGTCATCACGAACGTGCAGCGGTAGCCGCGGACTGCCGCCGCGAGCGCGAGGCCGATCCCCGTGTTGCCCGAAGTGGCCTCGACAATCGTGCCGCCGGGCTTCAACAACCCCTCGCGCTCGGCCGCGTCGATCATCGAGATGCCGATGCGATCCTTGACCGAGTAGCCCGGATTCAGGCTCTCCATCTTGGCGAAGACCTGCGCCTTGATTCCTTCGGTCAAACGGTTGAGGCGCACGAGCGGCGTGTTGCCGATGAGGCCCAGGATGTTTTCGTAAACTTTCATGGCTCGGATGAAGAGGGACGAGTCGCTTCTTCGGACGCGAATTTTTCGGGTTGACTGAACAGACAATGAAAACCGTTTCGGCCGACTTTGTAAAGCCGCGGAAGTCGTGCCCACCCCGACGCCGATTCGTTTCCGCGCCCGCCCCTCGCGTCAAACTGACGGCGCACTCACGCCCGCCCGATTAACCCCCAGTCTTTCGTTAATTTTTCTCCCGGCGCGTTAACTTTCCACTTGACCCTCGTGTTTTTTGTGCTACAGTGTTTCACCGATGGCACATCTCCGGCCGGGCGCTGGGCAGATTGATGCTCCCGAAAGAGCGCCGGGTCGGGTCGAACGGCGGGATGCCCCCCTTAGAAAGACCGTCGCCCAACAGATCAGGATTTTGAAGGAGAGTCACAGATGAGCAACGTGAAGAAACCGAGAATCAACCCGCTCAGCCGCCTGCCCCGGCAACAGCGTCTCGTGATGGCCGTGCGCGGCGGCGCGGGCGTGGGCAAGACGCACTTCGTCCGCTCGATGGCCGACGCGGGCCTGGGCCGCCTCTGCATCTTCGACGTGGAGCGCAAGAGCCGGCTGCTCAAAGGCAACGGCACGGTCTTCGACGGCTTAGAGATCGAGCACCCGGACGAGCTGCCAGAGTTCATCGACTGGGCGCTTTCGGGCGAGGGCCGCGAGCGCAATTACGGCTGCTTCGCCCTCGACTCGTGGGCCTCTTACTTCTCCGCCAAGCACTCCGAGATGGTCGCCGCCGTCCGCGAGCGCACGGGCGACCCGCTCGCGCAGCCGTCTGCGGAAGAGCTGGCCGCCGACCAGATGATTTTGCAGGGCGTGCTGCGGCGGCTCTGCATCGAGTCGGGCAAGTCGGTCGTGATCGTCGATCAGATTCCGGCGAAGGGCAAAGAGGCGAAGGAGGACAACGAGGTGGGCCGGGTGCTGCCGATGACGGCGTCGGGGCTCGAATACTTCGTTGACATCATGGTCGAGGTCTCGCTCCAGGAGCGCGACGGCGAGATCGTGCGCGTCTTCCAGATCATCAAGTCGAATAGCCCGGCCTTCGAGGTCGGCTTCGAGCTGACGGGCCAGGTGACGTTCGCCGACTTCATACGCCACATGCAGACGGAGCACGGAACCGACTTGCCGGTCGAAGCGCCGCGCGCCGCGGCCGTGCCGGAGACGATTGAGGAGAAGCCGTCGCCGCTCTCGCTCGTGCCGCCGCAGATCACGGTGCAGGAGCTGGTCGCGAAGGCCGTCCGCCACGGCTTCAAAGAGGCCGACATCGTCACGGTCTCGAAGCTCTACCACAACCAGCCGAACATCTACCGGCTCGCGCCCGAACAGGTGGCCGACCTCGACCGCCGCCTCACGGCCCGCATCGAGAAGATGAAGGCCACCGGGACGGACGAGCAGGCCGAGCAGCCGCAGCCCGCACGCGCGCAGGCCGCGCGCAACGTCAAGAGGGCGTGAGGATAGCTGTTAGCTGTTAGCAAAACCGGAGGCCGGGGGCGATCATCATCATTTCGCCCCCGGCCTCCGCGTTTTAGCTGCTGCCGGGCTTTTTGCTAAAGGCTAAGTCCCTTCGACGGTCTTCGTCTTTTTTCAGCGCGCGCAACGTCAAGAGGGCGGCCAGCAGATCGATCAGACCGAACAGCAGCAGCGCCTTCGGGGCCGAGACCAAGAGGACGAAAGCCGCGAAGTAAAAGATAACCGCGACGCGCGCCCAGACCGTCCAGCGGATAAAACTCGTCAACTCATTTCGCGCCGCCTGAACGTAATAGAAGCTCAGGCAGAGCACTAACATCCCGTTGATTCTGATCCAGACTTCGTTCGTCGGCGGCACCCCGAAAACCCGCAGGAGCAGATTCGGGACGAGCAGCAAAAGCAAGCCTAACCCGCATAGGTAGATTCCGAAAGCGAGTAAACTTTTGGCCGCTCGACTCATGTCGTCAAAACTCAGTTTTGCTAAACAACGCGACTCGCCGCCGAACAGCCAACCGCCGCCGGCTTCTTCACCACCCGCGTTGAATCTCCCACTTGTCAACAACCCGCTCGCCTTCGAGCACGTTGTAGAACGGGTGCTGCGCGGCGGTCAGGCACGAGTGGTTCGCCAGCACGCGCAGGCGTGTGCCGACGCGCAGCCGGTCGAAGAGTCCTGCTTCTTTGATCTGTATGACGCCGTGCTCCTGCGAGACCGAGCCGACGCGCAGGCCGAGATCGTCGCCTTCCAGATCGAGCACGCGGCCGAAGCCGGAGGCGGGGTCGAGTTCGGTCGCGCCGCGATCTTTCGAGAGGGCGATGGCCCCGGCATCGATGACGACCTTGCGGCGCGTGCGGTCGCGGTGGACAACCGAGGCGAGGACGGTGAGCGCGCAATCGGTGAAGGCGCAACTGCCGAGCGTGGCCTGGAAGGCGTCGTAAAAGATGTAGTTGCCGGTCCGGGCCTCGTCCACGCCCGTGAGGTGATCGACGACCGCCATCGTCGGGGTGGAGCCGACGCTGACGGTCGGCACTTCAATCCCGTCGGCGCGCAGTTCCTCCGCAAAGGCTGTCATTACGTCGCGCTCGCGGCGCGCGACTTCGAGCAGCTCGTCGCGCGTGCGCGCGTGGTACGAGTGGCCCGCGTGCGTGAGGATTCCGGCGAAGCGCAGGTTACGCGCGCCCGCGATCCTTCGCGGAATCTCGCGGGCCTCGGGAGTCTCCGGCTCGACGCCGCAGCGGTGGTAGCCGCAATCGACTTTGAGGAAGAGATCGAGTGTGACGCCCGCCTGCCGCGCCGCGCCGTCTAAAGGGGCCGGGATTTCGGGGTCGTCCGTGATGAGCGCGAGGCGGACGCCGCGCCGCGCGAGATCGGTTGCCGCATCGAACTTGCCCGGCTCGACGGGGACGGCGTAGGTCAAGTCCGTGAAGCCGCGCTCGGCGAAGAAGCGCGCCTCGGCGAGCGTGGAGACGGTAAGCGCGGCCTGCGAGTTTTCGGTCTGGAGGCGCGCGACCTCGGCGCACTTGTGCGTCTTGACGTGCGGGCGCAGCCGCGCGCCCAAACCCCTTACGCGCTCAGACATCCGCGCGGCGTTGCGCCGCGCGCGATTGATGTCGAGCACGAGCGCGGGCGTGTTCAGTTCGGCCAGTCTCATGCGGTTTCTTATAGCACTTTTTACTTGAGCGTGGCGTTTGGCACTCACCACAGAGACACAGAGGACACGGAGGGGGCACGGAGAAATCCGATCCTCTGTGTGATCTCTGTGCCCTCTGTGCCTCCGCGGTGAGTCGGTCTGGTTTACGCTCAACCTTTCGGGCGTGTGGTACATTCTACCCGCCCCGACGACACCGACGCGCTCAAGGCCAAACCACTTCCCGACTCCCGCGATGATCATCGGCCTCGACGCCATCCCGCTCACGGAGACGAAGACCGGCGTCGGCCACTACACCTTCGAGCTGGCCCGCGCTCTCGCCGCCGCTTCCCCCTCGGACGAGTTCGTGTTGCTGTACCCTTCGCGCTACGCGCCCGTCGAGCTGCGCGCTGAGGACGGCGCGGGCCTGCCGGCGAACCTGCGCGCGACGCGCGTCGCCGTCGGCCCGCTCGGCCGCCACTGGTGGTCAATCGGGCTGCCGCGCCACCTCGGCCGCAGCCGTGTCGATCTGTTCCACGGCACGAACTACGACGTGCCGCTCTGGGGCGAGCGTCCCGCCGTGCTCACAGTCCATGACCTGTCCGCCTTCGCCTGGCCGGAGACGATGCTCGCGCGCCGCGCCCGCCGGCTGCGCCGCCGCCTGCCGCTCATGGCCCGATGCGCCGCGCACGTTATAACGCCCACCGAAGTTATCCGCGGCGAGGCGTGCGAACGGCTCGGCCTTCCGTCATCGAAGGTCACTGTCGTGCCGGAAGCGCCGCGGAGAATCTTCCGGCCGCTCAGCGCCGATGAGTCCCGCGCGCTGCTCGCGCGATTCGGCGTTAGTGAAAATTTCATCCTCGCCGTCGGCACAATCGAGCCGCGCAAAAATCTTGCGACGCTCCTGCGGACCTTCGAGCTGCTGGCGCGCGTCGAGGCGACGCCCGCCGATCTCAGCCTCGTGCTCGCCGGACGGACGGGTTGGCTGCACGAAGATTTTTTGACGAAAGTCTCGTCCTCCGCGCTGCGCGAAAGAATCCACTTCACCGGCTACGTGACGGACGAGGAGCTGTGCGCGCTCTATTCCTCCTGCATCGCCTTCGTTTACCCGTCACTCTACGAGGGCTTCGGCCTGCCGCCGCTCGAAGCCATGGCGTGCGGCGCGCCCGTCGTCGCCAGCCGCATCGGCGCGCATCTCGAAGTGCTCGGCGAGGAGTCGGCCTCGCTCTTCCCGCCCGAAGACGCGCGGGCGCTCGCCGGCGAGATCGGCGGGCTCCTCGCGGACGAAGGGGCGCGCCGCAGACTCTCCGCGCGGGGGCGCGAGCGCGCCGCCCGGTTCACCTGGGAGCGCACGGCGCGCGAGACGCTGGCGGTTTACGAAGAGGTTCTGAAGCGGGCGGGCGGGCGTTGAGGCGTGCGCAGCCGCGGCGGTCTCGCTATACTGCGCGTCGGATCAAAATCGCCCGACGCCCGACACCGCACGGCCCGCGAAAGCCGCGGCCACTTCGTCGCCGTAGTCCCCCCCGCGACTGCACGGCGCTTACGACCGCGCGCGCCAAGAGATCGTCGCGTGGTTTCGGCCGGGCCGCGCGTTCACGTCAGGGGCGGTCGCGCCTGGGGGCATACCGGGATGGGAGGGAGTGAGATGGAGCGTGACGCCGAAGTCGAGAGCGTGCTGGCGGAGATTCGCCGGCAACTGCGCGCGTCAGCGGACGGGCAGCAGCCGACTGATCGACGCAGGCAGGCGCTCGCGCAGCTTGAGGCCGATCTGCAGGTGACGGGGCGCGCGTGGAACCGGCTGCCGCCCGTCGTGAGCGACCGGCGGGACACGGCGGGGCGGCTCGAACTCTGGGTCAAGCGACAGTTGCGGCGAGCGACTCACTGGCTCACTTGGGAGCAGATCAACTTCAACGCGGCCGTCAACGACGCGCTGCGCCTGACTCACAGCCTGCTCGCCGAGCGCGAGGCGGAGCTGGCGGAACTGCGCGCGCGCGTCGAGGCGCTTGAGGCGGACGCCGAAGAGCTGCGCTCGCTGCGCGAGGAGGTCGAGTTGCTGCGCGGCGAGGCGAACGTCGGCGGCCCGGCGCGCTGAGCCGCGCGTTCCGCGAGTCCGCGCCCGCCGTCATGCCCCGCCGCAGGCACGCGCCTATGAGCCGCCCGACCGCGCAGACCCGATGATCCGCAACGTCCTCATCTGCACCACGCAGGTTCCCTTCGTCAGCGGCGGGGCCGAGGCGCACGTCGCGGGGCTGGCCGCGGCCTTCCGCCGCGAGGGCTACAACGCGGAGACGGTCGCGCTCCCCTTCAAGTGGTACCCGCCCGAAGAGATCGTCAACAACGTGCTCGCCTGGCGGCTGCTCGATCTCACCGAGTCGAACGGCGTGCCCGTCGATCTGCTCGTCGGGATGAAGTTCCCGGCCTACTGCGCCGCGCACCCGCGCAAGGTGCTCTGGATCATCCACCAGCACCGCTCGGCCTATAACCTCTCCGGCACGCCCTTCGACGACCTGCTGACCCACCCGGAAGGCCCGCGCGTCCGCGCGCTCATACAACGCTGCGACGAACAGTTCATCCCCGAAGCGCGCAAGGTCTTCGCCAACTCGAAGGAGGTGGCCGCGCGGCTCCTGCGCTACAACGGCATCGAGAGCGAGCCGCTCTACCACCCGCCGCCGCGCGCCGAACGACTGTTCTCCGGCGAGGCCGGCGACTACGTCTTCTACCCGAGCCGCGTGGAGTCGCAGAAGCGGCAGACGCTGCTCGTCGAGGCGATGCGCTACGTCAAGACTCCCGTCAGGGCCGTGCTCGCGGGCCGCGGGCCTGCGCTCGCCGAGTGCCGCGCGCTCGCCAAGGAGCGGCGCGTGGCAGACCGCGTCGAGCTGCGCGGCTTCGTCGGGGAGGCCGAGTTGATCGACCTGTACGCGAACGCGCTCGCCGTCTGCTACCTGCCGTTCGACGAGGACTACGGCTACGTCGCGCTCGAAGCGATGTACGCGGGCCGCGCTGTCGTCGTGGCGAGCGACGGCGGTGGGGCGGCCGAGTTCGTCGCCGACGGCGAGAACGGCTTCGTCGTCGAGCCGGACGCGCGCGCCCTAGCCGCGCGGCTCGACGAGCTATACCGCGACCGCGCGCTGGCCCGCCGCCTCGGCGCGCGGGGCCGCGAGAAGGTGTTGGGGCTGAACCTGTCCTGGTCGAACGTGGTCGAGCGGCTGGTCTCGGCCGCGTCCTGAGTGAGGCGCTGCGCGCGGATGGATGAGACTAGACGGCAGAACGAACCTCGCGCGGCGTCGCGCCGGTTGGCGGTCGACTTCGCCGGCCGGGTCGAGTGGGCCGACGGCGTCCTGCTGCTCTACGTCGCCTCGGTCGCTCGCGAATACTTCTGGCTGGTCGGGAGCAACTGGCTCGCCTGGCCGCTGACCGTCATTTCATCCGCGGCCGTCGTCTGTCTCTACGCCGCCACGCGCGGGAGGCGCGAGGCGACAGGGCGGCAGTTCTGGCTCGCCGTTGCGCTGCCGCTTCTCGCCATCTACTTGGCGCGCGCCTTTCTGCCCGACACCTCGTTCGACGTTCTCAACTACCGCCTGCTCCACTCCGAGCGCGCCATGGCCGGGCCGCTGCTCGCGCCCGGCGACTGGTTCCCCACGCCCTCGCCCTTCAACCCCGCGCCGGACATCGTGACCGGCATCAGCCGCCGCCTGCTCGGCTACCGCCTCGGCACAGTTATTAACCTGCTCGCAATCCTCTGGGCCGCGCAGATCGTCGAACGCCTCCTGCGCCCCTACGTGCGCGGCGACTGGGCGAGGGCCGCGTGCGTGCTGCTCGTCTGCCTCGCCGAGCACGTGCTCTTCGAGA
>DATHBT010000206.1:0-14270 GCA_035295985.1 Pyrinomonadaceae bacterium | reverse complement strand
GAGCATGACGCCGAGCGCGTCGGAGACCAGCTCGGCGACGCGGCGGATCGTCGTCGCCTCGCCGCTCCCGACGTTGACGGGCAGGCCGTCGAGTTTGTCGGTCGTCGCGGCGAGGAGGTTCGCGCGCGCGATGTCTTCGACGAAGGAGAAGTCGCGCGTCTGCTCGCCGTCCTCGTAAAGGACGGGCGGCTGATCGTTGAGGAGGCGCGTGCAGAAGATGGCGATGACGCCGGTGTAGGGGTTGAAGATCGACTGCCGCGGGCCGTAGGTGCAGGAGTAGCGCAAGGCGACCGTGGGCACGCCGGTTTGCCGGCCCCACATAAGGACGAGCCTTTCCTGATCGACCTTCGAGAGCGCATAGACGGTCTCGCCGCCGACGGGCGCGCGCTCCGGCGTCGGCACGGACACGGTCGGCCTGTCGCACACGGGGCAGTGCACGGAGAAGTCGCCCGCGCGCAGTTGTTCGACGGGGCGCACCGCGGGGAAGACTATGCCGTGCTCTTCGCAGCGGCCCGCGCCCTCGCTATAGACGGCCTGCGAGGAGGCGACGACGACCTTTCGGACGGGCAGGTTCTCGTCGCGGATCGTTTCGAGCATCAAGGCGGTTCCGTAGCTGTTGACGTGGACGTACTTGGCGATCTCCGGCATGTAGCCGCCGTAGGCCGCCTGGTGGAAGACCACGTCTATGTCTTCGAGCGCCGCCCTGAGGGTCTCGCGGTCGCGCACGTCGCCGCGGACGAACTCGGCGCGCTCGTTCACCCAAGCAGGCTTTCCCTGCCGGTGCGTGTTCGGCTCGAGGTTGTCGAGCACGCGCACAGACCAGCCCTCGCCGACGAGCAAATCCGCGACGTGTGAGCCGATCAGCCCCGCGCCGCCCGTCACGAGCGCGCGCCTGCCTGCGTTCGTTCTGTTGAACAAAACTTTTATGACCTCCGCCGTCGCCGAATCTACGAACGCACTTTAATACCGTAGGGGCGGGGCTTGTTCGTGCCCGTTCTGTGACCAGAGCACTCAATTCGCGCTTGCGCGCTCAAGCGGGCATGGACAAGCCCTGCCCCTACGAAGACCTCGAACCAGCCGGATTTGAGCTTACTCGGCAAAATTTTCGGCCGGCCGTCTCGCGGCGTTCGGCTTCAATCGTGTCACGAGCCACGCGCACAGGCAGAGCGCGGCGAACGGCAGGTACATGACGAGGCCGAGCGCGAACATCTGCTCCGGACTGTCGCCGAACCACGAGCGGTAGAGCACGAAGCTCGCGGCCGTCAGATAGAAGACCGGCACTACGAGCGCGGGCCGCACTACGGGGAGGAACGGCACGAGCCACACGAAGTACCAGGCGTAGCGCGGCGAGAGCAGCACGGTGAACGCCGCCGCCAGCACGAAGGCGCGCTCGACGTAAGCACGCGCGGCCGGGCCGCCCGCGGGCGAGTCGTGCGCCCCCTTAGCACTTTCTGCGCGGCCCCGCCCGCCTCCGCCCCCACGCCGGAGCGCCCACCCGGCGAGCGCGGCGAGCACTGCGAGGGCGAAGAGGACGTAGGCCCGGCTCGGCAGCGCCTCCCCAAAAACTTTCCGCGCGAGCGTCAAGATAAAAAACCTGACCCCGTTCTGCAATCCCTCCTCGTTCGTGTAGTCCGGCAAAAAGCCGAGGACGCGGCGCAAGCCCACCGACAGGTAAGGCACGTAGGCGAGCGCGAACACGGCGGCGAAGGCGGCGGGCATCCGCCAGCCCCAGCGCCGGTAGAGGGCGGGCGCGAGCACGGCGGGGAAGAACTTGACGAGCGCGGCGCACGCCAGCAGCGCGCCGGTCAGACCTTCGCGATTGCTGCGGCGCGCGACGAGCGCGAGGCAGACGAAGCAGATCATCAGCGCGTCCAGGTGGCCGCTCCCGGCGATCTCGTAAACGAGCAGCGGGTGCCACGCGAAGAGCAGGACGCGCTGCCGCGGCAGCCCGAAGGACGCGAGCAGCCAGACGACTGCCCAGATGCTTACGGCCTCGAAGGCGATCATCGTCAGCTTCATCCACGTGACCGACTCGCTGACGCGCGTGGTCGCGAAGAAGATAGCCTGCGCGAGCGGCGGGTAGATGGTCGGCGCGTAGTCGCGCCGGTTGATCTTCGGGTAGATGGCCTCGTCGCGCAGGTGCGCGAGTGGTTCTTCGGCCGGGATGTGGCGGTAGGGGTTTATCCCTGCGGCCTGCACGCGCCCGTCCCAGACGTAGCGGTAGATGTCGTCGGAGAGCCGCGGCTCCTCCACGAGCGGCCAGTAGCGGAAGAGCGCGGCGAAGGCGAGGACGACGAGCAGCGTGTGCCGCGAGGACGGCGCGCGCCACGCGACGAAGCCGGCCGCGGCGAGCAGTGCGCACTGCGCGAAGGCGAGCTTGACGAACTGCCAGATCGAGACCGTCCCCGGCGGCAGGCCGAGGACGTGACGGAACAGCACGAGCAAAGCGACGCCCAAGGCGATGAGCAGTACGTTCGCGGGCGTGAAGAACGCGCGGGCGGCCGCGCCGAACGTGCGCGATGCCCCGAACGAGCGCGAGGCTGCGTCAATGCTGCGTGCGCCCGCCGGTTGATTGCCGGGCGCGGCGCGGCCTTCGCCCGCCGCGCTCCTCAACGCGAAGCCTCCGCCGCCTGCGCGGCGTCTCCCGCGCCGCCTTCGCCGTCCCGCGCACGCTCCGCGCCCGAGCCTGCGGGCCAGACGCGCGCGAGGCCTTCGCGCCCGATGATACCCGCGAGGTGCGCGCGCGTATGCGCGGCCTCGTAGCCCTTGAGCGTCGCGCCGCCGGGGGCACAGGCGATCTCGGATTGATCACCGAAGAGTTCCTCACACAGTCGCGCGAGCGTGGCCGCGTCGTCCACGTCGTACCACGCGGGCAGCAGCGCGACATCGAGATTGATCTCGCACGCTCGCTCGACCGTCTGCTTGAGCACGCGCTCGGTGCTCCAGTCGATTTGCTCGAACAGCCGCCGGTGCGCGTGCTTGAGTCCGATCAGGTAGTAGCCGCCGTCGTCGGCCGTGCCGAGGACGACGCGGTCGCCGGGCCGCGACAGCTCTTCGACGGCCGCGGCGAGGGCGCGCGTCGGGAGCGTCGGGCTGTCCGAGTCGATCAGGCAGAGCGAGTCGAAGCCGAGGCGGAGCAGATCGTCGGCGGCGTTGAAGAGGCGTTCGCCGAAGCCGTCGCCGCGCTGCGCGAGCAGCGAGAAGCCTTCGGGCAGCAGCCCCGCGAACGCGCTCTCCGCGCCGACCGGCGTGTAAACGGCGACGCCCGACGCCGCGTCGCGGCCGTCAACCGTGCCGGCCGACTCGCACGCCGCGGCGACGTTCCCGGCCGTGTCGCGCAGGAAGCAGACGGAGAGTGCGGCGGCCTCCTCGTGGGTGAGCGGCGGGACCAGCCGCGTCTTCGACGCGCCCGCGCGCGGCGCTTTGATCATCACCCCGAGCGCGCACCCGCCGCGCGGCGTGAGCTGCGCGCGCGCCGCGGCCGGGTCGAGGACTGTGTAGGCCCGTTTCATACGGAGACACCTGCGGCCGAGCAGAATTTCGAGAGCTTGCGTGTTCGTTTAGCGTTGGCCGCGATTGTAACGGACGGGCCGGCGCGGTTACAATGCGGCCAACTTCCCCGCAAGCAACTGTTCCAGAAGCGGCCCGGCTTTCAGCAACCCCGCGGAGGCTTTTTATGAATCTCTCTGTTCGCAAACGACCCGTCGCGGCCGTAGCCGTCGCGCTGTCCCTGTCTCTCCTGCTGCTCTCGTCGTGCGTGCAGACCGGCCAGCAGACGGCCGGCAACTCCAACGTCGCGACCGGCCCGGCTAACCAGGCCGAGGCCGAGCGCTTCATCGCGGAAGCCGAGAAGCGGCTCGCCGAACTGAGCGTCGAACTCAACCGCGCGCAGTGGACGCAGAGCACCTACATCACGGAGGACACGGAGGCGCTGGCGGCCGACGCCAACAAGGAGTACATCGCGGCCGTGACGGAGCTCGCCACGGCCGCCAAGCGGTTCGACAGCGTGCAACTGACGGGCGACACAGCCCGCAAGTTCAAGCTGCTGAAGCTCGCGCTCACGCTGCCCGCGCCGTCGAACCCGGCGGAGCGCGAGGAGCTGACGAAGATCGCTGCCGCGCTCGAAGGCGCTTACGGCAAAGGCAAGTGGTGCCCCGACGGCGAAGGCGAAGGCAAGAAGTGCCTGTCGCTCTCCGACATGGAGCCGATCCTGGCCGAGAGCCGCAACCCGGAAGAGCTGAAACGAATCTGGCTCGGCTGGCACACGGTCTCGCCGCCCTACAAGCAGCAGTACGGCCGCTTCGTCGAGCTGGCGAACAAGGGTGCGAAGGAGATGGGCTTCCGCGACGTGGGCGCGATGTGGCGCTCGAACTACGACATGGAGCCTGACGCCTTCGCCGCCGAGATGGAGCGCCTGTGGCAGCAGGTCAAACCGCTCTACGACTCGCTCTACGTTTACACGCGCGCGAAGCTGAACGAGAAGTACGGCGACGCGGTCGTGCCCAAGGACGGCCCGATCCCGGCGCACCTGCTGGGCAACATGTGGAGCCAGCAGTGGGGCAACATCTACCCGCTGCTCGCCCCGCAGGGCGCAGACCCCGGCTACGATCTCACACAGATTCTCCGGCAGCGCAACACCGACGCCAAACAGATGGTCAAGTACGGCGAGAACTTCTTCACCTCGCTCGGGCTCGAACCGCTGCCCGAAACTTTCTGGCAGCGCTCACTCTTCGTGAAGCCGACGGATCGCGAAGTCGTCTGCCACGCCTCGGCGTGGGACATCGACAACAAGAAGGACGTGCGCATCAAGATGTGCATCCAGATCAACGAGGAGGACTTCGCCACCGTCCACCACGAGCTGGGCCACAACTACTACCAGTTGGCCTACGCCGACCAGCCCTTCCTCTTCGTTAACAGCGCCAACGACGCCTTCCACGAGGCCATCGGCGACACCATCTCCCTCTCCGTCACGCCCGAATATTTGAAGCAGCTCGGCTTCATCAACCAGGCGCCGCCGGCCAACGCCGACACGGGCCTGCTGCTCCGCCAGGCGCTCGACAAGGTCGCCTTCCTGCCCTTCGGCTACATCGTCGATCAGTGGCGCTGGAAAGTCTTTTCGGGCGAGGTCACGCCCGCCAACTACAACCAGGCGTGGTGGGATTTAAGGACGAAGTACCAGGGCATCGTCCCGCCCGCGCCGCGTAGCGAGCAGGACTTCGACGCGGGCGCGAAGTACCACGTGCCGGCCAACGTGCCTTACGCGCGCTACTTCCTCGCGCACATCCTACAGTTCCAGTTCCACCGCGCGCTGTGCCGGCAGGCCGGCTACCAGGGGCCGCTGCATCGCTGCTCGATCTATAACAACAAGGAGGCGGGCGCGAAGTTGAAGCAGATGCTCACGATGGGCGCGAGCCGCCCGTGGCCCGAAGCCCTGAAGGCGCTGACCGGCGAGGACAAGATGGACGCCACGGCCATCCTCGACTACTTCGCCCCCTTGAAGACGTGGCTCGACCAGCAGAACCAGGGCCGCGCCGCCGCCACCGACGACCGGCCCTGAGCGTACAAAAGAGTCAACCCCAGAGGGGGCTTCGGAATTGCGGAATGCGGATTTCGGATTTAGGAACTATTCGGTTCTTCAATCCGCAATCCGAATTCCGCATTCCGCAATTCTTTTTGATCCGAACCTTTCGGCCGCTAAGCTCCTCTTTACCGTTGGAGGGCTGGGACGGATGGCCGACGCCACAAAGCGGGAGACGCGGCTGGTGCTGCTGGCGCAGTCGGGCGACCGCGCGGCCCTCGAAGAGCTGTTCGAGTCGGTCCAAGCCCCGCTCGGCCGCTACGTCCGCGCCGCCACAGGCGACGCGGCCACGGCAGAGGACGTGCTGCAAGAAGTTTTCATACTGATCTACCGCAAGCTCTACTGGCTGCGCGACCCGGAGCTGTTCCGCCCGTGGGCCTACCGCGTCGCGAGCCGCGAGGTCGTCCGCCAGTTGAAGCGCAGGCGGCGCTGGCCCGAACAGTTCGACGAGGATTTTGTCCCCGAACAACTCGCGGCCGAATCGCACGACGCGCGCGATTCGGGATTAACCGAGCGACTGCCCGAGCTGCTCTCCCGCGTCTCGCCCGCGAGCCGGATGGTGCTCGTGCTCCACTACCTCGACGAGATGCCGCTCGCCGAAGTCGCCGACGTGCTCGGCCTGCCCGTTGGCACGGCCAAGTCGCGCCTCGCCTACGGGCTGGCCGCGCTACGCCGCGAGGCGGGCAAGCTCGCGGTCTGATACCGGCGGTGCGGGAGAGCCGGAGCTGTTGACGGCGGTGAGCCTGTCGGGGCTTGCGTTGTGGCGTTAAGAGTTGAAGGAGGGTTTAGCGCATGCAGGGCTTCTACTTGGCCGCCGCCGCCCTCGGCACGGCGCTCCCGCTCTGGCAGTTCGCCCAGTTCCTCGCGGCGCACGGGGCGGACGCGCGGGCCTTCTCCGAACAGCTTTTCGCGAACCACGTCTCGGCCTTCTTCGGCATGGACGTTCTGATCTCCTCGCTCGCGCTGTGGCTGTTCGTCTTCTCCGAAGGCCGCAGGCGCGGGATGAAAAACCTGTGGCTCTACGTCGTCTGCAACCTCGCGGTCGGCGTCTCGCTCGCGCTGCCCCTCTTCCTGCTCTTCAGGGAGCGCAGCCTCGGACGCACAGGGCGCGCGTGACTGCGTGAAGGCCGAAAACGAATCGGGCGGCGGGGGCGGACTGCGGCGGGCGATCATCTGGTTCGCCGTCGTCGAGGCGCTGGTCATCGCCGCGGCTCTCTTCTACAAACTTTCGCGCTGACGCCTCGGCCGCGTTCCAGTCGCCGGGTCTCGGCGGAAGCGATTAACCTACGCAGACGGAGTTCATCATGACGACTGAGAAAAACTTCGACTCGACGCGTCGCGCCGCGCTCGACCGCATCGACCGTGCGGAGCGAGCCTACCGCGCCTTCTTCCTCTCGGCCGCCGCCGTCGAGGCCCTGTTCCTCGGCGGCTTCGTCCTGCTGGCCGACTTCGGCGACCGCCTCCACGTGCTGCTGCTGCTCGCAGCGGTCGCCACCTACACCATCGTCGCCCTCGGCCTGCTCGCCCTCGGCCAGCACGTCAGCCGCTGCACCTGGCGCGTCCTCAAGGCGATTGACGGCCGCGAAGGCTCGTAACCAGCCAGGGGCAAGTCCCGCGTCGTGGGAAGCTGTGGCGCGCCGTGTCTCTCTGATACGCCGAAGCATTGTTGACTTCCGCAGGTGGGGGCCATATGCTTCGGTATACAAGGCTGGCTCCGGGCTAGCGACTGCCCTCTACCGAGATCATCTTCACTCTGCCCAGCCTTCCGTCAACCTCTCTGCGCTGAAGATCAGATAACTGTGCCCCGCGTCCGGGCTTGAATTACAGGGCGCTCACCGCGAGGTAAGTTTTATGGCGAGTACCCCCAAGTCGTCTGTGGCCTCCTTCGTGTCGCTGCTGCTGTTTTTCGGAATAGCGGCGACGCTGGGCGGCCCCGACCGCGCCGCGCACGCCTGCCCCTCGTGCGCCTTCGGCCAGAGCGCCGCGCCCCAGTTCGAGCGCGAGCTGACGGGCGGCGGGATGCACACCTACGGCCTCGCGCTGGAACCGGGGCAGTTCGTGCGCGCCGTCTTCGACCAGCGGGGCGTGGACGTGCAGGCCGCCCTCCTCGACCCGGAAGGGCGCGAGGTGTTGCGCGTTAACAACCCCAGCGGCTCTTGGGGCGTCGATGCGCTCTTTTACGAGGCTGAACGGGGCGGCAAGTACACCATCGTCGTCAACCCCGCCGCCTCTTCCGCCCCCCCCGGCCGCTACGAGTTCGACATCGAGAAGGGCGACGTGGGCGCGACCGACGAGCGGCGACTCGGGGCCGAAAGATCGTTGGCCCGCGCCTCGCGATTGACGCCCGCCCGCGCAGGCGAAGCCGACGGCCCGTCGGCCGGTCGTTACGAAGAGGCGCTGCGGCTGTTCCGCGCCGCCTCAGACCCGCGCGGCGAGATCATCACCCTCGAAATTGCAGGGACGGTCGAGGCGGCGACCGGCGACGCGCAGAAGGCGCTGGCGCACTTCGACGAGCTGCTGAAGTTGCAGCGCGCCGCGAAAGACCGGAGGGGCGAGGCGACGACCCTCGGCAGGACGGGGCAGATCTTCTACTCGCTCGACAACAAGCAGAAGGCCCTGGAGCATTTCGATCAGGCCCTCGCACTGTTCCGCGAACTGGACGACAAGCGCATGGCCGCCTACACGCTCGCCAGCGCGGGCCTCGCGCGCGCGGGGATGACCGACAGGCGCGACGCGCTCGACGCCTTCCAGAACGCGCTCGCGCTCATGCGCGCCGTCGGCGACCGGCGCGGCGAGGCGTTCGTCCTCAACCAGCTCGGACTCCTCTACGACGCGCTGGGCGACCGCAAGCAGTCGCACCGCAGCCACAGCGAGCTGCTGCAACTTCTGCGCGAGACCGGTAACTGTCAGGAGCTGGCCCCGGCGCTCTCGAACCTTGCGTGGGCCTCCCTTGAGTCGGAGGACAAGCGCAAGGCGGTCGAGTATCTGAACGAGGCGCTCTCCATCCAGCAGGGCGTCGGCGACCGGCGCGGCGAGGCGGCCACGCTCAACAACCTCGGCTTCGTCTTCAACTCGCTCGGCGACAGGGCGAAGGCGCTCTCGCACCTCAGGCGTTCGCTGACCCTGTTCAGCGAGCTGGCGGACAAGCAGGGCGAGGGCGATGTGTCCAGCAACCTGATGTACCTGTGGAAGTCCGACCGCAAGCCCGGCGCGGCGATCTTCTACGGGAAGCGGGCCGTCAACGCATACCAGAGCGCGAGGGCTGAGCTGCCGCCGCTCGACGTGATGGCGCAGAGGAGTTTCATCAAGTCGAAGGCGCTCACCTACAACGAGCTTGCCGACCTGCTGGTCACGCACGGCAGGCTCCTCGAAGCGCAGCAGGTCATAGACCTGCTCAAGGAGCACGAGTATCTCGACTTCGTGCGGCGCGGCGGCGAGTCCTCGAAGGCGGGCGCGACGCTGACGGCCGCCGAGACGGGCGTGGAGCAGAAGTACGAGGCGCTGGCCGACCAGCTCGTGCTCCGAGGGCGGCAGCGCGGCGAGTTGCTGGCTAAGCAGACGCGCAGCCCCGAAGAGGAGCAACTGCTCTCTAAGATCGAGACCGAGCTGCAAGCTTCGGGTCAGGCCTTCCAGTCATTCCTCGACCGCCTCGGGGACGAGTTGGGCAACACCAGGCAGGCGGCCCGCGTCGATCAACTGCGCGACTCGCAGGCCCTGATGGATGACCTGCGCGAGCTTGGGCCGGGCGCGGTCGCACTGTACACGCTCGTCGGCGCGGAGAAGTACCGCGTCATCCTGATCACGCCGAACGTACAGAAGGCAGCCGAGTACCCCATCAAGGCCGAAGAACTTGAGCGTAAAGTCTTCGCCCTGCGCGAGGCGCTGCGCGATCCGCGCTCGGACGCACGCCCGCAACTGGAGGCCATGTACCGCATCCTCGTCGGCCCGATAGCGAAAGACCTGAGGGACGCGCAGGCCGAGACCCTGATGTGGTCGCTCGACGGCTCGCTGCGCTACGTCCCGATGGCCGCCCTGCACGACGGCGAGAAGTACATGGTCGAGCGCTACCGCAACGTCGTCTTCACCCCTGCGAGCAACAGCCGCCTGAAGGACGCCCCGAGCGCCAAGTGGAGTGCGTTCGGGGCTGGCGTCACCAAGTCGCACGCCAACTTCTCGGCGCTGCCCGGCGTGCAGGAAGAGCTGCACGGCATCATCCGGGAGCAGGAGGCCGACCCCGGCGGCGTGCTCGAAGGCAAGGTGCTCTTAGACGACGCCTTCACGCTTGAGACCTTCCGCGCCGCGTTGCGGCAGCGGTTCCAGGTCGTCCACATCGCGAGCCACTTCGCCGTCCAGCCCGGCAACGAGCGCGACTCCTTCCTTCTTCTAGGCGACGGCAACCGCCTGTCGCTCTCCGAGATCAGGAGCGCGGTCAACCTGTTCGGCGGCGTCGAGTTGCTGACGCTCTCGGCGTGCGACACGGCTACGGGCGGGACGGGGGCCGACGGCAAGGAGGTCGAGAGCTTCGCCGTGCTGGCGCAGCGGCAGGGCGCGAAGGCCGTCATGGCGAGCCTCTGGCCCGTGGCCGACGAGAGCACGAAACAACTGATGCAGAATTTTTATCGCCTGCGTAACGCGCAGGCGGGCACCGCGAAGGCCGAGGCCCTGCGCCAGGCCCAGCTCGCCCTGCTCAGGGGCGGAACGGACACCCCCGCGCCCGGCGGCCAGAGCCGCGGCATCGGGGTGGGCCTGCGTGAAGCAGGCGTGGGCAAGGCCAAAACTTCTTACTCGCACCCCTTCTTCTGGGCGCCCTTCATCCTCATCGGCAACTGGCTATAGCCGCGCCCGCGCTGGCGCGCCGGTCGAACCGACGATTCACAATTCACGAGATTTGACAGTCGCGCGAACCGTCCGGTAACGTAGCGCGAAATCCGATTCCACTGTCCTTGCTGCGTCCCGTTCGTCTAGTGGCCTAGGACACCGCCCTTTCACGGCGGCGACACGGGTTCGACTCCCGTACGGGACGCCAAATTCCGAACTGCAAACAGCCGCCGCGGGGCGGCTGTTTTCGTTGGCGACACTTCCGCAGACGACTTCGCCCGACGTGCCGCCTTCGTCGCGTCGTGTGGAATCATGAGCCGCGGCGCGCGATGACTTCGGGCGCGAACAAGAGGGGCGCGGGCCGCGTCTTTACGATCACGGCCCGCGCCCCTCTCTCCCTTTCCCCCCTTGTTCATCCGCGGGGTTACGCCCCTTTGCCCGGTCGGCCCCGCGAATCCTGTTACGGCTGCCCGAAGCGCCCGCGGTACTCCTGCGAGTGGACGAAGCCGTAGATGAGCGTGCGGTAGTCGCCGGGCGCGACGCCGGGCGCGCCGCTCGTCAGTATGTTGACCCAGGCGTTGAAGCCACCCTCCTCGGGGTCGCGCCTCAGATACCCGAAGTACTGCATCGCGACGAAGCCGCGGTAGAAGAAGCGGCCCTCGACCTCCTGGCTCTCGACGAAGGCGCGCAGCGTCTCGCCCGCCGTCGCCGCGCCTGACTGCATCGCCGCGACGAGCTGCGCGCGGTTAGCCAAGCGCACTCCGGCCGACTGTTCGAGCCGCGAGACGAAGGCCTCGGCGCTCGCGGCGCTCGTCAGCCCGCCGTAGCGCGAGGCGAACTCGGCGCGCTGGAGGAACGCGGAGGCGAACTGCCGCTTGGCCTCGGCGAGCGCCGCCTCGTCGGCCGGCAGCCCGAAGGCCGCGAGGTCGGAGACGAACTCGTTGTAGTGCGGCCGGCGGCCCAGCGCCGCGTCGTAGAGGCGGTAGATGAAGTAGCCGCGCCCGCTGAACTCAGGCGAGCGGTAGAAGCCGGAGGACACGGTCACGCGGTCGCAACTCGAATCGTTGTGGATGCTCGGGCAGCGTTCGAGCACACCCGCCCACGCCTCGAAGCCGGATAGTTCGGGCGCGCGGTTGAGGAAGTCTATGTACTGCTGCCGCACGAAGAACTTCGAGTCGTCGAGCGGGTTGGCGGTCGCCGCCGCCGTGCCGAAGCTGCCCGCTAGGATGGTCGCGCCCGTCGAGGCGTTGACGACGGTGACGGTAGTGCCCGCGCCTACGGGCGGGACGGCTTGGCCGTCGCCAGTGTTGCGCTCCACCTCGCCGCGGAAGAAGCCGTCGAGGAAGATCTGCCCGAAGGGCTGCCCCGCGACGAAGACGTTGAGCACCGTGCCCGCCGGCAGGTTCACGTCCTGCACCTCGACTTCGAGGCGGCGGCCGTCGGCGCGGACGCGGTGGTCGGCGAAGCCCTTCGGCACCATCCCGTTGATCGCCGCGCCCGCGAGCGGCACGCGCACGATTGATTCGCCGCCGGGCGACGGGTCAGGCGAAGGCGTCGGCGAAGGCGTGGCCGACGGCGCGGGCAGCGACATCGTGAAGACGCCGCTCAGCAGGGTCTTGTTCGACTGATCGGCGACGACGACGGTCGTGCCGTTAACGACGGGCGGCACGTTCTGCGCGCGGTCGGTGCGCAGGAGGAGTTCGCCCTTCTGATCCGCGAGGACGATCTCGCCGACCTTAACGTTGTCAACGAGCACGTTCAGGCGCGTGCCGTCCGGCAGGTTCACCTCGTCGGCGCGCACGCGCAGGCGCGTGCCCTCGGCGTCGCGCTGGTGCTTGGCGTCGCCCTCGGGCAGTTGGCCGTTGACGGCCGCGCCGGCCAGCTTGATCTCGATCTCGAAGTTGACTCCGAACGGGGTCGGCGAGGCCGTCGGCGAGGGTGAAGCGGTCGGAGAAGGCGAGGCGGTCGGCGAGGGCGAGGCGGTGGGCGAGGGCGACGCCGTCGGCGAGGGCGTGGCCGTTCCCGCGCCGTTGCAGGCCGCGTTGAGCGGCTCGATGGCGTCTTCGCCCGTCTCCAACTCGATGCCGCCGTTGTCGCCGACGAGCCAGCGCGTCAGGCGCGTGCCGACGGCGGCCGAGGGCGACGAGGGGAAAGTGAGCGAGGCGGCCTGCGGGTCCTCGCGCCCGACGAAGGGGTTCGAGGCCGAGACGATCTGCAGGCGGCCGAGCGCGTCGAGGCAGTAGGCGAAGTCCGGGCTGAGCTGGTGCTCGACCTCGACGGCCGGCTGCGCTTCCATCTCGAAGATGCCGCCCTCGTTGCAGTCCTTCGACTCGGCCTCCATCGTCACGCCGCCGCCCGAACGCTGGAAGGCGATCTGCTCGTTGTTGATCTGTATGCGGAGCAGGCTCGTGAGCGTGCGGCCGTGGAGCGGCTGGCGTCGCGCGTAGATCACCTTCGGCTGGTTGCCGGTGATGTCGCTCGCCAGCGTGAGGTTCGTCACGGCGAAGGTGTTGAGATCGATGGTGTAGCTGACGAAGCGGCCACGCACCTCGGCGGTCGTCGCCGAGCCGACCGAGACGTTCGTGTCCTGACGGCCGGAGAACGCGCGGCCGTCCGAGAGCGTGACGGTGAAGGCGGAGCAGACGTCGGCCGCGCGGGCCGACTGCGCGCCGGCTGTGAGCGCGAGCGCGAAGAGCGCCGCGGCGACGCCTGTTTTCAGGAATGAGCCGACGGAGTTTTTAAAGCTGAACATCTCTTCCCCTCTGTTTTGAAAATGCGTCGGACGTGGCCGGCGACTTCGTTGGTGTCGGGCCGGGCGGGGGCCGCCTTGCGGCACGTCCGGCGAGGATTGTCGGGGCGGCACAGTTCAACTGCCGTACCAGTCGGAAAATCTGCCCAAAAGCTGAAGGAGACTGCAAAAACCACCCGCTCTGACATCTACCGGGCCGCCGGGCGGCGGCGTTAAATGCCGGCCGACTGCGTACCTGCTTCGCAGCAGGGCGCGGCCAGGGGGCTGAAGGCAAGCCGAAGCCGCATAAACACTGGCGGAAAATGCCCGGTGCGAAGCAGGTACACGGTGCGAAGTAAGTAGGCAGGGCTTCGGGCGCAGCCGGCTGCAAGAGAGCGGATAGAGTAAAGAGCCGGGGCGCTATTTTGCCGGCGTTTTAGCCGGAAATCCGAAATTCTCTGATCCGGCCGCGGCGGCGGGGCGCGCACGGGCCTATGTCTGAGGCCCGGCACGGGCGTTGCTCTAAACTAAAGTCGGGTTTTGAGCTTTTTTTCGCGGCGCGCGCCGCGGGCGTCCGGCACAGCAACGATTTTCGGCTCTGGGACTTCTAAAGAGATTCTCCGCCGAGAGTCCGGCAGCCGAGAAAAACCTCAGTCAGCACCCGCGAAACGGACGGCACGAAGTCTCAGACACTCCGGCCCCGGCCCGTCCGAGCGCACGTCAGAATTCGTCCCGTACCTCGAAGTTGAAAGAGATGACCAGAAGTAAGATTTCCCCCGCGAAGAAGACCGCGGCCCTGCTCCTCTGCCTCTGCCTCCTGACCGCCTGGGCCACGCGGCCCGAAGCGAGCGCGCAGACGGTAGCGAAGGGCGGCGCGAAGGCGCTCGGCCGGGGGCAGGCCGCGCGGGGGAAGAAGACGGCGCGGCTCGATAAAATCTCGCCCGATCTGAGGGAGTTGCTGAGCCGCCCGGAAAACCTGACGCGGCCGGTGCGCGTCATCTGCCAGTTCAACGGCGCGCCGGGCGCTTACGTCCAGCAGATTTACACGCGGCCGGGCGTCTCCGTCAGCTACAGTTTCGAGAACTCAATCGATCTGGTGGCGGAGATGCCGGCGGGCGTCGTGCGCGACCTGTCGCTGGCCCCGGA
>DATHBT010000205.1:0-17773 GCA_035295985.1 Pyrinomonadaceae bacterium | reverse complement strand
GCCCGCTACCGCAGGCGGTACTGACATCCGGTCGGTCGTGTTCCGAGCAGTAACGCCGGTTTATGTAGGATAGAGCAACCAGCGCCGTCGCCCCGCCCTCGTCGTCTCCCCTAGCCCTAACCTCTGGCCCCTGCTCCTTCGAGGTGTCGCTCGTAGCGCGCGCGGTCGGCGTCGCTCATGGCGGTGATGCGGAGGCCGATGAGGTAGCCGTGCTCTCCCGCGGCGTCTTCGAGTTGTTCGTATCGGACGGGCGTGGCCGTGAGTTCGAGCGGGCCGGTCGGGTGTTCGAGGACGAGGCGGAGCGCGGAGTCGGTCAGGTAGCGTTCGCCGACGCGGACGGCCGGGGCGACGAGGCCGATGCCGGTGCGGGAGAGATCGCGCGTGAAGGCTTCGAGGCGCGGGGCGCGGCGATCCGTCTGCGCGGCGTCAGATTTCGGGTCGTGGATGAAGACGACGCAGGGCAGGCGCAAGGCCCGCCGGGTCGCGACGCGCCGGTCGGCGACGCGCGCTCGCAGGCGTGTGACGATTGAGCGTAGGAACTCCGCCACGGCCTCGACGCCTCACTTCTTGCGCGACGGGTTGTAGGGCTTGCCGCCCGTGTCCTTCCTCTGCAACACGCCGTCCTGCCAGTTGAAGGAGAGCTTGCCTGTGCGGCCGTAGCGCGTGGGTTCGGCGTTGATGCGGTAGCTCCGGCCGCCGTCGCCGAGCGTGACGCGGAAGTTGTAGCCGAGCGTTTCGGCCAGGCGCATCTCCTCGCGGAAGCTGAGCTGCGAGTTCTGCATCAGCGTCTGCAAGTCCGCGTAAACACCGCCGTGCGTGGATGCGTAGAGCGCCTCGGCCTCGGCGATCCGCTTCAAGACTTCGATGACCTCCTCGTGGTGACGGTCGATTCTCGCCTTGATGAAGAAGTCGCGGCCCGCCTGCGCGACCGCGCGCTGGCTCTCGCGGTCGCCGTAAGTCCAGACGCCGCCCACCAGAATCAGCCGGTGCTCCTCGAACTTGCCCGGCGGGTCGTATGGCGTGCGGACGAAGACGGTGGCCTGATCGCCGCTGATCTGCTCGCCGCTCACCTCGAACTGTTCGGGCACGCCCTCGGCCATCTTGTCGAACTCGGGGCGCAGGTCTTCAAGCTCATCGGCCGACAGGCCCTCGACCGCCGGCCGCCAGATCGAAATGGCGAAGGCGTCGCGGAAGCGGCGCGCGCGGAGCAGTTCGTAGAACTCGCGCACCGTGGCGGACGGCGTGCGCGGCCCGGCCGCCTGCTGCGGAGTCGCCTGCTGCGGCTGCGCGGTCTGCGCCGGGCGCGACTGCTGTTGCTGCTGCGGCGGCGGCTGTTGGGTCGTCTGGACGGTTCGGGCGCAGGCCGTGGTCGCGTGGGCGGCGAGCAGGACGAGCGCGGCTGTCAGGAGACTTCCCGCGCGCGCACGCGCGGCGCGCCGGGGGGGCGTTTGGGAATGCATCGGCGATTTAATCCTTCGGGGGGAGTCTGTGCGGGGTCGGACTTCGGCGGCGCGCCCCACGCGAGTGAGGGGCGCGCCGCCAAAGATTATAGAGACTCAGGAGCGTCCGTGGGAAGTCCCGCGCGCGTCACGTTCTGAAGTCGGGTGGGGGCGGCGGAGGCGGCGACAGCGACGGGCCGCGCCGGTTCGCCATGAGCAGCTCGCGCCCGACGAGGTAGAGCACGGCCGCCACGACGAGGAACGGGAGCATCGCGATGAGGCTTGAGTACGGCCCGCCGAAGGCCGGGTTGTTCTCGGTCGCCCAGGACTCCCAGCCGCCGAGCCACTCGCGAATCTCCGTCTTCACGTTCAGGAAGGCGTAGAGCACGCCGGCCAGCGCCGCGCCCGCGATGTAGCCGGAGGCGAGCAGCACGCCAGGGCTCCTGTCGCCCTCGGCCACCAGTTGCTCCTCCGACAGGTTCCGTCCCGCGAATTTTCTCCGCGTGTAGCGGTCAACGAGCCAGCGCACCGCGCCGCCGACGAAGATCGGGGCCGATGCCCCGATGGGCAGATAGACCCCGACGGCGAAGGCGAGCGACGGGATGCCCGCCAGCTCCAACACTATCGCGATGAAGACGCCAAGCAGCACCAGCCCCCAAGGCAGCTCCCGGCTGAGGATGCCCTTGATGATGTAGGACATCAGCGTCGCCTTCGGCGCCTTGAACTTATCGACGGTCGTGCCGTCGGCCGTCTTAGTGTAAATGCCGTTGATGCCCGGATCGACGAGATAGACGGGCTGGCCCTCGTCGTTGACGAGGTAGCGGCCGGCAGGGCCGTGCTCCGGCCCCGTCTTGTGCCAGACCAAGTACTCGTTCGCGTCACCGCCGAACTTCGGCCGCTCGCGCTTCGGCTGCCCCCCGGCCTGCTCGAACTCGCGCGGCTCGGCGCGGAAGCCGCCGGGGAAGCGGAAGTCGGCGCTGTTGGCGACGGGCATGTAAACCGTCCCGCCCTCGTTGAGCTTGAGGAGCATCGGCCCGAGCAGCAGGGCGGAGGTGAGCGCCCCGACGAGGATTGCGATCTGCTGCGCCTTGGGCGTCGCGCCGACGAGGAAGCCCGTCTTCAAGTCCTGCGAGGTCGTGCCGCCGTTCGAAGAGGCGATGCAGACGATGGCGCCGACCGAGAGCGCCGTCACGAAGTAGGGCGGCGCGGTCCACCCCAGGATGAGGAAGGCGAGGCATGTCAGGAGCAGCGTCGCGACCGTCATCCCCGAAATCGGGTTCGATGACGAGCCGACCTCACCCGTCAGGCGCGATGAGACAGTCACGAAGAGGAAGCCGAAGGCGACGATCAGGAGCGCGCCGAGCAGGTTCATGTTGAGCGAGCGGAAGAAGAGGATCGAGACGACGAGCACGACGATGCCGCCGACCACCCACTTCATCGACAGGTCGCGGTCGGTGCGCGGCGCGTTGTCCCCTGCGTCGCGCGCGCCGCGCAGGTCGGAGATGCCGCCCTTGAGGCCGTGCCAGATGATCGGGAGCGAGCGGAGCAGGCTGATGATGCCGCCCGCGGCCACGGCCCCCGCGCCGATGTAGAGGACGTAGGCCGTCTGTATGTCGCCGACGCCCATCGAGCCGATGGTCTTGGCCGTCTCGGGCGCGAGCGGCGCGGCTAGCCCGGCGCCGAAGTAGCGGATCATCGGGATCAGCACGAGGTAGGAGAGCACGCCGCCCGCGAACATGATCGAAGAGATGCGCGGCCCGATGATGTAGCCGACGCCGAGGAGCGCCGGGTTGTTTTCGAGCGCCACCGAGCCGCCCTCGAACGGCGCGCCGAACTCCTTGGTCGGCTCCTCGTTCCACAGCTTGAAGACGCGTTGCAGCCCGTAGTAGAGGAAGCCTATGCCGAAGCCCGCGAAGATGATCTTGCCGCCGGTCGAAGCCTCGTCCGTCACGCGGGCGCGGGCCGCTTCGGGGTCGTCCGCGCCCTCGGCCGCCGCGTGCTGCGACTCCGGGGAGGCGCTCGCCTTCAAGACCTCGGCGCAGGCCGTCCCCTCCGGGTATTTCAACAGCCCGTGCTGCTGGACGATGAGCGCGCGCCGCAGCGGGATCATCATCAGGATGCCCAACAACCCGCCGAGCACGGCGACGAGCATCACGCGCGTCAGTTCGAGATCGAAGCCGAGGATCATGATCGCCGGCATCGTGACGCCCAGGCCGAAGGCTATCGACTCGCCGGCCGAGCCGGCCGTCTGCACGACGTTGTTCTCAAGGATCGTCGCGTCGCGCATCCCCACCTTCGAGAGCAGGCGGAAGAGCGTGATCGAGATGACGGCCACGGGGATCGACGCGCTGACCGTGAGGCCCACCTTGAGCACGAGGTAGAGCGACGACGCGCCGAAGACGATGCCGAGCAGCGTGCCGACGATGAGCGGCAGCAATGTCAGCTCGCGCAGCCGCGCGTTGTCCGGGATGTACGGGCGGAAGGCCGCCAGGAATGGGTTCGAGGGCTTGGCCCCGACGATGTCCGGGTACTCGTTCGTTCTCGCCACAGCGTCGTCAGCAGTCGCCATCAGACTTCGACCTCCGGCCGCAAGGGTTTCACGTTCGTTCGTTCGGTTTTAGCGGGGAAACGAGGGGAGTAATGCGCGGCTAATTTACAACTCTTCACGGCGAATTCAAAGGAGGAAGTGGGCGATTCGCCGTTTCAACAACTCACGCGAACGACGAGGGGGACGGCCGGGCAGGCGGCACGGCTTCTGTGTTAAACTCGCGCCGCAACTTACAACCCGGCCGATCTTCCAAAACGCTTTTCGGAGCCTCGGATAGCCCCATGCCCGCAACCCTGCTCACAATCATCCTCTCGCTCTCCTTCCTCCTCGCGCCCGTCGCGCTAACGCTCAGGCTCGCGCCGCAGGCCGCCGCCGCCCCGGACGCCGCGTCGGCCGTGCCCGCGCCGCGCGACGTGCTCGGCTTCGAGCCGGGCGAGGATCGCAAGCTCGCCAGTTGGGCGCAGGTCGTCTCTTATTTTCGTCGACTCGACGAAGCGAGCGACCGCGTCCGCTTCGAGGAGCTGGGCAAGACGACGATGGGCGCGCCCTTCGTAATGGCGACCATTACCGCGCCGGAAAACTTCGCGCGCCTCGCCGAGATCAGAGATATTCAGCGGCAACTCGCAGACCCGCGCACGCTCGGCCGCGACGCCGACCGCAAGGCGGCCGATCTGATCGCGCGCGGCAAGACTGTCGTCCTCGTCACCTGCGGGATTCACTCCACGGAAGTCGGCTCGTACCTCTCCTCGACGCTCATCGCGCACCGGCTCGCGTCTTCAAACGATCCCGCGATCCGGAAAATCCTGCGCGAGACGGTCGTCCTGCTCGTCCCGTCCTTGAACCCGGACGGCGTGGACATCGTCAAGAACTGGTACGACAAGACTCTGGGCACGCCCTACGAGGGGACGAACCCGCCGGAGCTGTACCAGAAGTACGTCGGCCATGATAACAACCGCGACTGGTACATCTTCTCGCAGGCCGAGACGCAGCTCACCGTCGATAAGATTCACAACGCCTGGCGACCACAGATCGTCCACGACATACACCAGCAAGGCCCTTCTGGAGCGCGCATCTTCGTCCCGCCCTACATGCGCCCGGTCGAGCCGAACGTGCCGGGCCGGATCGTCGAGGGCTACACCGAGCTAGGCCGACACATGGCCGCAGAGCTTCGCCGCGCCGGACTGAAGGGCGTCACTTACGACTCTTCCTACGACGCCTGGACTCCGGCGCGCGCCTACTCGCACTACCACGCGGGCGTGCGCATCCTCTCCGAGACGGCCTCGGCCCGCATCGCCACGCCCATCAACCTGAAGCTCGAAGACCTGCGCGACGCTGATACGGGCGGCTACGACCCGCGCAAGGAGTCAGCCAACTTCGGCCCCGTCTGGGAGGGCGGGCGCTGGGGCCTGCCGGAGATCACGAAGTACATGACGACCGCGGCCTTCGCCCTGCTCTCGCACGCGGCCGACAACCGCGAGGCGTGGCTGCGCCGCTTCTACGAGATCGGCCGCGAGGCCGTGCGCCCCCGAAAACCCGGCGAGCTTTTCGCCTACGTCATCCCGCACCAGCAGTCGGTCGCCGCGAACGCGCGGGTGCAGCATCTGCTCCGCACGCTCCGCCGGGGCGGCGTCGAGTTCCATGACGCCGCGCGCTTCACCGTCGAAGGCGCGACTTACCCGAACGGCACGGCCGTCATCCCCGTGGCGCAGCCCTACGGCGCTTTCGCCAAGGCGCTGCTCGAACCGCAGCGCTACCCGGACCTGCGCGACGAGCGCGGCAACCCGCAGCCGCCCTACGACGTGACGGCGCACACGCTCCCGCTGCTGATGGGCGTCGAGGCGCGGCCCGTCCACACGCCTTTCCAGTACCGGCGGCTGAGCGCGCGCATATTCAACGACGACGAGCCGCCCGCCATCCGTTCGCGCATCGGCCTCTACCGCTCGCATGTGCCCGCGATGGACGAGGGCTGGACGCGCTTCATCTTCGAGCAGCAGGGCTTCGATTACGCGCCGCTGCGTGACGCCGACGTGCGTGCCGGAAACCTGCGCGCGCGCTTCGACGCGATAGTCATCCCCGATCAATCCGAGCGCGCGTTGATCGAAGGCCACAGGCGCGGCACGATGCCGGAGGAGTTGACAGGGGGCTTAGGCGACGAGGGCGTGAAGGCCCTCCGAGAGTTCGTCGAGGCGGGCGGCACGCTCGTCTGCCTGAACGAGTCGGCGGCGACTATGGCCGCGCGTCTGAAGCTGCCCGTGCGCGACGTGGTGGGCGAACTCAAGCGCACGGAGTTCTACGTCCCCGGCTCGATCCTGCGCGTCGAGCTGGACACTTCGCACCCCGTAGCCGCCGGGATGCCGCGCCAGTCTGTCGCCTGGGTTGAGGACTCGCCGGCCTTCGAGCTGACGGACGGGGCAAGGGCGCGCGCCGTCGCGCGCTACCCCGCGGCCGGCAACCCGCTGCTTTCGGGCTGGCTGCTCGGCGGCGAGAAACTGGCGGGCAAGGCCGCTCTCGTCGAGGTCGAGTTGGGCCGCGGGCGCGTCTATCTCTTCGGCTTCCGCCCGCAGTACCGCGCCCAGTCGCTCGCCACCTACCCGCTCCTCTTCAACGCCATCTCTACCCCGAACACTCCGGCGCGCGGCGTCACTCAAACCGCAAGCCCGCGTCGTTGACGAACCCGCGCGCCCATTCGCGCCCGACGAACGAGACGAAAGGCCGGCAGCCCTCGCGGACGCCGGCCTTTCATCTTCTTCCCACCCTTTAACGGGCCGCGCCCTTACTTACCCAGCGGCGCGGGCGGGGCCGGAACCTCGACGACGACGGTCGGCTCCTCGGCCTTCTTCTGGATGCCGAGCTGCGTGAGGAGGTCGGGGACGTTGAGGCCGAGGGCTTCGAGCTGCTGTAGGAAGCTGAAGATGACGGCCGGGCCAGTCGCGGCGAAGCGGCCGACGCCGCTCGTCGCGCCGTGCCCGTTCCCGTTGCCGTTGCCTCCGCCCTGATCGATGACGACGACCTTGTCTATGTTGCCGAGGGGCGAGGAGACCGCCGCGAACACCGGGGCCGAAGCCTCGATGATGTTGGGCAGGCGCTCCAGGATCGTCTGGAGCTTGGCGGCCTCGTTGAACTCCTTCCACGCCTCGGCCTTCTTGAGGATGGCGTTGGCCTCGGCGAGGCCCTGCGCCTCGATGGCCTTGGCCTGCGCGATGCCGATGGCCTCGATCTTGGCGGCCTCGGCGCGGCCCTCGGCCTCGACGGCCGCCGCGCGCCCCGCGCCTTCTTTGCGCAGGCGCTCCTGCTCGGCCTCGGCAATCGCAATCGCGGCCTGCTTCTTGCCCTCCGCTTCCAGGACGAACGTCTTCTGCTGCGCCTCGGCCTTCATGATGGCGGCGGTGCGCTGCGCGTCGGCCGGCCTGACGACCGTGGCTTCGAGTTCCTTCTCGCGGCGCAGAATCTCCTGCTCCTGGACGGCGATCTGCTCCTGCGTGCGAATCCTCTCGATGCGCACCTCCTCGGCGATGACCGACTGCCGCGCCTTCGCGCCGGAGAGCGGCCCGGCCTGCTCGGCGCGCGCGCGCTCCGACTCGATCTCCGCCTGGTACTGCGCGCGCTTGACCTCCATCTCGCGCGAGGCGAGGGCGATGTTCGCTTCGGATTCGAGCTTGACCTTCTCGCCCTCCTGCATGGCGACCGACGCCTTGATCTTCGAGTCGCGCGTCGCCTCGGCCTCGCCGATCTGCGCGTCGCGCTTGACCTCGGCCGTGCGCCGCTTGCCCAGGGCGTCGAGATACCCCTCCTCGTCGCTGATCTCCTGGATGGTCAGCACGTCAACGCCGATGCCCATGCGCTCCAGATCGGAGGCGGCTTCACTCGTCAACTTCTGCGCGAAGGTCTGGCGGTCGTTGTTGATCTCCTCCACGGTGAGGCCGCCGAGGATGGCGCGCAGGTGGCCTTCCAAAGTCTGGAAGATTACGCGCTGCACCTCCTGGACGGGCATCCCGAGGAACCGCTCGGCCGCGGCCTGTAGGGAAACGTCGTCGCCCTTGATCTTGACGTTGGCGACCGCCTTCACGGAGACGGGCACGCCCTTCAGGGTGTACGCGCGGCGGATTTCGAGCGGGATCGTCATCACGTTCAGCGAGAGGTAATCGACCTTCTCGAGCAACGGGATGCGCAGCGCAGCGCCGCCCTTGATGACGCGGTAGCCGACCACCCGGCCGTCGGGGAGCTTGCGCTTGCGGCCGCTGAAGACTGCCGCCGCGTTCGGCGCGACCTTGATGTAGTTGCGACTCAGCAGCCAGAAGGCCACGAGCACCGCCAGCAGGATGAGGACGACTACGATGGGGATGAAGAGGACTTCGACGTTGATAGGCATGGGGTAAAACTCCTGTTGCTGTCCGGTAGGGGTGCGGTTAAAGGGTCAGCGCCGCGGCGCGTTAGCCGCGGCGGTCGCGTCCGCGAGCGGGCTGACGATGACGGACTCGCCGGCCACGTCTTCAATCTTGACGAGAGCGTTGAAGGGCAGTTCCGCGCCGTCGCGCGTGCGGGCGAGCTTATCAATCGCCGTCTCGCCGACGACGAGGCGGACGCGCCCCGTGCCGCCGGAGGGGATGCCGACCGTCACCTCGGCCGTGCGCCCGACGAGGTCGGAGGCGGTGATCTGGCTCGACGCCTGCTGCCCGTAGAGGAAGCGCGCGAAGAGGAAGACGAGCGCCGCCAGGAGGACTCCGGCCAGCGTGCCGAAGGCCGAAGCCGGGATGACGCCGAAGCCCTGTTGCACGGCGATGGCCCCGACGCCGCCGAAGGCCGTGACGAAGACGCTCAGGACGCGCGGGCTGAAAAAACCGGGGCCGTCCGAGTCGAAGTCGTGGTCGCCGCCGAAGTCGAAGCTGTCGAAGAGTTCGCCGAAGGCGAGCGAGACGAGGAGGAAGAGGAAGCCGACCGCCGCGATGCCGAGGAAGACCGTCAGGGCACTCAGGTTCGTCAGGAAGTCTGGCATCTCGTGTGCTCCTGGTTTCGTTCGGGCGTGTCGCCGCCCGTCCGTGGCGGCGCGGAGAGAAGTGCGGCGGTGGCGGCGGTCGCCGGAGGCGGAAATGCCGCGTCACCGGCAGCGGTTCGGCGGCCGTGAACTCGGCCGTGGATTCTAGCGCAAAAGGGGGCGGGCCGCCACTATACTGCGGCGGCCCGGCCTGTGCGTCAACGCTTGTGCGCAGCCCTACTTTTCGAGGTAGGCCCGCGCCGCCATCTTCGCCAGCTTCCACATCTTGCCCCACTCGACGCGCGCGTCGCCGCCGGCGCGCCGCCCGGCCAGGCGGTCGAGGAAGAGGCGGCGGAACTGCCGGCCCTCTCGGCGCAGCATGAAGTCTTTGGCGTAGGGCTTGGCCGTCTCGAAGAAGTTGAAGCCGGGGTCGGTGGCGATGCCGATGCCTTCCAGGGTCATCAGCGCGCGCATCACGTATGTGAAATTCGACGGCAGGCGGAACGGGTAGTCGTAGATCACCTCGGCCAGGTCGTAGGTCAACTCCTTGAAGTTGACCTCGCCGAGTCTCAGGTTGAGGTAGTGCGTGAACAGAGCCTCGATGACGGGCCGCACCGTTTCGGTACTCACGTTGGGCTTGAGGAAGTCGAGATCGATCAAGTCCTGCGCGAGACCTTTAACGTCCTTCTCGACGACGTGGAAGAAGGCGTCAATCATCTGCGCCTGGAGGCGCGGCGTGATGCGGCCGGTCATGCCGAAGTCGAAGAAGGCGAGGCGGCCGTCGCCCATCACGAGGAGGTTGCCGGGGTGCGGGTCGGCGTGGAAGAAGCCGTCTTCGAGGAGCTGCTTGAGGTACGCCTGGATGAGCAGGCGGTTGACCTTAACGGGCGAGATGCGGCGCGCGCGCAAGCCCTTGATGTCCGTCACCTTCGTGCCGCGGATGAACTCCATCGTCAGCACGCGCGGCGTGGTGTGCGTCCAGTGAATCTTGGGCACGTGGACGGCGCGCCACTCGCGGAAGTTCGCGCGGAAGCGTTCGGCGTTACGCGCCTCCGCCGCGTAGTCCATCTCCTCGGCAATCGTCGCGGCGAACTCTTCGAGCATCCCCTCCCAGTCGGCGTTCTCGCTCGCCGAAGGGTAGCGCCGGTTGACCCACGCGACGAGCCTTCGCAACAAATTAATGTCGCGCGAGACGATCTCCACCAGGCGCGGGCGCTGTACCTTGACGGCGACCTCCTCGCCCGTGTGCAGACGCGCGCGATAGACCTGGCCGAGCGACGCGGCGGCGACCGGCTCGTCGTCGATCTCCGCGAAGAGTTCCGCGGCCGGCCTGCCCAGCTCGGCCTCGACGCGCGCGAAGGCTTCGTCGTTCGGGAAGGGCGGGACCTGATCCTGAAGCGTCGTCAGCTCCTTGACGTAAGCGAGCGGCAGAAGGTCTGCGCGCGTGGCGAGCGCCTGGCCGATCTTGATGAAGGTGGGGCCAAGGCGCACCAGGCTGCGCCTGAGCCACGCGGCCTGCCCTTCGAGCCGCGCCTCCTTCGAGGCTGAGGCATCAGCGCCGCGGAAGACGACATAGCGCACGGCGCGGATGATCCGATCCAGCGTGCGACGCCTGAACTCAAGCCGACGCGCGCGGCGGAGCGCCGGCCCGCCGATCTTCGCGGCCTCTTCGAGCCGGCGCGCGCTCAGCCGCTCGTTGAACTTCGCGCGCGGCCCGTAGTTTTCCAGAAACAGGTAGAGGCCCAGCAGCCCCATTACACGCGCGATCCGCGCCGCGCGCAGCCAGTCGCCCGCCGAGAGCTTGCGCGGCGCGGCTTCGCTCGCGACGGACGCGCGTGCTTCCTGAACCGGAGCCAGGGCGGCAGCGATCAGCGCGGGGCGGCCGTTGCCGTTCGCGCGGCGGCCGTTCGAGCCGTTGGTGCGGGTAGGAACTGAATGATTGCGGGCGTCGGTTGCCATCACGGGGCGAAGTTAATGACTTCATGTCGCGATCCTGTCGCGCGGGCAAAAAATTTGAGTTCCGAATCCGGGCGCAGGTTAGATGCCACCCCTAACCCGAAATTTGCAGCCCGAACTGCGAAACTCCGAGGCGACCGATGCGACTCGGGCGGCTGCGCAGGCGGGAAAAAGATTCACCACAGAGGCACAGAGGACACGGAGTTTACACAGAGACTTGTATCTGTCTTCCTCTGTGCCCCCTCCGTGTCCTCTGTGCCTCTGTGGTGATTGCGCTCTGATTCCACTCAACCACGGAGCGCCCTAAACCACCGCCAGCGAGCGGCGCACTCCGGCGCGCTCGAAGTAGCGCGCGGCGCGGCTTGCGTCGCGGCTGATCTGACGTTTCAGTTCGTCCAGCGAGGCGAACTTGCGCTCGTCGCGCAGGCGGTGGAGGAAGCGCGTGCGCACCACGTCGCCGTAGAGGTCGCCCGTCCAGTCCATCACGTAGGTCTCGACCGAAGGCTCGGCGTCGCGCTCGAAGGTCGGGCGCGTGCCGACGTTCGTCACGCTGCGCCGCCAGCGACCCTCGATGAGCGTGGCCGTCACGTAGACGCCGCCGCGCGGGATGACGCGGTTTTCGGGGCGCAGGTTGGCGGTCGGGAAGCCCAGCGTGCGCCCGCGCTCGGCCCCGCGCACGACCTGGCCCTCCACGCCGTAAGGCCGCCCCAGCATCCTGCGCGCGAGGTTGACGCGGCCCTGAGAGAGCAGCTCGCGAATCTTGCTGGAACTGATCCGCTGCCCGCGCAGGCGCACCTCCGGCACCTCGTCGGCGCGGAAGTCCAGCCGCTCGCTCACGCGCCGCAGCAGAGTGATGTCGCCCTCCCGCCTGTAGCCGAAGGCGAAGCCGCGCCCGAGATAGACTTCCCTCGCCTGAAGCCGCTCGCGCACCACGTCGCGCAAAAACTCCTCGGCCCGCACGCGCGCGAACCCCTCCGTGAAGCGCACGACTATCGTCTGCTCGACGCCGAGCACGCCCAGCGCCTCGATCTTCTGATCGAAAGTTTGCAGGAGCGGCGGCGCCGACTCCGGGTGGAGCACGGCGCGCGGGTGCGGGTCGAAAGTGATGACGGTCGGCACGGCGCCGACCGCGCGCGCGCGCGCGACCACGGTTGTCACGATCAACTGGTGGCCGAGGTGCAGGCCATCGAAGACGCCGAGCGTGAGCACCGTCGGCCGCGCGATCTCCGCGTTGTCCGTGCCGTGGAAAAGACGCATAGGGCTGTCCGTTGTCCGTGGTCAGTTGTCCGTCGTCCGTCTGCCGTAACTCGATGGGTTCATTTTTAGGAGAGCGTCGATTAAGCACATGCAACGGACAACTGACCACGGACAACTGACTAGATTTCTATCTCCAACCCGTCATACCCGAATTCTACGCCGCGCGGCAGAAGCTTTGAGTCGCGCGCGTGTTTGATGTCGTGCGCGATGTGGGTCAGGTAGGTGCGGCGCGGGCGCAACTCTTCGACGTAGCGAAGCGCGCGCTCTAGGTTGAGGTGCGTCGGGTGCGCGGCGAGGCGCAGGCAGTCTATGACGAGCGTGTCGAGGCCGCGCAGGGCCTCCAGCGTCGCGGGCGGAATCTCGCTGAGGTCGGTCGCGTAGGCGAAGTCGTTGAAGCGGTAGGCGACGACGGGCAGGCGGCCGTGGATCACTTCGAGCGGCGTGACTTCCAGGCCGGGCGCGAGGCAGAAGGGCGCGCCGTCGAGGACGGTGTGCGCGACGACCTGCGGGAGGCCGCCGCCGAAGTAGGTCGGCTCGAAGACGTACTGGAAGATGCGCCGGATGTCTTCCCAGGCGCGCTCGTTGGCATAGACGCCGAGCGCGCCGTGGCGGAAGTTCAGGGGGCGTATGTCGTCGAGGCCGAAGATGTGGTCGGCGTGGCAGTGCGTGATGAGGACGGCGTCGAGGCGGCGCAGGCCCACGCGCAGCGCCTGCTGGCGGAAGTCCGAAGAGGTGTCAACGAGGATCGTGTGCCCCTCGTGCTCGACGAGGACGGAGACGCGCAGGCGCTTGTCGCGCGGGTCGTCCGAGGTGCAGGTTTCGCAGTCGCAGCCGATTGACGGCACGCCCGTCGAAGTGCCCGTGCCGAGCAGGGTGATCTTCATGAGTAGCTGTTAGCTATTAGCTGTTAGCTGTTAGCCAATCAGAAACCGTCAGCAGTTAGTCTCAGCCGTTGCCACAGTTGCCGTCTTTGGTTTGGCTAAAAGCTAACAGCTAATAGCTAACAGCTACCGGCTACCTCCCGCCCGTGATGTCGCTGCCGGAGAAGCCGCCGCGGGGCGACGGCTGTTGCGGGCCGCGCGGGGCGCTGGTGAGCGAGACGTACTGCATACGCAGTTGCGAGAGGATCGTGTCGAGGAAGCGCTGCTCTTCGGCGGAGAGCCGGCCGCTCGTCTTCTGGCGCAGCGCGCCGAGCATGTCGATGCACTGGCGCGCGAGCGGCAGGTTGACCTCCTCCTGCGCGGGCGCGCCGGGGTGCGCCACCATCCCCATCGCATCGGCCGCGAACGAGGCGACGAACTCGACGAGCATCAGAAGCTCCTGCGAAGTCTTCTCCGCGGACTCTTCCCCGCGTTCGCGCGAGCCGCCCGCCGCGCCCGCCTCCGGCCCGCCCTCGGCCTTCGCCTGCTGCTCGCCCGCGTCGGCCGCGCCCTGCTGATGCGTCGGCTCGGCGGCGGGCGGCGCGGGCGGGGCCTCTTCCGCGCGCTCGACGCCCTCGCGCGGCGTCCCGTCGGGGTTGAACAGCCTGCGGTCTGTGACTTTAAAAGTGGGCTTCTCTTCGCTCATTTTCGTCGGACTCCGGCGCGGCGGGCCGGCGACTCCGGGCCGCGCCACCGTCTGAAAGTGGTGTCTGATTTCGCCTTCGATGGTAGCACCGACCTCGACGGCCCCGCAAGAAATGCCAACAAACGCGGGTCGCCACCTTCCGCACCGCCGGGTGACGAGCCGCCTGAACGCACTGTATCCTGCGTCCGGCTCATCGCTCATAGTCCCGCGTTCATCGTTCCTTTCCTTTCTGTCATAATGGCCGCGACTTCAAAGAATGAGGGGTGACGGACTTTGAGAGAGACGCCTGCCACTTTCGACGATCTGGTGGCGCTGATGGCGCGCCTGCGCTCGCCGTCGGGCTGCCCCTGGGATCGCGAGCAGACCTACGCCACGCTCGCGCCGATGCTGCTGGAAGAAGCCTACGAAGCCTTCGAGGCGGTCGAGGCGGCGCGCGAAGGAAGGCCCGCCGAGCTGCGCGCGGAGCTGGGCGACCTGCTCTTCCAGATCATCTTCTACGCGCAGGTGGCGGCCGAGCGCGGCGAGTTCACGATAGGGGAAGTGGTTGACGCCATCCACTCGAAGATGGTGCGCCGCCACCCGCACGTCTTCGGCACGGAGCAGGCCGCCGACACCGCCGAGGTGCTGCGCAACTGGGAGGTGATAAAGGCCGCCGAGAAGCGCGCCGCAGGCAAATCGGATGAGAAGGCGGACGAGTCGCTCCTCGACGGCGTCTCCCCGAAGACGCCCGCGCTGATGGAGGCGCACCAGTTGACGACGAAGGCCGCCCGCGTCGGCTTCGACTGGCAGCGCGTCGAAGACATCTTCGACAAACTGCACGAGGAGATCGACGAACTCAAAGACGCGATCAGGGCGCGCGACGACAGGCAGCGCGCGGGCGATCCGAGTTCAGAGCCGGGCAGCCCCGCGAGCGAGCAGCGCGCGCGCGAAGCGCCTTCGCGGCCGGCGTCGGACGAAGAGGCAGAGCACGGGCGAGTGCGCGAAGAGGTGGGCGATCTCCTCTTCGCCGTCACCAACATCGCGCGCCACCTCGGCGTCGAGCCGGAGGCGGCGTTGAAGCTGACGAACCGCAAGTTCCGCCGCCGCTTCCGCCACATCGAGCGCGGCCTCAAGGATCGAGGCCGCACGCTCGACGCCGCGTCCCTCGACGAGATGGAAGAACTCTGGCAGCAGGCGAAGGCCGGCGATTGAGGCGGGAAGTTTTTTGTAGGGGCAGGGCTTGCCCCTGCCCCCCGGCAACGAAAGCGGGCGGGCAGGGGCAGGCCCCGCCCCTGCGTGTTTACCCACGTCGAGCTTTGATCCGATCTTCAAAGTCGATGACAACCGGCCGGGCAGTTTTGTAAGATAGCGCGCCGGCGGGCGTCCCCGCCCGCCGCCCCTTTCATCCACCCCGGAGGTTCACCGAACGAATGGCTCTCATCAAGTTCGTCCGCAACTACGACGATCTCTCGACCGACCGCGGCTACCAGTTCAAGTTCCACTGCGACAAGTGCGGCAACGGCTACCTCTCCACCTTCGAGACCTCGACCATCGGCACGGCCGGGTCGCTCCTGCGCGCGGCCGGCGGGCTGTTCGGCGGCTGGGCCTCCTCGGCCGGGGACTCCGCCTACGAGATTCAGCGGCAGGTGGGCGGCAAGGCCCACGACGCCGCTTTGCAGCGCGCCGTCGAAGAGGCCAAGCAGCACTTCCACCAGTGCTCGCGCTGCGGCAAGTGGGTCTGCCCCGAAGTCTGCTGGAACGCGAAGGCGGGCCAGTGCGAGGAGTGCGCCCCCGACTACGAAGAGGAGCTGGCCTCCTCTCACGCTCAGGCCAAGGCCGACGCCGCGCGCGAGCAGTTGCACGAGCGGGCGCGCGCGACCGACTACGCCTCGAAGCTCGACATGGGCGCAGGCTCCGTGCTCGGTGCGCCGACGCCTTCGACGCAGCAACGGCCCGCGGCCGTCTCGGCGGTCGCGAACTGCTCGTCGTGCGGCGCGGACGCGGGGCGCGGCAAGTTCTGCCCCGAATGCGGGACGCCCGTGCGCCCGGCGAAGCCGACGTGCGGCGCGTGCGGACACCAGCCCGAAGGCAGTCCGAAGTTCTGCCCGGAGTGCGGCGGCAAGATGGCCGCTGCTTAGCGCGGTGAGCTGATGGAAGACAGTGTGAACATCGTCGAGACCTCGCAGTTCTCGCCGCTGTGCGCGGCGTGCGGGGCGAAGCTGCACGAGGCGAAGTTCTGCCCGGAGTGCGGGACGCAGGCAGAGTCCGGCCCTGCCAGATGCGCCGGCTGCGGCGCGCTGCTCGAAGGCGGGCCGAAGTTCTGCCCCGAGTGCGGCGCGGAGCAGCCCGCCGCGTCGCACGCGCCGGGCGGTTGAGTCCGAAGGAAGACACGGAAACGCACGGGCGGCGGGTGGGACTGGACGAAAAAGGGCGGGAGCCGGTTCGGTTGAACCAGCTCCCGCCCTTTTTCGTCGCCGCCCGTCGGGCGTCCTTGTCAGCCGCAGCGCGCGCGTCAGTCGCCGAGCTGGATGCTGTTGATGATGTCGATGAACGTCCGCTCGTAGTTGCGGTACTCGTTCTGCGGCGCGACGGCGTTGACGTAGAAGATGTCGCCGTTGCGCATCGACGTGACGAAGACGATCACCTGCTCGTTGCGGCCCGTGACGGGCGAGCGGCCGAGGAGCGTGATCGCCAGCGCCTCGCGCCGGCTGATGGCCTGCCGGCGGAAGCCGCCCTGCGCGCGCAGGTACGAGTTGGCCTGCAACAACTCGTTGACGTACTGCTGAGCCGCGCGGTTCAAGTCCGTGTACTGCTCGCGGTCGCGGCCGACGATGACGCCATGCGTGATGCCCTGGTTGCCGTAGCCGCCCTCGGGCACGTACATCACCGAGTTACCCTGCCCGAACTGCCGCCAGTTGTCGGGCACGCTCATGCGGAAGGTCTGGTTGTCGCCGACCGTCACGTAGCGCCCCGAAGGGTACGGCACGCGGCCGTAAGTGCCGCCCTGATCGGGGTAGCGCGGGTCCTGTTGCGGGTAGCGCGTGTCCTGCTGGGAGCCGCCCTGCCCGCGCGCGATCTCCTCCATCGAGGGCGCGCGCCCGCCCGAGCGCAGACGCGACTGGATGCGCTGGAACTCGCGCGAGTCGCGCGCGGCGTACTCGTTGGAGACGCGAAGCAACTGCGCCTCCTGATTGATGCGCTGGTAGCGGTTGCCCGGATCGGGGTGGCTCGACATCCACTCGGGGCCGCCGCGCCCGCCCGACTGCGACTGGATCGTGCGGAAGACGTTCGCCAGGTCGCGCGGGTCGTAGCCTGCGCGCGCCATGATCTGCGAGCCGAGGATGTCGGCCTGCGTCTCGTACTCGCGGCTGTACTGCAACTGCTTGAGGCCCGTAATAACCTGCGACCCCTGCCCGATGACCGCGCCCGGCACTCCGCCGATGACCGCGCCCGCGATCTGGCCGAGGATGGAGCCTATCTGGTACTTCTGCCCCTTCGTCGCCTGGGCTGTGGCGTGACGCAGGGCGATGTGCGAGATTTCGTGCGACATCACGCCGGCCAGCTCGCCCTCGCTGCGCGCCGCCTCGATCATGCCGCGGTTGATGTACATCGGCCCGCCCGGCAGCGCGAAGGCGTTCAGGTCGCGCGCGTTCACCACCCGGAAGTGGTAACGGAACTGCGGGTGCTGGAACTGCTGTGGGATCGAAGAGACCAGCCGCTGGCCGAGCGAGTTGACGTAGCCCTCGATCTCCTGGTCGCGGAGGATCGGCAACTGCCGCTCGACCTCGACCGATGCCTGCTGCCCGGCCTGCACGTCCTCGCGTATGTCGTAGCGGTTGCTCGGCATCTCGATGCGCGTGCCCTGCGCGAGCGCCGCCGCCGGCATCGCCAAAAGCACGAGCGCCATGAAGGTCGCGGCCAGGCCGCGCGCGCCGCCGTCACGTCTGCTGTTAAGTTTCGTCATCATCACCCTCCGATATCACTCCGCCTCGAAAGTCTCGTGAAAAGCGACGAGCGGCGCGCCTGCCCAGTTCTGTGTGCCGGAGGGCGCGCCGC
>DATHBT010000204.1:0-1563 GCA_035295985.1 Pyrinomonadaceae bacterium | reverse complement strand
ACACGTCGCCGCCCGCCAGCGTCAGCACGGCGCGGCTCTCGCCCGCGCTCAGTTGGAGCGCGCCTTCGATGCCCGTAAACACGAGCGCGCCGCTGCCGGCCGAGACATCCAGATCGACGAAGGCCGGCACGCGCAGGCGGTAGTCGATCCGCCACGGCATCGCGAGCAGGTGTTTCGGAAAATTCTTCGCCGCCGGGAGGGTCTTCGCCGCGCGCTGCATGAACTTGCGGTCGTGCGTGCCCGTCGTGACGAGACGGAAGTGCGTCGAGTCCTCGTCGAGCACGAAGCCGTTGACGGCGGCGAGGCGGGCCAGCTCCTCCTCGGTGTTGGCGCGCAGCTCCACGTCGGCCACGATCTCGATCTCGGAGCGCGGCCAGGCCTCGACCGAGATCGAGCCTTCGGGCGCGCCGTGGATCGTGAAGGTGTTGCCGAAGCCGAAGCGGCGCACCTCGCGGCGCGTCGTCGTGCGCCGCAGCGCGGGCTCGGACGCGACCGCCTGCGCGTTTGCCTTCCGAGTTTGCGACTGGGCTTTGACGGACGGCCGCGCGACGAATGCAGCGAGTGTGAAGAGTGTCGTCAGGGCGACGAGCGCGGCGCGGAAGTTGAACGCCCCCGACGAGCCGGGCCGCGGCGCGGCGGCGCGCGTCGTCTCTGCTGTGTCTGTGTTCATCGAGGCGTTTCGGATTTCCACTCCGAAGATCGCTGCGGCGCGCGGGGGGAGTGTCGGAGTGTGGCTTGGGAGAACTTGATGCGCGCGCCTTTAGCGGGGGCGGATCGCCCGCCGCCGGGCCGCCGACAGGATAAGGCTAGCGGGAGACGAAGACAATCGAGCCGCGCAGACTCGTCGGCATCAGGATGGCCGAGCCGTCGCCGACGCGGCCGAACACCTGGCGGTTGTCGCTGAAGTCGAACGTGCCCATGCGCGCGAAGGGGCCGAGGCTGATGTTGCGCGTGCGCGGGGCCATCGCGGTGAGCGTGAAGCCCGAGCCGCCCGTGATGCGCACGTTGATGTCGCCCGACGTTGACTTGAGATCGTAGCTGCCGCCGCGCAGCAGCTCCGCGTCGAAGAAGATGTTGCCCGAGATGTTCGAGGCGATCACCTTGAAGGCGCGCAGGGCCGTCAGATCGATGTCGCCGTTGCTCGTGTAGGCGAAGACCATCGAGCCGCGCACGTTGCGGACGCTGATGTTGCCGATCTTCGTCTTGACCGTCACCTCCGAATCGTAGGGGACGCGCACCTTGAAGTTCACGTCGCCGACGTTCTCGCGCCCGCGCGTGTCGCCGACCACGTCGATCAGGAGTCCGTCCTCGCGGACGACGGGCGTGAAGCGCGCGGCCGGCGACTCCAACTCGGCCGACACCTTGATCTCGGGCTTCTCCCAGCCCTCGACCTCGACCGTGCCGGAGCGGTTGGTGAGTTCCAGCCGTACGGTCGGGCGCTGCGCGGGGAAGGTCTTGGAGAACTTCTGCTGCGCGTAAGTCTCGACCGCGGCGGCGAAGGAGGAGGCGGAGACGAGGGAGAGGACTGCCAGGGAGCGCGCGGCCGAGGCTAACGCCCTGCGC
>DATHBT010000203.1:0-24934 GCA_035295985.1 Pyrinomonadaceae bacterium | reverse complement strand
CGGACGAGCGGCAGTCCGAGCTCGGCGTCGGACGCGCGCGCGCTGACGACGCTGACCTGAGGAGCGACCCGGCCCAGGGCTTCGGCCGCCCGGCCGATGAAAGTCTGGCCGCCGAGCAGGAGGCGCGACTTGTCCGCGCCCATACGGCTCGACGCCCCGCCCGTCAGTATGAAGCCTTCCAGATCGGACATCGGAAAAACCGAAGCGCCCTGCGGGCGCGCGCCGCGAGCGAAATTAACATCAGGCAAACGCTAAAGGCAAAAGTAGAGGCGCACCGGTCTGTGGGGCCGGGCCTCGCGCCCGCCGGCAATTAACGGCCGCAGTTTACCCTCGCCTTTCCAACCATTTCACCCCCTTGACCATCTGAGAAAGCGGCAGCTATAGTCGGCTTCGGGCGGAATGCGTTCGCCCGCGCGCTTCGTCAACGTCCGGGAGTCGTCTTCCGAACAGGAATTACACCCTTCCCCCTTTACCGTTCATCCTAGATTCCATGAAGAAAAGTTTCGTCGCAGTCGCCGCCGCGCTCGTGCTCTCCCTCGCCGCGCTCAACGCCAGCGCGCAGACGTCCGCCGCCAAGCCTGCGAAGGGCGAGGCCGCCTTCTTCCCGCTCGAAGAGGTGCGGCCCGGCCAGAAGGGCGTCGGGCGCACGGTCTTCCGGGGGTCGGAGACGGAGGAGTTCGGAGTCGAAATCCTCGGCGTGTTGCAGGGCTTTCCCGCGCCGCGCCAGTCGGCCATCATCGCGAAGCTGACGGGCGCGAACGTCGAGAAGACGCGCGTCTTCGGCGGCATGTCCGGCTCGCCCGTCTTCATCGACGGCAAGCTCGTCGGCGCGGTGGCCTTCGCCTTCCCGTTCGCCCAGGAACCCATCGCCGGCATCACGCCGATCCAGCAGATGGTTGACATCTTCGCGCGCGGGCAAGGCACGCGCCGCACGGACGCCGTGACGCGCACCTACTCCTTCGCTCAACTCGCCTCGACCGACTGGCAGCCCGCCTGGCCGAAGCCGATGATCACGGGCGCGCCCTTCCTCGCGCCCGTCACCGCAGGCTCGCCGCTCCACGCGTTGTTGGGGCAGCAGCTTCTGCCGATCGCGACGCCGGTCATCTTCACGGGCGTCTCGCCGGAGGCGCTCGCGCGCTTCGCCCCGCAGCTACAGGCGAGCGGACTGCTCCCCGTCGCGGGCGTCGGGTCGGGATCGCCCATCACGCCGCTCGGCAAGGTGACGGAGAAGACCCTGCTGCCCGGCTCTTCGGTCTCGGCGCAACTCGTGCGCGGCGACTTCTCGCTCGCGGCGGCCGGCACGGTCACCTGGCGAGACGGCGACAAGGTTTACGCCTTCGGCCACCCGTTCCTCGGCCTCGGCGTCGCAGACATGCCGATGGCCGAGTCATCCGTCGTCACCGTTATCGCGAATCTGAACAACTCTTTCAAGCTCTCGTCGCCGGGGCAGATGGTCGGCACCGTATCGCAGGATCGCGCGACCGGCATTTACGGGAAGCTCGGCCAGGCCCCGAAGATGATCCCCGTCACCGTCAACGTGCAGACGAGCCGCGACCGCGCCGAGAAGTACACCTTCGAGGTGGCGAACGACCAGTTCCTGACGCCGCTACTGCTGAACATCACGGTCTATTCGACGCTCACCTCGACCGAGCGCAGCCTCGGCGAAGCGACCGTCAGCATCAGCGGACGCATCGACGTTGCGGGGCAGCAGCCGATCCGGCTTGAGCGCCGCTTCTCTTCGATGATCGCGGGGGTTCAGGCGGCCGGCTCGGTCGCCGCGCCCGTCGCCGCGCTCCTTTCGAGCGGCTTCGACGACGTGACCATCAAAGGCATCACGCTCGACATAACTTCCGAGGACGCGCGCAAGGCCGGCACGCTCGACCGCATCGCGCTCGACCGCACCGAGGTCGGCCGCGGCGAGACCGTAGAGGTGCAGGCGTTCGTGCGGACGGACTCGGGCCGCCAGTTCGTCCAGCGCATCCCCGTGACGATCCCGACCGACATCCCGCTCGGCCAGCTCGTCCTCTTCGTCGGCGACGGCGGCGCGCTCCAGCAGGCGTCGGCGGCGCAGAACTTCGTGCCCAAAGATTTGACGCAGCTCGTCGGGGCCATCAACAAGATCAAGAAGAATGACCGGCTCTACGTCCGCCTGCTGCGGCCCTCGGCCGGCGCGGTCGTCGGCACGGACGAGATGCCCAGCCTCCCGCCCTCGGTCGTCGCCACGCTCAACAGCGAGCGCAGCAGCGGCGGCTACACGCCGACCGCCCTCTCGCCGGTCGCCGAGCAGGAGTTGCCCCCGGCCGAGTTCGTCATCGAAGGTCAACAACTGATCACCGTCAGCGTCATCCGCTGACGAACGAATCGAACGGAACAGCGAAGGGGCGAGACACTTGAAAATGTCTCGCCCCTTCACTTTCTGTACCGCTATTCCGGCGCGGCTTTGTTGTAGGGGCAGGCTTGTCCCTGCCCGTTGAGCGCGCGAGCGCGAACCGCGTGACCCCGGCATTCGACAAATATCATTGTCGAATGCCGGGGTTCCTTTCGAGCAGCCTGACGGCTGCTGCGGGCCGCGGACTTGCCCTGCCCCTACAATTTTGTTTGGGCTTGAATGACGAATAGGAATCGCTGTTCGGACTCGGGCATAAGAACAGAATCGAATGTGCGGCCCGCGCGTTCAATCGCCTCGCCGAGCGCCGGCCCGCCGAAGAGAAGTAGCCGGGCTGACGGCGGAGACCAGTCGAGAATCTTCGGCAGCATCTCCGCGAAGCGTTCGAGCGCGCGGCAGGTGACGGCGTCGGCCTCCAGCGGGGGTGTTGTTTCAAAGCGCGAGTTGATAACCTGCATTCGTTCGCGCAAGTCCAGCGCGGCGGCGGCCTCGCGCAGGAAGACGCACTTTTTCGCTGAGGCCTCGACGAGCGTGGCCGAGAGATCGGGCCTAGCGACGAGGCAGGGAATCGCGGGCAGCCCCGCGCCCGAGCCGATGTCGATGAAGCGCGCGCCGTGGCTCATGTGCTCGGCGGCGAGCAGCGATTCGAGGACGTGGCGGGTGGCGAACTCTTCCGGCGCGCACGGGGCGACGAGGTGCAACTGCTTGTTCCAGCGTCCGACCAGCTCGAAATAGTCCGCGAGCCGTTCGCGCACGCCCGCGTCGAGACCCGCGCCGAACGCCGCCGCGTGCCCGTCGAGTGCGCCGATGAATTCTCTCCGCCGGTCTGTCATCCCTCTTTACGCGCCGGTTGGAAAAGGTGGCCCGCCTGAGTTAGCTTAGCCGAAGATGAAAGTCGAAGCACAGAGACAGGCGGGGCGCGGTGACGCTTCGCCGGCCGGGACATTCGTCGCGGATCACGAACGTCTCGGCCGCGCCGCCGCCGAGATCGTCGCCGACTACGCCCGCTCGCTCGACACGCGCCAGGTCTGCTCCACTGCTTCGCCCGCCGAGCTGGAAAAACTGTTCGACGAGCCGCTGCCGCGCGAAGGCGGCGATGCGCTCGAAGTGTTCCGCCGATTTGAGCGCGAGATCGTCACGCACGCGATGCACATCCCCAGCCCGCGCTACTACGGGCTGTTCAACCCGACGCCGCTGCCCGTCGCCGTCTGGGCCGACGCGCTCGCCTCTGCCCTCAACCAGAACGGCGCGGCGTGGCGCAACTCCCCCGCGGCGAGCGTGGTCGAGGCGCGCGTCTTACGCTGGCTCTGCGAGCTCGTCGGCTACCCGCCCGGAAGCTTCGGCACGATGACGAGCGGCGGCTCGGAAGCCAACCTCGTCGCACTGAAGTGCGCGCGCGACCGCGCGGCCGATGCTATTCGGGACGAAGGCATGAGGCGCGCTCGCAGACGAAACGACGGCTCAAGCGAGTCATACGACAACGCGAATGGGTTGCGCGACAACGCGGGCGCATCGTATGACGACGGGCGCGATGCGTCGCAATCAGTCGGCGATTTCATCGTTTACGCCTCCGAGCAGTGTCACTACTCGTTCGAGAAGAGCGTTGACATACTCGGACTCGGCCGCCGCAACCTCCGCAAGATCGAGACGGACGAGAGCTTTCATATCCGCACAGATTTGCTCCGCGACCGGATCGAGCGCGACTTGGCGGCGGGCAACGTCCCCGTCTGCGTCGCGGGCGCGGCCGGCGCGACCTCGACCGGCGTTATCGATCCGCTCGACGAGTTGGCCGACATCGCGGCAGAGTTCAGCGCCTGGTTCCACGTCGATGCTGCTTACGGCGGCGCGCTCGCGATGTCCGAGAAGTACCGCCACCGGCTGCGAGGGCTAGAGCGCGCCGACTCCGTCACCATCGATCCGCACAAGTGGATGTTCGTCCCCTTCGCCGCGGGCGTGACGCTCGTGCGCGAGGGCGCGTCGGTGCTGCGCGACGCCTTCGACATCACGCCCGAATACCTGAGCGAGGAGCGCGGCGGCGAGGACGTGCCCCTCGACTTCTTCCGCTACGGCCAGCTCGGCACGCGCCGCTTCAACGCGCTCAAGGTTTGGGCAGCGCTCAAGACCCTCGGCACGCGCGGCTACGCCGAGATCATCGAGCGGCAGATCGAGCTGACCGAACGCCTCGCGGCGCGCGTCTCAGAACTCGAACACTTCGAGACAATCGGGCGCGTGGAGACGGCCGTCTGCAATTTCCGCATCGTGCCGCCCGGCGTGCGGAATGTCAGGGAGCTGGACGACTTGCAGCGCGCCTTGCAGCAGCGCGTCGAGCGCAGCGGCGAGGCATGGATTTCGACAACCATTCTCGGAGGGCGGCGGGCGCTCCGGGCCAATGTCAACAGCTTCCTGACCGAGCGCCGCCACGTGGACGATCTGGTAGAATTGCTCAGACGCGAAAGCCACGAACTGTTGAAAGGGAGGTGAAGGCGCTGATGCAAGTCAAAGTTATGCGGCTCGCTAAAATCTCTCTGCTCTCGGCCTCATTCCTGTTCGCGCTCGCCGTCGCCGCGCGGGCCAACGAGAGCGAGGAGCGTTCGCGCCACTCGATTGCGTCGCGCGAGGAGTTCGACCGCCTGTCGCGCGTCAACACCGACACCGGCTACCCGCTCCCGCACGTCATGTTCGTCATCGACCGGCGCGAGGGGAACAAAATCTACTACGTCAACTCGCGCCGCTACCGCTTCCACAAGGAGTTCGTCAACGGCACGTACCTGTCGCTCGAACGCGGGCAGGAGTTCTTCGACAACAACTACCTCAAACCCAATCGCCGCTTCATCCTCGGCACGCTCGCCTACCAGACGCCCGTGCGCCGCTGGACGTTCGAGTTCTGGGAGGGCGACCTCATCCCGGCCGACCAGATCAAGCTCGCGGCCGAGCTGATTAACAAGACGTTCTTCGAGCCGGTCGCGTACAAGCCGAACTCGAACCGGCAGGAGGAGGCGTCGGCATCTATCGAGGGGCTGGAGCGCGTCCTGCAAGCCGACATCTCGCGCGAGCAGGAGTACCAGGCGCTGAACGTCGCGCGCGGCGTGGGCCGCGTCCACGTGATCCCGAAGCTGGATGAGCACGTCGAGATCGGCTACAACGAAATCCTCGTCCTCGACGAAGTGCCGCTCCACCTGCCGCCCGTCGCCGGCATCATCACGAGCCGCCCATCGACGCCGCTCTCGCACGTCAACCTGCTCGCCAAGTCGTGGGGCGTGCCGAACGCATACGTCAAGAACGCCCACGAGGTCTTCAGGCAGTACGACGGCTGGTGGGTGACGTTCGAGACGAAGCCGGGCGGGTTCACGATCAAGCGCGCCGACAAGAGCGCGCTCGACGAGCACCAGAAGCGCGTGATGGAACTGCGCACGCTGATGACGCCACGCTTCGATCTCTCCGTCAGGCGGCTCGCGTCACTGCGCGAGCAGCGGAGGGCATCGGTCGTGGCCTACGGCGCGAAGTCGGCCAACCTCGGCCACGTGATGAACGCCCGCCTGCCCGGCGTCGTCGTCCCCGAAGGCTTCAGCGTGCCGTTCTACTACTACGATCAGTTCGTCAAGGAGAACAACCTCGAAGAGCCGATCTACGAGATGCTCGAAGAGCACAAGTTCGTCCACGACCCGGCCTACCGCCGCGAGCGGCTAAAAGAGATGCGTGCGCGCATTCAGGCGGGGAAGTTCAACGAAGGACTGCGGCGCGCGATCCTCGCGCGCGTCCACGCCCAGTTCAAGGGCAAGGGCCTCTTCGTCCGCAGCTCGACGAACACGGAAGACCTGCCGAACTTCAACGGCGCGGGCCTCTACAATACGGTTCCGAACGTGAAGGATGACGACGCGCTGATCGAGGCCGTCAAGAACGTCTGGTCTTCGATCTGGAACTTCGAGGCCTACGAGGCGCGCGAGCGCGCGGGGATCGACCACTCGAAGGTCTATCCGGCCGTGCTCATCCAGGAGGGCATCGACGCCGACAGCGCGGGCGTGCTGATCACGGCCGACCCGTTCGACCGCGACAACCGCGAGGCCATCTACATCAGCGCCAAGCGCGGCTTAGGGATCAAGGTCGTCGAGGGCCGCCGCGTCGCCGAGCAGATCATCTACAGCCCGCGCTCGCAGGCCGTCCGCGTGCTCACGCGCTCGGACGAGGAGAGCCTGCTGAAGTTCGACGACCGCGGCGGCGTCAAGGAAGTGCCGATCACGGGCGAGCGCGTCGTGCTCCGCGACGAAGCGGTGCGCCGGCTCGCGCGCACGGCCGCGCAGATCAAGCGTCTCTTCGGCAACCGCGAGCAGGACATCGAGTGGGTCTTCCGCGGCGGCCAGATTTACATCGTCCAGTCGCGCCCCTACATCGCGGGCGGGTAAAACAGTAGTCAGTTGTCCGTGGTCAGTGGTCAGTTGTTCGTCTGGCATAGCTTGATCGGTTCAATCTGAGCGAGTAGGCCGTGTAGGCACGTGCAACGGACAACTGACCACGGACAACTGACGGTCTTCCGTAAACTGATGCGAACAAGACTGCTCACCCTCTGCTGCGCCGCGGCGCTCGTCGCGTCTGCCTGTGCCGGCGACTCGCGGGAGGCCGCGAGCCGCCCTGCCTCCGCGTCGAACGCCGCGCCGACCCCGACCGCCGCCGTGAGGGACATCGGCAAGCTCGACGCCGAGATCGCGCGCCTCGAAGCCGACGCGGCCAAAGACCCCGACGACCGAACCGTGCGCGACTCGCTCGCCGACGCCTTCGTCGGCCGCGGCAACCTGCACCTCGAAGCGCGCCGGGTCGATCAGGCGCTCTCCGACTTCCAGAACGCGCTCAGCCACAAGCCCGATCACGAGGAGGCGCAGGAGCGCATCACGCAGATAGGCAACGAGACGCAGCGCGAACCCGTGGGCGACGACGGCCGCCCCGTCACCGTCCCGGCTTCGCCCGGCGCGTCCAACGGCAACCGCTGACCCGGCGAAAGAACCCGATGACCGAGAAAATCTTCGCCGACAACATTCTGGCCGGTCGCGTCGCGCTCGTGACGGGCGGCGGCACGGGCATCACCGGCGGCGTGGCGCGCGCTCTCGCCGAAGCGGGCGCTCGCGTCGCCCTCGTCAGCCGCCGCATCGAGAACCTTGAGCCGGCGGCCGAAGTGATCCGCGCGGGCGGCGGCGAGGCGCTGCCCTTCGCGGCCGACGTGCGGAACTATGAAGACGTGGAGCGCGCCGTAGCCGCCACGGTAGAGCGTTTCGGGGGGCTGGACATCGTCGTCAACGGCGCGGCCGGCAATTTTTTGTGCAAGCCCGAAGAGCTGTCGCCCAACGGCTTCGGCACGGTCGTGGATATTGATCTCAAGGGCACGTTCAACGTCTGCCGCGCCTCCTTCGCGGAACTCAAAAAGCGCGGCGGGGTGATCCTCAACGTCAGCGCCACGCTCCACTACCTCGGCACGCCGATGCAGCTCCACGTCTCGGCCGCGAAGGCCGGCGTTGACGCGCTGACGCGCAACCTCGCCGCCGAGTGGGGCCGCCACGGCATCCGCACAAACGCCGTCGCGCCCGGCCCAATCGAGGACACGGAGGGGATGAAGCGGCTGCTCCCGCCGCCCCTCAAGGAGAAGCTGCGACGCCAGATTCCGCTCGGCCGCTTTGGCTTGGTCAAAGACATCGCGCAGACCGCAGTCTTCCTCTGCTCCGACGCCGCCGGCTACATCAACGGCGCGGTCATAGTCGTTGACGGCGGCCACTGGCTGGCCTCGAACCGCCTCCTCGGCGGCGAGTGACGAACCGTCAAACCGCGGATCGTGAAGCGTAAACCGAAAGAGGTAGTTGCGCTCGTGATCGCCTGCGCCGCGCTTCTGGTCGCGCCGGGCTGCGGCGGTCGCCCGCGCCGCGATGTCTCGCCGCAGACGGCACGGCAGGAGCTGGCGCTGCGTGGGATTCCGTTCCGGGAGAAAAATTTCGTGCAGAGCGCGGCGCAGGGCGACGAGTGGGCCGTCCGCCTCTTCCTCGCCGCCGGCATGAGTCCAGGCGTGCGCGACGAGGCCGGGCAGACGCCGCTGCTCGCCGCCGCGGGCGCCAAGCAATACAAGCTCGTCCGCCTGATGCTCGCGCACAAGCCGGACGTGAACGCGCGCGACCGCCGCAACCTGACGCCGCTGCTCCACGCCGTCTCCGACGAGGAGTCGGAGATCGTGCGGCTGCTTCTGCGGAGCGGGGCCGACCCGAACGCCGCCGACAAGGACGGCTGGACGCCGCTCCACTTCGCGGCGGCTTCGGCTAATACCGAGATCGCGAAGTCGCTCGTCGAGGGCAGGGCGAACGTCTCGGCGCGCGACAACTCAGGCGCGACGCCGCTCCAGTGGGCCGCCTTCTACGACCGCCCAGAGACGGCGCAACTGCTCCTCGCGCGCGGCGCCGACGCGAACGCCGCGAACAACGTCGGCGGCACGCCGCTGATGGTCGCCGCCGCGCGCGGCAACGCCGAAATCGTCGCCGTCCTGATCGCCGCGGGCGCGCGGGCCGAGCAGCGCGACGCGCGCAACAAGAGCGCCGCCGACTGGGCCGCCGAATCCGGCCACGCCGACCTCGCGCAGACGATTAGACAGGCGGAAGGGAATGGTCGTTAGACAGTAGCTGTTAGCTGTTAGCTATTAGCTGCTAGCTTTCAGCGAAGTCAGATAACTGAGAAAATGGCGGCAGACATATCTCTCTTCTCTTCGGTTTTGCTAACAGCTAACAGCTAACAGCCTTCCCATGCTCCTCGTCATCGACAACTACGACTCCTTCACCTACAACCTCGTGCAGTACCTGCGCGAGCTGGGGGCTGAGCTCGTCGTGCGGCGTAACGACGAGGTGACGGCAGGAGAGATCGGGAGGGAGTTGAGGCCGAAGAAGATCGTCATCTCGCCGGGGCCGGGGACGCCGGACGGGGCCGGCGTCACGCTCGAAGTCGTGCGGAGATTCGCCGGCCGCGTGCCGCTGCTCGGCGTGTGCTTGGGGCATCAGGCCGTCGGGCAGGTCTTCGGGGGCCGCGTAGTGCGCGCTCCGGAGCCTGTCCACGGCAAGCCCGCGGAGGTCGAGCACGACGGCCGGACGATTTTCGCGGGTCTGCCGCGCCCGTTCAGAGCCGGCCGCTACCACTCGCTCGTCGTCGAGCGCGAGTCCTTGCCCGCTTGCCTCGAAGTCTCGGCCGCGACGGCGGACGGAATCATTATGGGTCTGCGCCACCGCGAGCTGGCGGTCGAGGGCGTGCAGTTTCACCCCGAGTCGATCCTCACGGAGCAGGGCAAGATGTTGCTGGAAAACTTCCTCCGCCCGGCTTAGTTCGCGCGCTGCCGCGCTTTCCGGTTGGCGCCCGTTACGGCCGCACGCCGCGCTCTGCGGCCCGCGGAGGAATTGTCTTGACGCGGCACCGAGCGCGTGGGTTATGCTGCGAGGTGAAGACCAGACTCCTGACCCGCGGGCGCGTTATGCCGTTTTGCCCCGCCGACGCCCGCAACTAATCCGCCGCACCGGAAACGAGTGATCTGATGAGCGCATCGGCGCGCGCAACCGACACGCAGAAGAGCGGACGCGATCAGGGCCGCGTGCTGCTCGTGGCGGACGAGGCGGCGCTGGCGGCGCAGCGCGGGGCGTTTGAGCGCGCGGGCCTCTCCGTCGTCGGCGTGGCCGGCGGCGTGGCCGCCATCGTCGGGGTCAGGCGCACGCGCCCGCACGTCGTCGTCGCCGACGCGAACCTGCGCGGCGTCACGGCCGCGGAGCTGGCGCGCTCCCTCGCCCAGTCGCCCGAGCGCGTGCCGCTCGTGCTCGTCGGCGGCGGGCCGTCAACGATCAAAGCCAGACTGTCTGCCGTCGAAGCCGGGGCGTTCGACTATTTCCAGATGCCGGCCGATACGGCGCTTCTCATCGCGCGCGTGGCGCAACTCGTCGAAATGGGGCTGACGATAGACCGCCTGCGGGCCGAGGCCGACCGCGACTACCTGACCGGCCTCGCCAACCGCCGCCGCTTCCGCGCCGCTATCGGGCGCGAGCTGGAACGCTGGCGGCGCTACCGCGCGCCCTGCGCCCTGCTGCTCGCCGACATAGACTTCCTGAAAAAGATCAACGACGCGCACGGCCACTCGGCCGGCGACACCGTCATCCGCCACGTCGCGGGCGTGCTGCGCGAGCACTCGCGCGACAACGATACGGCCGCCCGCCTCGGCGGCGAGGAGTTCGCGCTGCTGCTCGCGGGCGCGGACGAGGCGAGCGCCGTCGCCGCCGCCGAGCGCCTGCGCCTGTCCGTGTCGGCCGCGCCGCTCGAAGGGATCGGGACGGTCACGATCAGCGTCGGCGTCGCCGCCTGCCCGGCGCAGGCCGACGGCGAGCGCGACCTCTACGTCGCGGCCGACGCCGCGCTCTACCGCGCCAAGTCGCAGGGCCGCGACCGCAGCGTCCTCGCGCCGCCGCTGGCGCAGTCCTGAAGGCTTAAATTTCGGGGAAGTTTTTGTGCGGAGATCAGTTGGCAGCGGATTCGGCCAGGTTGGCGACGGCCGCGATCAGCTCGTTCGGCTCGACGGGCTTCGGGACAAACATGTTGAAGCCGGCCGACAGCGCGCGGGTGCGATCCTTGACCCTGACGTAGGCGGTCAGGGCGACGGCCGGAATCTTCCCGCCCGCTTCGGCATCAAGCGACCTGAGTCTTCCGATGAGCGAGTAGCCGTCTTCGCCGGGCATCGCCAAGTCGGAGACGAGAACGTCGGGCTTGAACCAGCGCAGGGCTTCGAGCGCGTCGTCGGCCGAGGAGGCGGTCTGGACGGTGGCCCGGCAAGCGGTCAGCACGGCGGCGAGCATGCCGAGCGTGTCGCGGTCGTCGTCCACCAGCAGCACACGCACGCCTTCGAGCGTGGTGAGCGGGGCGTGTCGCGCGCCCGCTTCCTCGCCGGGCAGCGCGGCAGCGATGCCGCGCCTGCCGCGGGCCGACGAGGGGGCGGGCGGAAGCGTAATAATGAATGACGCGCCGAGTCCCGCGCCGGGGCTGTCGGCCGTGACCGTGCCGCCGTGAAGCTCGACGAGGTGGCGCACGATTGACAGCCCGAGGCCGAGGCCGCCGTGGCGGCGCGTGCTCGTGCCGTCGGCCTGCCGGAAGCGGTCGAAGACGTGCGGCAGAAACTCAGGCGCGACGCCCTGCCCCGTGTCGCTCACTTTGATCTGCACGTCGCGGCCGTCGCGCCCGAGCCGCACCTCGACGCGCCCGCCTTCGGGCGTGAACTTTATCGCGTTCGACAGCAGATTCCAGACGACCTGTTGCAGGCGGCCCGCGTCGCCGGAGACGTGGCGTGCCGAAGGGTCGAGCGCCACGCCCAGCCGGATGCCTTTGGTGTCGGCCGCGAGCTGCACGGAATCGACGGCCGCGTTGATGACCGAGGCCAGATCGACCGGGCCGACGTTGAGCCGCAGCTTGCCCGCGACGACGCGCGACACGTCCAGGATGTCTTCTATGAGCTGCGCCTGCGAGTGCGCGTTGCGCTCGATGGTCGCGAGCGCGCGCGAGACCGTGGCCTCGTCGAAGCTTTCGCTGCGGAGCATGTGCGACCAGCCGATGATCGCGTTCAGGGGCGTGCGCAGCTCGTGCGAGACGGTCGCCAGAAACTCGTCCTTCATCCGGTTGGCGGCCTCGGCCTCGGCGCGCGCGGCCTGCTCGCTCGCTAGCGCGCGAGCGCGCTCGGCAAGCTCCTCCTGCACGCGCCGGTGCAGCCGCGCGTTCTCGATGATGTCGGCGGCCATGCGCGCGTAGAGGTCGATCAGGCGCGTCTCGCGATCCGAGGGCCGGTGCGGGCGGGAGAAGTGGACGGAGAGGACGCCGATGATGTTGCCCGCGCGCGTGACGAGCGGCGTGCTGTGGACGGCGCGGAAGCCCGCCGCGCGTGCCGCCTCGCGGTACGGCGCGAAGAGCGGATCGGTCTCAACGTCCTCGACCACGACGCGCCGCCGCTGCTCGTAGCACGTGCCGCACGCTCCCGCGCCGCGCGGAACCAACGCGATCTCTTTTAGAAACTCCTCGCCGAAGCCGCTGTGCGCCTCCACGCTCAGCCCGTCGGCGTCCGGCTCGTACAGCGAGAGCAGGCCCATGTCCGTGCCCTGCACGGCCAGCGCCGAGCGCAAGACCTCGCGCAGCACGGCTTCGACTTCGAGCGTGCCCGTCAGGCCGACGCTCATCTCGTGCAGCCGGCGCAGGTCTTCGACCTGCGTCTCAAGCTCATCTTTGACGGCTTCGAGCGACGCGGCCTTCTGCTGCAACTCGATGATCGCGCGCAGGCGCGCGTCCGCGCTGTCGAGCGCGGCGTAGCTCTCGGCGGGGATGACGCGCGAGTGCGAGGAGCACACGTCCAGGAGGGGCGCGGCGAGCGCGTCGCCGCCGAACCTGTTCGCCGGGTAGGCGCAGAAGAGTTGGAACGGGCGTGTCTGTTGCAGATCGTTCCAGAGCCTTTCCAAGCTGATGGCCGCGCCGTGATTCTGCTCCGCCCAGAGCAGATCGACCATCTCCCCGAAGACCCGCACGCGCCGCCCGTCACGGGCCGCGTGCGCGAGGATGCCGCCGATCACCTCTGCGAAGCGCACAGGCTCCGGCTGACCACCGGCCATGAACTCCGACAAAGTCTCGGACGCGTCGAGCGCGATGAACTGGCCGCTCGCTTTCGGCGCGGCAACGTCAAAGCCGCACGCGCGCAGGCCCTCGTCGAGGGCATCGCGGTGCGATTTGGTCGCCACGACGACGCAGGCGTCGCCCGCTTCGAGGCCGGAGCGGACGAAGCCACACAGGGAGTTCAGGAGGAAGTCGTCCGTGTCGTAGAACTGGACGAAGTGTTCGCCGTCGCCCGCGTCGCTCCAGCAGGAGCGCGGCGCGAGTTCCGCGTCGGCGAGCGCGATGGCGTTGTGGCGGAAGAGGTCGTGGACGGGCACGCCGCCTTCTAATACTTTGCTCACAGAACCCCCGAAACTCGTCTCGCGTCGGGAGCGACATCTTCGCCCCACCCGCGCCTTGGCGATGGTTATTGAACAATCGCGGGGATGGGAAAACGATCCCGCTATTTGCCGCCGCCGCTGCCGGGCCGGCTGCGTCGCGTTCCAAGCAGTACACTCAGGGGGAGGTACGCGCCCGAATCATACTCCTCCTCTGGTTTAGAGTCCAAGGTTTGCTGAGCGAACCCTTCGATTCTAGTCTCGGATCACGAGTTCACGACCGTTCTTTTTACCGCGGGGCGGGCCGCCTGAAGCACTCACCCCGCCGGCAAACGGGGAGCCGCCCCCGCGTAATCTAATCCGCTCGACTTGCCGCCGGGGTTGGCGTATATTGGCCCGGCGCTTGCCCCACCAGTCGAACGGGTTCTTCGTTGACTCGCGGGGCGGGGGCTTTCGCCTCACGCAATTTCGCGAAAAAAACGGTAATTATCCCTTGACTGTAGGTATAGAATCGGCTATACTTCTGCCTGTTTGGGAGAGGAATAAAGCCGATGAAAACCACAGCCGCCAAGCTCAAAGCCCCGAAGATGCAGAAGTACACGATCAAGGACTTCCAAGCGGAGTTCCCGAACGACGATGCGTGTCTTGAGTGGCTTAAGAACTACCTCTACCCGAACGGCATCCATTGCCAGACGTGCGACCGCGTCACGAAGCATCACAAGGTAGCCTCGCGCAAGTCTTATTCCTGCGACTACTGCGGGCATCACGTCCACCCTACCGCCGACACCATCTATCACAAGTCCTCTACACCGCTGACCATCTGGTTCTACGCCATTTACCTCATGGCTTCGACCCGTTGCGGCATCTCCGCGAAGCAGATTCAGCGCGAGACGGGCGTTACCTACAAGACGGCGTGGCGGATGTTTAATCAGATTCGCAAGATGCTGGCCGAAGATGTTGACCCGCTTTCGGGCAAGGTGGAGATTGACGAGACCTTCGTCGGCGGTCGCTACCGTCACCCCCGGCGCGGCGAGAAGCGCGGGCGCGTCCCCAACGACAACAAGATTACGGTCGCGGGTGCGGTGGAGCGCGGCGGCAAGGTCATCGCCCGCGTCGTGCCGGAAAGGAAGGGCCGGACGCTGATGCCCTTCGTGCGCGAGAACGTGCGCGAGGAGTCCACCGTTTACACCGACGAGTGGAACGGCTACTGGCCGGTCTCCCGCAACAACTACACGCACCACACGATTCAGCATAAGGCTAAGATTTGGGCGCAGGGCGACACGCACACCAACTCGGTCGAAGGATTCTGGTCGCTGGTCAAGGGCGGCATCCGTGGCGTCTATCACGGCGTCAGCCCGAAGTATTTGCAGAACTACTTGGACGAGTTCTCGTTCCGCTACAACCGCCGCTTTGACGAGACGCCTATGTTTCGCTCTTTCCTGACTCAGGTTCGGAAGGTATCTTCCGACTAGAACGGCGCAAAGCTTCCTCAAAGCCCTCGCGCGTGACGCCCGGCTCTAAAGGTCTTTCCGGCGGCGGTACGGCGTCCTGTGTTGGCGCGTGCTTCCTCCGGTATTCCCCTTGTTGTTCTTTCCTCTTTTCCACAAGTTTCCTCCCGAAGATAACCTTACTAGCCTCTTCAATCGGCGTCACTTCGGCGATGCCGGTATTAAAAGACTCTACCTCACCCGGTTCGGAGTCGCCTGCCGTCTTTACTTGGTCAACGCTCCAATGGCCGCGAACCAGACCGAGCAGCATGAATATCCAGCGGTCTTCAAGGCTTAAGCCGGGCCGGAGAGGATCGACCGCCAACCTGCCCGGCGGGAATAGGATAAAGACCGGAGAGCCGCTTAACCCGCTGATGGATTTAATCTCCGCGAGATATGCGTCGTAGTATAGGTACGGCTCTTCCTCGCCTTCCTCGTCCTCTTCCGTCTCTTGAACTAAAGGCTCGTCGGGCATCGCGGAAATGATGCCGGCGCGAACGATGGGAATATTCCTGCGGTATCCATACCGCCTGCTGAATAGGCCGACGATAAACAACTCGTCGCCGACGCCGATCTCAAGCGAAGGGTGAGATATGGTGTGCGGGCCGATGAATAAAATCGTCGGGATGGCATAAAGTTCAAAGACCCGGCTATCGGGCAGGAACGGCAGGACGGCTACATCCGCCGCCTTGTCGTCTGGATATTCCCACTCGTCAGGTATCGGGATCACCTTTGAGTCTTTATCATTCGTGTTAAGCCGCACGTAAAATTGAGTGTATCCGGCTTTCTTATAGTTATCGATGACGTGTCTGGCGGTCACAAGGTAGGCGAAACGTACGGGCGCGAGGCTAGGGGTTGAGGAATAAGGCGTATTGTCAATCGTACGGTCTATTATGACGAAGAATGCAGTGCCGATGTAGTGATCGTACTCTTGGCCGCGCTCGTTGGTCGGCCTCACCAAGAGAAAGCAAACGCTCTTTAAAATGTCGTCCGGTATTCGCAAGTCGGCGTCCTTCGGGCGGCCATAATACCACCGCTCGATACCAAAGAAACGAGTGTCACAGTACAACTCTCCGCCCGGATTTATGTTATCATTCATTTTCACTCTTTACCTACCGTAAAGGGATAATAACGAAAAAAACTATTGTTGCAAGTGTGAAACAGTGTTCCATTCTTGCGCCGTCTGTGTTATACTCCCTCTCGCCTTCGAGAAGGGACACAGAAAAACAGCGCAGGAAGAGAGGACGCGAAGAAAGTGATAGGGACAATGGCTGACGGCAAACTGGGCGCGGATCGCGGCAAGGCGATTGAGGCCGCCCTCGCCAACATCGAAAAGAAATTCGGCAAGGGTTCGATCATGCTCCTCGGCGACAAGCAAGTTGCCGACGTGCAGTCGATCTCGACGACCTCGCTCTCGCTCGACGCGGCCATCGGCATCGGCGGCGTCCCGCGCGGGCGCATCATCGAAATCTACGGCCCCGAAAGTTCCGGCAAGACGACGCTCGCGCTGCACATCGTGGCCGAGGCGCAGAAAGCCGGCGGCGTCGCGGCCTACATTGACGCGGAACATGCGATGGACTCGGAGTACGCCGGCAAGCTCGGCGTCAGCATCGACGATCTTTTGATCTCGCAGCCCGACTCCGGCGAGCAGGCGCTTGAGATCGCGGAGGCTCTGGTGCGCTCGAACGGCGTGGACATCATCGTCATCGACTCGGTCGCCGCGCTCGTCCCGCGCGCCGAACTCGACGGCGAGATGGGTGACTCGCTCCCCGGCCTCCAGGCCCGCCTGATGTCGCAGGCCCTGCGGAAGCTGACGGCCATCGTCGCGCAGTCAAACACGAGCCTCATCTTCATCAACCAGATTCGCGAGAAGATCGGCGTCATGTTCGGCTCGCCCGAGACGACGACCGGCGGGCGCGCGCTCAAGTTCTATTCCTCCCTGCGCCTCGACATCCGCCGCATCGGCGCGATCAAGGACGGCGACCGGGCGGTGGGCAACCGCACGAAGGTCAAGGTGGTGAAGAACAAGGTCGCGCCGCCGTTCCGCGAGTGTGAGTTCGACATCATGTACGGCGAGGGCATCTCGCGCGAGGGCGACCTGCTCGACCTGGCGGTGACGAACCGCATCGTCGAGAAGTCCGGCGCGTGGTTCTCCTACAAGGGCGAGCGTCTGGGCCAGGGCCGCGAGAACTCGAAGCAGACCCTGAAGGACGACGCCTCGATGCGCCAGCGCGTCGAGAACGACGTGCGCGCCGCGCTTGGCCTGCCTGTCCGCGAGTCGGCCGAGCCCGCGCCCGACGCAGCCGAAGAGAAGGCCGAGAAGGCTTCTTCCAAGAAGTAACCCAAAACCCGAACGCGCAAACGTCAGCCGCGCGGCGCGCGAGGTCTTCGCCACGGTCGAAGGCCCGCCTGCCGCGCGGCTGAACTTTTGCGCGCACGCGCCGGCTCACTGCTATGCGTCCGCTTCAGTCTTTACAGCCGCGCGCGCGCCGCAGCATAATTCGCAGCATCTATTTCGGCCCGAAAACTCAGGATGGAAAAGTCGCTCCTCATCAAAGGCGGGACGCTCATCACCGTTGACGGAACCGACACCGTCACCGCGGGCGACCTGCTGATCCGCGACGGCAAGATCGTCTCCGTCGGCGAATCTCACACGTCTGCCGACGAGGTGATCGACGCGCGCGGCTGCGCCGTGTTGCCCGGCTTCGTGCAGACGCACGTACACCTCTGCCAGACCCTGTTCCGCGGCGCGGCCGACGACCTGCCGCTCATAGACTGGCTCAAAGAACGCGTCTGGCCGATGGAGGCCGCGCACACGCCCGCCTCTTTGCGCGCCTCAGCGCGACTCGGCGTAGCCGAGCTGATCAAAGGCGGCACGACCGCGGCGCTGACGATGGAGACCGTCAACCACACGCGCGAGGTTTTTCGGGTCGTCGAGGAGTCGGGCTTCCGCGCGACGGTCGGCAAGTGCATGATGGACGCCGGCGACGACGTACCCGCCGCGCTGCAAGAGGAAACAGAAGATTCGATCCGCGAATCGCTCGCGCTGCTCGAAGAGTGGCACGGGCGGGCCGACGGCCGCTTGCGCTACTGCTTCGCCCCGCGCTTCGCGGTGAGCTGCACGCGGGAGCTCCTCGAAAGGGTCGCGCGGCTCGCGCGGGAGCGCGGGGTCGTCGTGCACACGCACGCTTCGGAGAACCGAGCCGAGATCGAGATGGTCGAGCGCGCCACGGGCGTGAGGAACGTCCGGTACCTCGCCTCGCTCGGACTGGCCGCGCCGCACGTCGCGCTCGCGCACTGCGTCCACCTCGACGCCGCGGAGTTAGATATACTCGCACGAACCGGCACCCACGTCCTGCACTGCCCCTCCTCGAACATGAAGCTCGGCTCCGGCGTCGCGCCCGTGACGGAGATGCTGGCGCGCGGCATCAACGTCACGCTCGGAGCGGACGGAGCGCCCTGCAACAACCGCCTCGACATGTTCACGGAGAAGCGCGCGGCCGCGCTCCTACAGAAAGTCTCACACGGCGCCGACGCGCTGCCCGCCCCGCGCGTCCTCCGCATGGCGACGATTGACGGCGCGCGCGCACTCGGAATAGCCGGCGAAGTCGGGAGCCTCGAAGCGGGCAAGCGCGCGGACGTGACCGTCGTCGATCTCTCGCGCATCCACCTGACGCCGTGCCCGGACGTCGTTTCGACGCTCGTTTACGCCGCCGCGCCGGCCGATGTGCGGACGGTCGTCATAGACGGCCGCGTCGTCTTGCGCGACGGTGAACTGCTGACGATGGACGAGCGGGAGGTGAGACGCGAAGCCGAGTCTGAGGCCGCGTCGCTTTTCGAGCGCGCTTTGTAAGTTTGGTGGAGTCGACGGGCGCGTTTGGAGTGAAAACTTCAGAAACGATTTCACGGGCGGTGAACGAAAAAACTTTCTTCGCGGAAAGCGGGAAACGTTCCGTCTTCTGAAAATCGGGAAGGGGATTGCGGCCGGCCAGGTGAGTTGTTGCCCGCAAAAGCGTGTGCCAGCTCAAAGGTTGCGAGACGGGGGGCGCCTCGGCGTTTGAGCTGGCACTGGCGGGCGTCTAAGTTCGGTCTCAGGACGTTGTCTTGCGACTTGGTCGGCCGTGGCGACCGGCCACATCCTTCAACGGGCCGGATTATACACTTCTTCGCGAAACTGTCAACGCTTTTCTGTGACTTAATCGACAAAATCCGCGCTCCCCGCCCGCGGTTGACAGCAAATTCAACGACTCCCTATACTTGCGTCTCCGGCGGCTCCCCGAAGTCACCGCGGCTAGGTAGCTCAGTTGGTAGAGCACCTGACTGAAAATCAGGGTGTCGGCGGTTCGATTCCGTCCCTAGCCATTTAACCACCAACAACTTGCGGGCGTGAGAAATCGCGCACGTTTTGTTTGGTGGTACTATGGTGGAACAGCCGATCATTTTCCGCCTCCCGATCACGATATATTTTAACCCGCCGCCTGCTTCCTGAATAACAATTTTTCCAGCTTCGCAGCGGCGTCTTTTCTGAGAGCCGGGACGAGGTGCGTGTAAGTGTCGAGTGTGAAGGCGACGCTCGTGTGGCCGAGGGCCGCGCTGATGTGTTTGGGGTCCGCGCCCGCCGCGAGCGAGAGCGTCGAGAACGAGTGACGCAGGGAGTAGAGGGTGTGAGAGGCGGGCAGCTTCGCGCGCTCCAATATCCCGGTCATGTGCCGCCGGTAGACGTTGCGCCGCGCGAGCGGCCCACCCTCCGAGGTTGCGAAGACGAGGCCCTGGCAGGGTAGTTTGGTAGCAAGCCAGCTCTGCGGTGGCCGGCTCTGGCAAGGCTGGCTTTAGCAGGGCTTGCTATAGCACCCCGTACCATGGTCTGCCGGGCCACGGTGGACGCCAACACTTGTGGGTATTTGGATGCCCAAATTGCGGCGTGGGGCGATGGCGCAGACGAGGCCGGCGAGCAGGGTTGACCGAGAGGGGCGGGCGGGCGGACTCGGAAGAGCGCCGGCGCCCGCCCCCCCTTTTTGGTCGGCCCGACAGCGGCTTGCTGACGCCCCCGAAGTTGGTGTAAATTCTCGCGCGTTGCCGAAGTTTGTGCAGCGCCTGCCTTACCTCGCAGTCCCCGCACAAGAGCATTAACTCGTAGAGTACGGCCACAAAATGTCTGCCGCTCCTGCCGTTTGTCGGCAGGGCAAACCCCCCTGAAGGACTTTCGGATGCAGTATCTACTCGTGCGCCGTTCGCTCCCTGCAGCACTCGCGCTGACCCTAGCCGCCGGCTTTATAGGGCTCACCTACTATCGCCCCGACCGAGTGATTACCGTCGCCGCACCAGCCGCCCCGGCCCGAGGGCGAGTGGCAGTAGCGAGCGAATCATCGCGTGTCGCCCCTCCTGCCCGCGGCGGTTCCGCCGGGCAGGAGGGGCGTGAGAGGCTGGAGAGGGCATACGGCCAACTCCCCCTAAGCTTTGAGCAGAACGCGGGTCAGTTCGAGCGTGGCGTCAGCTTCGCCGCGCGTGGCGACGGTTACAGCATTTCGCTGAAGCCGACTGAAGTGGTGCTCGACCTCCGGGAGCCTTCTACAACGGCGGAGGCGTCGGAGCTGCCGCAGGGCGCGGTTGGTTTGGCGAGCCGCCACGCTTCTGGCCGCATCAGCGTCAGGATGTCCGGCGCTAACCCGGCCCCGAGGATTTCAGGGGCGGAACGCCTCCCCGGCGCCAGCAACTATTTCATCGGCTCTGACCCGACGAAGTGGCGCGCGGGCGTCCCCACATTCGCCCGCGTCGAATACGGGGGCGTTTACCCGGGCGTCGATCTCGTCTACTACGGCAACCGGCGGCGGCTCGAATACGACTTCCTCGTCGCGCCCGGCGCCGACCCGCGGCGCATCGAGTTGGAGTTCGGGGGAGCAGAAGACGTGCGCCTCGGCGAGAGCGGCGACCTAGTGCTCCGTGTCGCGGGCGGCGGCGAGCTGCGCCAGCTCAAGCCCGTCTCCTACCAGGTGATCGACGGTGAGCGGCGCGAGGTCGAGAGCCGCTACGCGCTGGTCGGCGACAGCAGTGTGGGCTTCGAGCTGGGCGAGTACGACCGAACGCTCCCGCTTGTCATCGACCCCGTGCTCAGCTACTCGACCTACCTCGGGGGGATCGGCGTCGACGTCGCGCGCGCCGTCGCGCGCGGATCGGACGGCAGTATCTACGTTACGGGCTACACTCACTCGACGGACTTTCAGGGCACGAGCGGCGTGCCGCCGAGTGTAACCGCACTGCCCGACGCCTTCGTCCTCAAGCTGAACCCGGCGGGCACCGCCGTCGTCTACTCGACCTATGTCGGCGGCGAGCAGGTCGATGAGGGTTGGGGGATCGCGGTCGGCCCAGCCGGCGACGCATACGTCGTGGGCTACACTTTGTCGGCCAACTTCCCGATCACTGCGGGCGCGCTCCAGACGGCGAAGGGCGGTGCGGCAGACGCCTTCGCTCTCAGGCTGAACCCGACGGGGACGGCCCTCTCCTACTCGACCTTCATCGGCGGCCCGTCCTTCGACTACGGGCTGGGCGTCGCCGTCGACGACGCGGGCCACGCCCACGTCACCGGCCAGTCATTCTCGGCGCGGTTCATCAACGGCGTGCCCATGCAGAAGGGCGGCAGTCCCGTCTACAAGACTACAGATTCAGAGACTACCTGGCGGCCGGCCGAGAACGGCTTCGACGACTCGTCGGCCACCGCGTTCGCGATCCACCCAACCGATCCGAACATCGTCTACGCCGGGAGCAGCGCCGGCGTATACAAGACCACGGACAGGGGTGCGACGTGGCGGCTAACCGGGAGCGGACACCCCGTGAACGATCCGCTCTTCGTCTCCGCGCTGGCGATTGATCCGGCCAGCCCCTCGACGCTCTACGTCGCCAGCACCGACAGCGGCGTCCGCAAGACTACCGACGGCGGCATCTCCTACTCGATAATCAATAACGGGTTCAGCTACCCCGGAGCCTCCGCGCTCGCCGTCCACCCGACCGCGCCCGGCACGGTCTACGCCGGCACCGACGAGGGCCTGTACAGGACGACGAACGGCGGCGCGAGTTGGGTGCGGAGCAATTTCCAAACGACAGACCCCAACCAGTCGGGGCTGATCACGCGGATCAACAGGATCGCAATCGACCCTACCAACCCGGCGGTCGCCTACGCCGCGACGGATTACGGGATCTTCAAGACGACGGACGGCGGCGCGAACTGGATCGACAGGAATCGCGGCCTCATCCTGCCGTACGCCTACACAGTCGTCGTCGATCCGATGACGCCGTCCGTGCTCTACGCGGGCGTGGAAAGCGGCGGCGTCTTCAAGAGCACGGACGGCGGCGAGAACTGGAACGCGAGCAACGCGGGTCTACAGTTAACGAACGAGGCCGGGCCGGCCGTCTACTCGGTCACCTCACTCGCGATTAACCCCGCGGCCCCTTCCATCCTCTACGCCGGCGCGTTCGGGGCGGGCGTCTTCAAGAGCACGGACGCGGGCGCGACGTGGGTGCCGAGCAGCGCCGGCATCACTAACCTGACCATCAACACGAACGCGCTGGAGCTTGATCGCGCCAACCCCGCGAGCGTTTACGTCGGCTTCAACACCGGCTCCGACGCCTTCGCGGTTCGCCTCAACGCCTCGGGCACGGCGGCCGACTACTCCCTCTTCATCGGCGGCGACGAAAGCGACTTTGCGCGCGGCATCGCCCTTGGCGCGGACGGCAACGCCTACCTCGTCGGCACGACCCGCTCGCTCAACTTCCCCGTCGTCTCGCCGCTCCAGGCCGCATCGGGGGGCGGGCCCGATGCCTTCGTCGCCAAGCTCAGCCCGTCGGGCGCGACCCTCTACTCCACCTACCTCGGGGGCGTCTACGACGATTACGGGCAGGCCATCGCCGTCGACCCCAGCGGCCGCGCCCACGTCACGGGCCGCACCCACTCACCCAATTTCCCCGTCGCCGGGCCGCGGCAGACTGCACTTAACTCCGACCCCGACGTGTTCGTCGCTCGCCTCGGCGCCGCCGGAACGTCACTCGACTACTCCGTGCTCCATGGCGGGAGGCGCGACGAGGACGGCCTCGCCATCGCTCTCGACCCGGACGGGAATGCGTACGTCACCGGCTTCACGAACTCGCTCGACTTCCCGACGGCTAACCCCGCGCAGGCCGCCCGAGGCAACTTCCAGGAGGCCTTCGTCCTCAAGATCGGCCCCGCGAGCGAGATGCGTTACTCGACCTACCTCGGGGGGGCGAGTTCGGAGCGCGGCCTCGGCATCACGGCCGATGCCGCCGGCTCAGCATACGTCGTCGGCACAACCTCGTCCCCAGATTTCCCCCTCATCTCGCCCTTGAAGGCGACTAACTCGGGCAGCGACGCATTCTTAGCGCGGCTTAGTGATCCCGCCGTGCCCTGCACTTACAACGTCTCGCCGACCAGTCTCTCGACCGGCGGCGCGGCCATGATCAGCACGGTCAACGTCACGGCCGGCGACGGCTGCGTTTGGGCGGCAGTGTCGAACGCCGACTGGATCACGATCACCGCGGGCGCATCGGGGCGGGGCAACGGGTCGGTGAATTTCGCTGTCGCGCCCAACGGCGGCTCGGCCGCGCGCTCCGGCACCCTGACAATTGCGGGCCAGACCGTCACCGTCACGCAGGCCGCCGCAGCGCCCGCGATACAGTTCGCGCAAACCGGGTATCAGGTCTCCGAGTCAGCAGGCCGCGCGACGCTCTTCGTCACGCGCGCGGGTGACGCATCCGGGGCGGTGAACGTCGACTACCGGACGGCCGACTCGGACACCTTCACGGTGGGGTGCGCCGACGCCGCGGGGGCAGCCGGCGCGGCCTACGCGCGCTGCGACTTCGCGACCGCCGTCGGCACCCTCTCGTTCGCCCCCGGCGAGATGAGCAAGTCGATCACTGTGCCCGTCATCGACGACGCCCACGTCGAGGGGCCGGAGACCTTCCAACTGCGCCTGAGTAACGCCGCGGGCGCCTCGCTCGGCGCGTTCAGCACGACGACCGTCACCATCTCGGACAACGACTCGGCGGGCGCGTCTAACCCGATCTCCTCCTCCTCCTTCGGGTTCTTCGTCCGCCAGCAGTACCTCGACTTCCTCTCCAGAGAGCCCGACGATGCCGGCTTCAACGCGTGGCTCAATGTTCTCAACACCTGCCAGCCGAGCGCCTTCACCGGGCCGGAGGTGCGTTCGGGGTGCGACCGCATCCACGTCTCGGGCGAGGGCTTCTTCCGCTCGCAGGAGTTCGCCCTCAAGGGCGCTTACGCCTTCCGCTTCTACAAGGCGGCCTTCGACCGACTGCCGGAGTACGCGGAGATCACGTCCGACATGAGCTTCGTCTCAGGCTCGACGCAGGCCGAGGTGTTCCAACGCCGCGCCGAGCTGGCAGCGCGCTTCATGCAGCGGCAGGAGTTCACGCAGCTCTACGGCGATAGGTCGGATCAGCAGTACGTCGCGGCGCTCCTGGGCCGCTACAACTTGACTCAGGTTACCGCGCCCGATCCGGCCAACCCCGACACGGGCGGGAAGGTGACGCTGACGGCGGCTCAACTAGCGGCCCTGCCGCGCGATCAGTCGCTGCGGGCAATCGCGGACTCGGACGAGGTCAACGCGGCCGAGTTCAACAACGCGTTCGTTGCGATGCAGTACTACGGCTACCTCAGGCGCACGCCCGAGCAGGGCGGGTACGACGCCTGGCTAAGGGTCATTAGGCAGGACCCGCAGAACATCCGCCAGATGGTCAACGGGTTCATGAACTCGCAGGAGTACCGCCTCCGCTTCGGGCAGCCGTAAAGAGCAGGCGTATCGGTCTGAGTAAACCGGCGGGGAGGGCATGGCCCGCCGGCCATGCCCTTTCCCTTGCCCGAACTTCCGCTCCGTGACATAAGCCGCAGCCACACGGCGCGGGCTGGAAGTCTCGCCGCCGCGCTCCGAGGGTGAGGGTCGGACGCGCGGCCTCACGAGCCGACAGGTTTGTGGGAAGAGGGGCGGATCGAGGGGTGAAGCCGAACCGCCCTTCAGCTTTGTCGCGCGAACCTGCCGCGGCCACCCCGGCGTGTCACGCCGCGCGGCGGGGGCCGAGTT
>DATHBT010000202.1:0-3712 GCA_035295985.1 Pyrinomonadaceae bacterium | reverse complement strand
GGACGAGGCCGTTGATCTGGCCGCCGCCTTGCAGCGCGAGCGCGGGTTGCGCGGCGACGAGGGCGAGGGCGGCGGCGAGTATGGCGCGGCGGAGCAGAGCCGTTCGGAGGGGCTGCTGTTTATGCATGGGAAGTTAGGTTACGGGAACAGTGGGCCGATCTGCGGCGGCCGTCTCTTACTGCCGAACTAAACTTGAATGATTTGGGCCGAGCGCGTGGAGCCAGAACCGAGCGCGGCTGTCAGGGAACGAAAAAAACAGGTGCGGTTTATGTAGCACAAGTGCGTGCGCGGAGGCAAAAGTTTTTTCGCGGCCTGAGTCGGTCGGCTCGTAAACTGATCTGTGTCGCGAGGGTGCGGCGGAGAGATTATTGAAAATCATCTTGACTGGCAAGCGGGAAGTGATAAATTGTAGCGGCTTCGGCCACAGCCCCTGTTCCCGTTCGTCGCGCTCTTCTTAACACAGACATTTTCGTCTAAAGATCCCCGATGCCAAGCAGCAAAACTCGCACGCACCGCCGACGCCTCCTGGTCTCCATCTGCGCCGCAGCCGCCGTCGCATGCGTCGGCCTGTCGCACGTTATTCCACGTTCGGGGGCGCAGGAGGTGCGGCCCGTCCTCGTCAGCGAACCCGGCTCGACGCGCGCCGTCGCGCTCGAATCGGTCTCGCGCCTGCACGAGCCTTTCGGCCTCCAGGCGCGCCACGTCTTCGGCTCAGACCGCCGCACGCGCGTTCAGGTCTTCGCCCTCAACCTCGGCCCCGAAGACGGCCCGGCCAACATCACGGCCGACGCCGAGGACGGCGCGGGCCGCGTCTTCCCGCTCGCCGTCGAGCACGTCGGGCCTGTGCCCGGCGAGGCGCTGCTCTATTCCGTGACGCTCCGCCTCCACGACGAGATGAGCGAGTCGGGCGACGTGCTCGTGCGCATCCGGCGCGATGGCGTGGCGAGCAACCGCGTCCGCGTCGGCATCGGCAGGGTGGGCGGCGGCCCGGCGGACGACCTCGCCGCGGAGCCTGCCCCCGGGCTGCCCCGTGTCGCGCCGACGCCGAACAACAACCCGGTCACGGCCGGCGACCTCTCGGCCGACGACGTGCGCAACGTCATCTCGCAGGCCGTCTCGGCGGCCGTCGCCCTGAACCGCGCCGTGACCGTCGCCGTCACAGACAAGGAGGGCAACGTCCTCGGCGTGTTCCGTATGACGGGCGCGTCCACCACTTCGCGCGTCGCTGGCGGCGGGACGCCGGGCCGCGGGCTGGAGGGCGCTGACCTGCCGACCGAACTGGTCGCCATCTCGAAGGCCGGCACGTCCTCCTTCTTCGGCACGCAGGGCAACGCGTTTACGCCGCGCACGGCCAGCTTCATCGTCCAGGAGCACTTCCCACCCCGCGTCGAGTTCCAGCCGGGCGGCCCGCTCTACGGCGTGCAGTTCTCGTCGCTGCCCTGCACGGACGTGAAGTTCCCGGCGCTCCCGCTCGGCCTGTCGGCCGATCCGGGCAGCGTGCCGCTCTACAAGAACGGGGTTCACGCCGGCGGCGTCGGCGTCGAGGCCGACGGCATTTACGGCCTCGACAAAGACCCGCGCGACTTCGACAAACCCGTGGAGGAGATCATCGCCGTCGCCGCCGGACGCGGCTACGAGCCGCCGGCCACGATCCGCGCCGACAACATCATCGTCGGCGGCATCCGCCTGCCCTACGTCAACGTGGCAAACGAGGACACGCCGAATGCGACGACCATCGCGTTCGCGAGCCTGCCCGGCTCCGTCCTGGCTAGCTTCCCCGTCCGCCCGGCGCGGCCCTCGGCCTTCGTGGCGCAGACGGTCGGCGGCGTCAACGGCCAGGTCGATCTGCGGTTCTTCCCGTTCATTGGCAGCCCGACCGCGTCGCCCAACCGGCTGACGGCGGCCGACGTCGGGCAGATCATCGCGCAGGCGGCGCGGCAGGCCGACATAACCCGCGCGGCCATCCGCCAGCCTCTGGGCAGCCCCGCGCGCGTGAGCATGTCGGTGGTTGACGTGGACGGGAACGTCCTCGGAATCTTCCGCACGCAGGACGCGCCCGTCTTCGGCTTCGACGTGTCGGCGCAGAAGGCGCGCGGCGCGGTCTTCTTCTCGCGACACGACGCCGGGGCGATCCTGCGCTCCGCCGGCTTAGGCGCTTACGTGGATCGCGGCGCGAGGGACGGCGTCAACCTCGACGGCTCCATCGCCTTCGCGATGCGCGGCTTCGGCTTCCTGCACAGGCCCTTCTACCCGGACGGCATCAACCCGAACCCGGCCGGCCCCTTCAGCACGGAAATCGGCGAGTGGAGCATCTTCAACGTCGGCCTCCAACTCGACATCATCCGCGCCGGCTTCCTCGCGTCGCTGCCCTCCTACCCGAACCAGTCGCCCCAGCGCTGCGCGCCGTTCCCGCAACTGGCGAACGGCACGCAGATCTTCGCGGGCGGCGTGCCGCTATTCAAGGGCGGCGAGCTGGTCGGAGCCATCGGCATCAGCGGCGACGGCATCGATCAGGATGACCTCATTGCCGCCGCGGGCAGCAACGGATTCACGCCCCCGGTCGGCCTGCGCTCCGATCAGTTCGTCGTGCGCGACGTGCGACTCCCGTTCGTGAAGTTCCCGCGCAGCCCGAACCTTTAGTGCGGGCTACGATATACGGGTCAGTACCGCCCGCTACAGCGGGCGGTACTGACCTCTCCCCAGCCATACGCTATCCCGCTCTTCCAGGCACGGGCGAGCCAGGGCTACGAACCAACCAGACAGATAATCGGCCGCCGCGAGTTCGAGTTCGCGGCGGCCGGTTCTTTTGACGGCATACGGTCTTTTTTTGACGGCGAGCCGTCTCCTTCTGATGACGTACCGTCAGGTGGCCCGTGGTTGACTCCTCCGGCGACTCACTCGCCGAGCGCCTTGCGCGCGATGCGCGACTGAAGCGGGTCGAAGCCGGGCGAGAGTTCGAGCGCGCGGCGCAGTTGCGCGCGCCCCGCTTCGGCGTCGCCCGCAGCGACGGCGATCATGCCGGCGTGATAGAAGAGACGCGCATCTTTCGTCCCCAGCCGCGTCGCCTCCCTGATCTTCTCGCGCGCCTCGTCGTGCCGGCCCGCCTTCGACGCTGCCCAGGCGAGGGCGTCGGCCGTGTAGATGTCTCGTCGCTTCTCGTACTCGCGGCGCGCTCGCTCGTAGGCCTCGGCCGTTTTGAGATCGTGATCGGCGTAGAAGAGGGCGAGCGCGCGGTTGTCGTGGTCGCTCTCGCGCGCGGCCTCCTCCGCCTTCGCGTACATGGCGGCGGCGTCGCCCTCGCGGCCCGCCAGCTTGTAGAGGTCGCCGAGCGGGGCGGTGAACTCGATGTGCGGGGCGACTTTGACCACCTGCTCGTAGAGTTTGATCGCCTCGTTCAGATCGCCGCGGGCGGCGCGGGCGCGCGCGAGGGCTGCGAGCGCGGCGCGGTTGTTCGGCTCGGTCGAGAGGGCCTCGCGGAAGTGGCGCTCTGCCGACTCGTAGTCGCCCGCGGTGAAGTAGGTCTCGCCCGTCTGCCACTGCGACCAGGCGACAGGCTCCGTCTGCTGTGTGCTGAACGTCCGCGCGTGCGCGAGCGCGAGGGCGAGGTGGCCGCGTGCCTCTTCGACGCGCCCGTGGATGAGGGCGAAGCGCGCGGCGCGCGACGCGACGGTCAGGCTCTCGCCCGCGACGCGCCGCAGCTCGTCGAGCGCCT
>DATHBT010000201.1:0-27028 GCA_035295985.1 Pyrinomonadaceae bacterium | reverse complement strand
AGCTGTCAGCTATTAGCTGTTAGCTGTTAGCCAAACATAAAGGCGGGAGACGATCACGATTAGACCGTCTCCCGCCTTCGCGTTTCTGCTCGCCGTGCCGACAGTCCGGCTAACAGCTAACAGCTAATAGCTGACAGCTTTTCGCAGCCCCGCCGCGCCGAGCACCAGCAGGAGCGCGCGCTTGAGGCCGAGGTCGCGGCGTCGCGGGTCGTACCACTCTTCGAGCGTGTGCGAATTGCCGGATGATCCCCCCGCGCCGACGGTGACGGCCGGGACGCCGAGCGAGATGGCGACGTTCGAGTCGGTAGATGAAGTGTCGAGGCGCGGCTCGCGCCCGACGGCGCGGGTGGCGGCCTGCGCGAGCAGGACGAGCGGCGAGCCGGGCGGCGTCTGGCCGCTCGGCCGGTCGCCGATAACTTTTAGTTCCAATTCGACGGGCGCTGTCCCGGCGCGGCGCGCGGCGTTCTCGTCCGCCGCGGCCTCGCGCGCGGCGCGGCGGAAGAAGGCGTCGAGACGGCGAAGCTCTTCGGCCGACTCCGAACGCAGGTCAACCTCCATCCGCGCCTCGCGCGGGATGACGTTGACGCCCGTGCCGCCCGTGATGCGGCCGACGTTGAAGGTCGTGCGCGGGCTTACAGGGGCGGGGTATGAGACGAGCCGCGCGGCGCAACGCGAGGCCGCGTGGACGGGGTTGGCCGCGCCGAAGTCGCCCCACGAATGGCCGCCCGCGCCCCTGAAAGTCGCGCGGTAGCGGCGCGATCCGACCGCAGCGTTCGTGATGCGCTCTACTCCCGGCCCGTCGAGACTCAGGAACACGTCGATCTTCCCCGCCCACTCGCCGGCGGTGAGCAAATGGCGCGCCCCGCGCAGGTCTCCCTCGCCCTCCTCGCCCACCGTCCCGACGAAGAGCAGCGACCCCTCGGTCTCGATCCCGCATTCCTCCAAAGCGCGCGCGAGCGCGGCCAGCGCCGCCAGCCCCGCGCCGTCGTCCGCTATCCCCGGCGCGAGCATCCTATGCCCCTCGCGCCGAACCGTGAAATCTGTCCCTTCGGGGAAGACCGTGTCGAGGTGCGCGCTGACTACGAGGAGGGGCCGGAGACTTTGCCCGCGGCGCAGCGCCACGCAGTTGCCCTCCGCGTCGAGCCGCACTCCGCGGAGGCCGCAGCGTTCGAGCAGCGCCGCGAAATACTCCGCGCGCACGCGCTCGCCGAACGGCGGCGCGGGGATCGCGCACACGTCGGCGTGCTCCCGCGTGATCTCCTCGGCTCGCTCCTCGAAAAACTGAAAAGCGCGCGCCACACGACTGTCGGCCGCGATTTCGCTGACGACCTGTTCGGCTGAGACCGCGGCGGTGGCTGTCATCTGTAAGACCACGGAAGACGGGCGCGGCCCTCATCAGACCAACTGCATGACCTCGTCTTCGCTGAGCACGCCGCGGGCGCTCTTGGCGTGGTCGTAGATGCGCGTGACGCGCTCGTCCGTCGCCTCGAGGCCGCGCGATTCGAGCCAGTAGATGACGTTCGACTTGCCGCTCATCGGGCCGACCTCGATCACCTGCTTCAGGCCGAACTGGCCGGCGGGGACGCCCGAATAGATGAGGTCTGCGAGTTCGGTGTCGCCCTTGCGGAACGACTTGATGACGGCCGCGGCGTGGACGCCCGTGGCGGTGCGGAAGGCGTCGCGGCCGAAGACCGGGTAGTTGAGCGGGATCGTCCAGCCGCACGACTGCGCCGCCGTCTCGCAGTAGTCGCGCAGCTTCGACAGGTCGTGGTCGATCCAGCCCATCAGCTTGAGGTTGACGAGCAACTGATCCATCGGCGTGTTGCCGACGCGCTCGCCCACCCCCAGCGCCGAGCCGTGAACCTGATCGGCCCCGCCCTCGATGGCCGCAATCGAGTTGATGACGCCGAGGCCCCGATCCTGGTGGCCGTGCCAGTCGAGCCGCACGGCTTCGCCCTGCTCCTCGATGATCCTTTTGACGAAGCGGACGACGGCGCGCGAGCCGTCGGGCGTCGAATGCCCGACCGTGTCGCAGACGCACACCGCCCGCGCGCCCGCGCGGATGGCAGTCGTGTAGAGCGCGCGGATCGTCTCAGGGTCGGCGCGCGTCGTGTCCTCGGTGACGAACATAACGGGCAGCCCCTCGGAGACGGCGAAGGTGACGGCCTCTTCGGTGAGCTTCAAAAGCTGATCGAGCGTCCAGCCTTCGGCGTAGGAGCGCACCGGCGAGGAGCCGATGAAGGTGCAGGCTTCGATGGCGATGCCGGCTCGCTGCGAGATGTCGGCGATGGGCTTGATGTCGTTGCGGTGCGTGCGCGCGGCGCAGTTGGGCCGGATGCGCATACGCTGTTCGACGATCTCGCGGGCCAGCCGCTCGACCCCTTCGGCGTGAGTGCCGCCCGCGCCGGGCAACCCGATGTCGGCCGTGTCGATGCCGAGATCGTCCATCAGGTGGAGCAGTTCGAGCTTGCGCTCGACGGGCGGCTCGCAGACCGAGGGCGACTGTAGCCCGTCGCGCAAAGTCTCGTCGTCGAAGCCGATGTGGCGGTTCGGCTTCGCGGCCGTCGGCTCGACCGCGTTCCAATCGTAGATGAGATCGCTCGCTGGCACTTTCCCTTAAACCTCCGTTTGTGCGGGGAGACTTCGCGCTGCTTCGGGCGTGTTGTCGTTACTGAGGATTACAGCAAGCGGCGGGCAGCGAAGTCAAGCAGGGCTAATAACAGTGTGACTCTTCCGTTGTGCGCGATCAGCGGGCGGCGGGTCGCGCGTTCCCGCGGGTCAGTGAGAGTCCCCAGTGCACGCAGTCGTCGAAGATCAGCCTGACTGATTCTATGTCTGCGCGGCGGATGCTCGTCACGCCGGTCAAGTCAGCGATCCACTGCCGTCCAAACTCGTAATCCGTCTTCCTGTAGATCAAATCAAACTCCTCGCCGGGCATGGCGACCTCCGGCTCTCCCCCATCCACGCACGGGCCTACCCCTTTACCGAAGCGGAGACTGACGGCGAGAAAGGCATCGCCGTGCTTGGCCTCAGGGAGATGGAAGGTGAGGCTCACGCGGGCGATGGGCTTCGGCGAAATGTTCCTGGCTCGCACCCGCAAGTCCTTCATCCAGTCGTCGCCGGCGGCGAAAGGCTGGCCGGGCGTGATGCGTTTCCCGCCCACGGAGACGGCGACGATCTCCAAAGCCATGAGGTCGGTCGTGATGGTCTTGCCGTATTTGTCTTGCGTTAGCGCCTGCCCGGGGGCGTCGTCCCTCCTGAACCAGTCGATGATCCTCTCGCGCCCCTGCGCGGCAACCGGACAGGGCACAACCAAGAGCAGCAGAGAGGCGAGCCGGAGTACGCGCGACTTCGGCAGGGTCGAGATCATTTTCGTAACCCCCTAAAACGGTGGAAGCAACTCGTGGGCGTCACCTCGCCTGGTACTTGTCGAACGGAGTCCAGGCCGAGTCGTCCGTCGCCTTGCAACGCGCGAGCGTGGTGAACTTGCACACGTCCACGGCATAGACGGGGTGAATCTCCCAGACCGAGATGCGGACGGGGCTGCCGGTGGCGGGCTTGCCGCCGGCGCAGGGCTTGTGCTCGGCGTCGAAGGTGAGCGCGCCGGTGATGCGCAGCGGGTACTTGGTGAAGACGGCGTTGCTGGTCGCGGAGGCCAGCCTGTCCCACGCAGCGGGGCGGAAGTGGGGGCTGATCTCGGCGCTGACGGAGTTGCAGCGCGGGTCGGGGAGCGTGGCGGGGCGTTTGAGGATGAGGCCCGGCGTGGTGCGCAAGGTCAGGTGGATGTCGTTGTTCTCCGCGCCGTTCAGGTTGCAGTTCACGTCCTCGCCGCCGTGCGTGTCGGCGAACTCGTAGGCCGACACGAAGCCGACGAAGACGACCTTCGATCCCTCGCCGACGGTGAGGCTGCGCGCGCCGTCCTTGATCTTCAGGTCTCGGAGGACGCCGCGGTCGGCGGGCAGCTTCTGGCCGGAGCCCCAGTTGAGGCTGTCGCCCATGTCGTTGACGGCCGCCTGCAGGGCGACGAAGGCGTCGTAGTTGACGGGCGTGGGGTCGCCCTTCGCGCAGAAGTTGTTCTTGGCGAGGTTCTGCAGGACGTGCTCCGGCTTCGCGCCGATGAGGGCCGAGTGCCCACCCTTCGGGCACTGCCCGTCAATCGGTTGCTTCTTCTGGATGGGTTTGAAAGGCAGCTCGCAGCCCGGATCGAAAGAGTGATCCTGCGCGGCGGCCGGGACGTTGGTTGACGTTGCCGTGCCACGCAGCGCGGGCGCGCAGAACAGCAGGCAGCAGACGGCGGCGGCGGACAGCGTGTGAAATTTCATCGCGGGAACCTCCGGTGCGGGAGACGTGAGTGGGAAGACTCTTGCGAGGCGCGGGAATCGTCGGCCGTCCGTCGGGGCGCGGGCGGCGGGAGCGGCGGCGATGTTATCAGGCCGCCGCGGGAGCGACAAGGAATTCTATCGTCAGTAGTGTCCTGATTTCGGCTTTACTCCGTGCCCCCTCCGCGTCCTCTGTGTCTCCGTGGTGAGTGCTGATCACCCCCACTCACCACGGAGGCACGGAGAGCATAGAGGGGGCACAGAGGACAAACAAATTAGGACACCACTCATTCGTCCGGCTCGCGCGGGAGGCGCTCTTTGACAGTGCAGCGGGAGTTGCTATAGTTTGCGCCGACGCACGCGCGGGCCGTGTCCGGCGCGTGCGACTCGCCCCGGCGAACTCGCGACAGCTCCCCGTCAGATGAAGACTCTGAGGATCGCCGTCGGCACAGTCCGCACGGCCAAGCTGCTGGCCGTGCGCGCCGCCTGCGCGCGCGTCGCGACCGTCCAGCCCGCGTGGCAGAACGCCGAGGTCGTCGCCCGCGAGGTCGTGGCGGACGCGCCCGCGATGCCGCTCACGGACTACCAACTGATGCGCGGCGCGCGCTCCCGCGCCGAGGCCGTGCGCGAGTTGCTGCTCTCGGAGGGCGAGACTGCCGACCTGTACGTCGGACTCGAAGGCGGCTTCCACTGTGTCACGCTCGACGGCCGCCGCCACACCTTCCTGCAAGGCTGGGCCTACGCGACCGACGGGCGGCGGGGCCACTTCGGCGTCAGCCCCTCGGTCGGCGTCCCCGAAGAGATCGTGCGGCGCGTCGTCGTGGGCCGGCGCGAGCTGGGCGACGTGATCGACGAGGTCGCGGGGGAGCGCGACGTGCGCAGCCGCCAAGGCGCATGGGGCGTCATCTCGAAGGAGTTGCTCACGCGCGCGCAGAGCTTCGAGTCGGCGCTCGTCGCGGCGTTCGCGCCCTTCTACAACGAGGAGCTTTTCAAGAGCTATTAGCTGTCAGCTGTTAGCTGTTAGCTTGAAGAAACCAAACTCAACCCCTCAAACGCGGTGGCCGGCAAAAGCACTCGATTTGAAAAAGGATAAAGGCAAAATAGCTAACAGCTAACAGCTTCTTCCATGGAACAGTTCATCGCACAGGGCAACGACGAGCACTTGAGCGTGATCCACCAGTCGACCGCCTCGGGGTGGATCGAGGTGATCGCCGGCTCGATGTTTTCGGGGAAGTCCGAGGAGTTGATCCGGCGTCTGCGCCGGGCCAAGATCGCGCGCCTGCGGGTGCAGGTCTTCAAGCCGCGGATCGACACGCGCTACTCGCACGATCACATCGTCTCGCACTCGGAGATGCGCCACGAGTCGGGCGTCGTCGGGTCGGCCGCTGAGATTCTCGCCGAGGTGCTTCCCGAAACCGAGGTGATCGGCATCGACGAGGGGCAGTTCTTCGACGCCGAGCTGGTCTCGGTGGCGAACCAGTTGGCCGGGCGCGGCGTGCGCGTCATCGTCGCCGGGCTGGATCAGGACTACACGGGAAAGCCCTTCGGGCCGATGCCGGAGCTTCTGGCCGTGGCCGAGTACATCACGAAGACGCACGCCATCTGCGTCCGCTGCGGCCAGCCGGCCAACTACTCGCAGCGCATCGTCCAGGTCGAGGGCCAGGTCGTCGTCGGCGCGTCCGACGCCTACGAGGCCCGCTGCCGCCGCTGCTTCGTCCCGCACGCCGACGCCCCCACCCGCCACAACGACTGAAAACCTGTCAGTCGTCCGTGGTCAGTTGTCCGTCGTATGTGCTGAATCGGCCTTCGCTTGACGGCGCAGGCATCAGGCCGATGAGTCTCAAACAACTGACCACGGACAACTGACAACTGACGACCCCGAAAATTTTCCGAGCAACTTCCCTCCCACGTTTCGCCGTCCCACGCAAGTACGCCTCGCTCACTCGTTCCTAGCTCCAGGAAGCCCACTGGCACCGAAGGCTACTTGAGAGGAGTATCGAGATGAGAACCCATTCGTTCGCCCTCGCGGGCGGACTCGCGCTGCTGGTCGCACTGCCCCTCGCCTGGTTCGCGGCCCGCCAGAAGCCCTTAGTCCTCGCCACCACGCACGGCAACGCCGAAACCTCCGACTACAAAATCTCCGGCCCCTACACGCACAAGAACCTGTCCATCTTCCTGCTCCACGCGAAGGACGCGAAAGCCGGGGCCGCGCGCGCAAGCGGCAAAACTTTCCTGACGCTCGCCGAGGCGATCACGCAGAAGAAGGTCGTCGTCTATGAGACGAAGACGGTCAACACGCTGATGATCGAGAACCTGTCGGACGAGGAGGTCTTCGTCCAGTCGGGCGACATCGTCAAGGGCGGGCAGCAGGACAGGATGCTCGCCACCGACCTGATCCTGCCCGGGAGGTCGGGCAAGGTCTCGATCTCGGCCTTCTGCGTCGAGCAGGGCCGCTGGTCGAAGCGCGGCGCGGAGACGGTCACGCAATTCAGCAGCGCGAACGACCGCGCGGCGACGAAGGAGCTGAAGCTGGCGGCGGCGCGCACAAGGTCGCAGGGCGAGGTCTGGAACGAGGTCTCGAAGGCGCAGGCGAAGCTGAGCGCGAACGTCGGCGCGAGCGTGAGCGCGCCGGTGTCGGCTTCGAGCCTCCAACTCTCGCTCGAAAACGAACGGGTGCGCGCGACGACCGACGAGTACGTCAAGGCCCTTTCGGGCATCGTCGCGAAGCACCCGGACGCGGTCGGCTACGCCTTCGCCATCAACGGGCACGTCAACAGCGCGGACGTTTACTCCTCGCCCGCGCTCTTCCGCAAGATGTGGCCGGGGCTGCTCAAGGCGTCGGCGGTCGAGGCCGTCGCCGAGCTGAAGGGGGGCAAGGCCGCGGCGTCCGCCGGGGCCGATGACGTGCGCTCCTTCATCGAGGAGAGCGAATCGGGCGCGGCGGCTGACAAGGACGTAAGCTCGCGCGTCCAGCTTCGCACACGCGAGACGCAGTCGAACATCGTCTTCGAGACACGCGACCGCGCTGGCAAGTCCGCCTGGGTTCACCGCAGCTACATCAACAAGAAGTAATGATAAGGGGTGAACAAGAAGTCGTCCGTGGTCAGTTGTCCGTTGTCAGTTGTTCGGGGCGGGGCGGCCTGAGTCTTGAACTGTACCCGGCCCGGCCGTGAAGCACGAACAACGGACAACTGACCACGGACGACTGACGAACTCTTGTTCATCCCTCATCCCTTCCTCCCCCCACCCCGTTTTGTGCTATCCTCTGAGCCGCGATTCCCCGCAGAAGAAAATTTGCCTGCCCCCGCGAAGTTTTCCGACGACTTTAGGAGGAGAAGACTGCCATGCCCGACTTCAACACCGTGAGACTCCGCGGCGCGACGGCCGCGCTCCTGCTGGCCCTCGCGACGGCCGGCTGCCAGCAGGGCAACGTTAATGTCGAGACCAACAGCAACGCGGGTGCCGCCAACACTAACGCCGCGAACTCGAACACCGCGCCGGCCACCGAGGCCGCCACCATCGAGGCGAGCGAACCCGATCAGTACCGCGCCACGCTCGTCTTCACGGGCACGGCGGAGGGGCAGTCGCAGGCCGTCAAAATCCCCGTCGATGTCGCGCGCAGCGGCGACAACCGCCGCTACGCCTTCAACAACCTGCCCGTCATCGGCCAGCTCGTCCTGCTCGACCGCTCCGACAAGCGTTATTTGATCATCCCGCAGCGCCGGCAGTACGCGGAGCTGACGCCCGAACTGCTCGGCTTCGACTTCCGCTCGCTCACCCCGGCGCAGATCGTCGCGCACCTGCGCCGCCAGCAGGGCGTGGAGCGCGCCGGCGAGGAGCAGCACGAGGGCCGGACGGTGGTGCGCTACCGCTACGCCGCCTCGGCGCAGACGCAGACGCAGGCCGGGGCCGTGCGCGCCGACAGCTACTTCCTCGTCGATAAGGACACGGGCCTGCCCGTCCACGCCGAGCTGACCGGCCGCTCCACGGGGAACGTGCAGGGCGTCAACACCGCGCGCCTCGTCGCCGACATGCAGAACATACAGACGACGGCCAACCCGTCCGACTTCGAGGTGCCGGCGGACTACCAGAGGCTGAGCGAGGAGCAGCTCAAGCAGCAGGCGCAGGCGCTCGCCAGCTTCCTCCAGTTCGTCCTCGGGCAGATGCAGGCGCAGGGCACGCTCGGCGGCGCGCCGCCGACGGTCGTGACGCCGTCGCCCGCGACCACCGCCTCGCCCGCCGCGGGCACTACGACCGCTTCGCCGACGACGAACGCGAACCGCTGAGTCGGGCGCGAGGAACCGCCGGCACGCGCCGGCGCGAGGTACACGTCAGATGCGTTACATCATCGTCCTCCTGTTGGGCCTCCTGCTGGGCGCGGCCGGCGTTTACTACCTCCTCGTCGGCGCGCCCAGGATCGAGCAGCGCCAGCTCGGCGCTCAGCCCCTGCAAGCGCCCGAGGCGGGAGGCCCGCCGCCCGGCACCATCGTCCTGACCTTCGACGAGAAGTTCTTCGACACGCTGTTGGGTACGATCTTCCGCGACCTGCAACCGCCGGCCTTCAAACTCTCCGGCGGCGCTACGGGTGCGACGGGCGGGGGCGCTACTTTCGTCGCGGCGCAGGGGGGCGGCTGCGCCGATCAGTTGACCATCGCGCAGGAGGGGAGCGGCGCGCGCACGACCGTCAGCCTCAAGGACGGCCGCATCGACGTGCCGCTCGCCTTCTCGGGCAGCCGCAACGTCTTCGGCAACTGCATCAACTTCAAAGGCGCGGCGCTCGCCAACATCTCCCTCTCCTTCAGCCGCGAGCAGCAGACGCTCTACGGCCAGATCAACGTCGAGGGCGTCAACCTCGAAGGCGTCTCGCCGATAGCCGGCCCCTTCGTCACCACCTTCGTGCAGACGGCCATCAACCAGAAGGTCAACCCGCTCGTCATCATGCGCGGCCAGCAGTTGACCTTGAACGTCCCCGTCGAGGCGAGCAACGGGACGGTGCGCGCGCAGGCCAGCAACATCACGCACGAGATCAAGGACGGCGCGCTGCGCCTCCACATCACCTACGACTTCGCCGGCGCCCGCGGCGTCGTCGCCGCGCCCCCGCCGCAGAGCTGACCCCGGCAGGTACAATGAAACTTAAGGCGGGGCGGATCGCTTCACGTGAAGCGATCCGCCCCGCCCGCCTTTAAGGCAGCGGGAACGCGAGGCTGACGCCGCCCGCGCGCCCGGCCGCCGTAATCACCGCGCGGAAAGATGGCCGCTGGCGTTCGGCGGGTTTCGCAAGTACAGATCGCGGTCGGCGTTCAGCGGTTGGCATTATCATTCGGGTGTCCGCCCGCGGCCCGGCGAGTTCCCGCCGCTGGCCGACCCGAACCTAGTCGCCGGGCTTCGCCCTAAAGGAGGGTGGTGGATGAAGTTCTCGAACTCGCTATCAGGAGTCTCTGTTAGCTGTGCCCTCGCGCTCGTTCTCCTGTCGCCGGTCGCGGCGGCGGCGCGGGCGCAAGTCGCGGGCACGCAGGCGTCGGAGCTTGAGGTGTTCGCGGCGCTGGAGGCGGAGGCGTCGGCGCTGCGCTCCACACGGCCGGAGCTGTGGCAGTCCTACGTGGAGCAGGCGGGCCGGGTCTTCGAAGAGCATGAGAGGACCGCCTGCTGGGGTTGCCGCGGCATCGCCCCCCCGGCCGACCTGACCCCGCTCGACCTCCCGCTGCCGTTCCTGCTGGCGGAGGTTCAGGACCCGAGGGAGGTTTACCGGGAGCCGAGAGGCCACTACAAAGAGAGCGCCTACTTCGACGCCATCGTGAGCAGCCCCGACCGGCGGCGGATCGCCGCACTCGTCGGGCTGCGGGCCAAGCGCGGGCAGAGCGACCCGCGGTGGGACGGGAGCTGGGCGCGGCGGATCGCCGGGGCCGCCGACCTGGAGTGGGCGACGCCGAAGATTCGCGAACTCATCAAGCCGGAGCCGCCGCTCTACGAGTCGGGCCTGCTGACCGCCTTGCTGTGGAGGTTCGCCCGCCAGTTGCCTAAAGACCTACAGGACACGGCCTACGACTACGTCCGGCCGCGCGTGAAGACGGGGCCGAAGCACCTCGGCGGCGACGCCTACTGGGCTTTGCTGCTCTTGCTCGACGCGGAGCGCGCCCGCGCCGAGATCATTCCCTACTTCGACCAGTACGAGTACAGCCTCGACGTGGTGTTTCTGCTCCGCGATCACGCCGGCCCGTCGCCGCAGGTCGCCCGCGCCGTCAGGAGGTGGGTCGCCACCGACAGGGGCAAAGAGTGGCCCCAATACCTGTACGTCATACTGTTGAAGTCCGACCCGCGGGGCGGGGTGAGTACGGTGGTGGAGTACGTGGATCGGGAGTTGGGGGCGGTCAGGGCGGGAAAGAGCAAGCGCGACTCCTTCTTTTTCCACTACTTCGTTGACGCCCTGCGGGAGTCGGATTCCGCGGAGGCCGTCCAGCCGCTGGCGCGCTACGCCAACGAACGGCTGATCCACGACACCTCACGCCTGAAGGCCGTCGGGTGGCTGGTCAAGCGCCGCTACGAAGGAGCGCCGCAGATCGTGGCCCGCTGGCTGGCCGAGGAGGACGACTACAGGCGGAAGTGGCTGCTGCAAGCGGTGGAGAAAGGCGAATGGGGCGAGGAGGGCCGCCGGGCGCTGCGCGAGGCCGAAGCCATCAACCAGAAAAAGACGCCGGCCTCGCCCACAGGAAGGACGACGCCCTGAGCGGCGAGGCTGCCGGCTTGGCGCCACAGCCGGAGCAGCAGTCACTTCCGCCGCACCCCGCGGGCGACACGAATCCGCCCGCCCTCTCACTCGGCCCCTGGGGCTACAGGGTCTATCGTCGCACCACCCGCCAAAGCCGGCTGATTCCGGCGGGCTAAACGAACACGCCCTGCCGCGGCATTCACTCCTTCTACTCGGAGGCTTCCGCCAGGCCCTTGATGGCCGGGCCGTTGACGACGTGGCCGTCCACGGGGTCGTATCGCGAGCCGTGGCAGGGGCAGTCCCAGCTCTTCTCGCCGGGGTTCCAGCGGACGACGCACCCCAGGTGGGCGCAGATGGCGGAGCGTTCAAAGAGTGTGCCTGATTCGTCGCGATAGACGGCCACCTTGGTGAGGCCGCGGCGGAGGATCGCGCCTTCGCCGGCCGGGACTTCTTCGGCGGAGGAGATGTCGCCGGGCGTGGCGAGGTCTGTGTACTGGGCGGCGACGTTGAGGTTCTCCTTGGCGTACTCAAGTGGCGCGTCGAGGGGCGTGCGCGAGGGGTCGTAGATTTCGGCCCAGGGGTTCTGCCGGTTCATGATGAGGTCGGTGAGGAGGACGCCGGCGATGGTGCCGTGCGTCATGCCGTTGCCGCTGTCGCCGGTGGCGATGAAGACGTTTTCGTTGTCCGACGGGTTGCGGCCGATGAAGGCCATGCCGTCAACAGGTTCCATCACCTGACCCGACCAGCGGAACTCGATTGACTCGATCATGGGGAAACGCTCGCGCGTCCACTCTTCGAGGCGGCGGTAGCGCTCGTCCATGTCGTCGGCCTGACCCGTCTTGTGATCCTCGCCGCCGACGATCAGCACGTCGTGGTCTTCCACCGGCTGGATGCGGATGTAATGGTACGGGTCGGGCGTGTCCCACAGCAGGATTTGCGGGACGCTTCCCTTCGGGACGCGCGCGCCGATGACGTAGGTGCGGTAGGGGGCCTGCTTCGTGTGGATGGCGACGAGGTCGTTGACCGGCGTGTTGGTGGCGACTACGGCGGCGCGCGCCGAGACCGTGAAGCCGTCTGAGGTTTTCACGCGGACGTTTTGTTCGTCGAGGCTCTTGATCTCGTCGGCGTGCGTCCCGGTGAAGACGCGCCCGCCCGCGCGCGTGAAGGCGCGCGTCAGGCCGTCGATGTACTTGAGGACGTGGAACTGGCCCTGGCGCGGGAAGCGCAGGGCCTGGCCGAAGTCGTAGGCGTCGTAGGGGACGCGCTCGACGTATTCAACGTCGTGCAGCCCGGCGCGGTGCGCGGCGCGCAGCTCTTCGCCTAGCTGCTCCGTGGACTCGCCGGGCGGGACGAAGAGGTAGCCGTCGAGGCGCGTGAAGTCGCAGTCTATATTTTCCTCGCGGGCGATCTCTTCGATCTTGTCGATGGCGGCGGTGTGGCTCTCGGCGGCGAGGCGCGCGCCGCGCTCGCCGAAGTGGCGCTCAAGGACGTGGAAGCGGTCGTCGAGCGCGTTCGTGAGGTGCGCGGTCGTGCGGCAGGTCTCGCCGCCCGCGACGGGGCCGTCGTCGAGGACGACCACGCGCTTGCCTTCCTGCGCGAGCAGGTACGCCGTCGTCATACCCGCTATCCCAGCGCCGACGATGACTACGTCTGCTTCCGCGTCGCCGTCGAGTCTGCCTCCGCGCGGCACGTCCGCCGTTTGCATCCAGACCGAAGTCGTCGCGCCGTTGTCCGTGTTCATTTGAAGCCTCTCCTTTGAATGAGTTCCCTCGCCCCGCCGAGGTTTGACGACGGGGAAAGCCGCGAGACGCGCCGGACGAGATAGTTGATGAACTCGCCCGCGCTCCCCCGCGCGCCTCGCCGCCGATCCCGCCCGTCAGAAAATTTTGCCGTTGCGCGATAGCCTAACACAAAATCTTGTTCGCGGCTGACGGCCGACGGACGCGCGCGGCGTGACGATGGTGCGGCGGAATTTCGTCGAGCGCGCCGGCGTCACGATGGGGGGCGAAGGGTGAGGGGCAGTGGCCGCGTCTTCTCGCGCCCGGCGTCGTCGTTCGTCGCGAAACTGGAATGGGGCCGCAATTGGTAGTTTCTGACTGACAAAAGTTTATTCGTCCGGCGCGGCACCGAGGGAGGTGGGAGATGACGACCCGTCTGAGGAAGAGCGTCTTGATGTTGCTGACGGCGGCGGCCGTGTGCCTTTCGGCCGCGACGGACGCGCGGGCCGACACGATCGTCATGCACACCAACTTTACGAGTTGGATCAACGCGACGGCGAACGCGCAGCAGACCGTTTTCCTGACCGGGGTCATACCGTTCGGCACCGAGCAGAGGCAGCCGGGCGACACCTACACGCAGGCCGGCATCGCCTTCTCGGCGACGCCCGGCTCGCAGCTCTACCTCGTCCAGCCCGAGTCCGCCGCGGGCTACCTCGCAGCGCGCACGGACGCGCCCGGCGGGACGAGTCCCGGCATCAGGATCGAGTTCCCTTCCGGCGTCAGCTCCTTCAGCCTTGCCGTCGGGGGGATTTCGGGCGGCCCCGTCAGCTTCGGCATCAACGTGAACGGGCAACTGTTCACGCGCACGGTTGATCTGCCGTCGGGCGCGACGCTGTTCCTCGGCTTCACGTCGCCGGACTCGGACATCCGCGTCGCGGAGTTCTTCTTCAACACCGCGCCGCAGGCGGAGCTGAGAATGTTCAACGTCTCGACCGGCACATACGCTCCACCCGCCCCCGTCCCGGAGCCGGCGACGATGGCGCTGCTCGGGATGGGCCTGGCCGGCTTGGCCGTCCGAGCACGCAGAAACCGCAAGGGGGCGCGGACTTAGACAGCGCGCCGCCGCGCGCGCGCGCCTCTTCGCTAACCGCGCGCCGCGCGCGTGCCGCGCGATCACGCGGCACGCTACGCCTCGGCGCAACCCGCAGCCCGACCTCATCATTCATCAGACAGCTTTTCGCGGCGGACTCCGTGCGGGTTCGTCGAATGCTCGCCGCGCTTTCGTGTGGACTTGCGGCGGCGGCGGCGGACTTCGCCGCTGTTGTGTTCGACCGAGCGGATGGGTTGCAGGTCTTCGGCGTCGCCTTCCGGGTCGTCAAGTCGCGTCTCAACGTCGAGCGGCGGCGCGTCGAGTACACGGTCTGCGAGCGCGGAGCGCGCGGGGTGGTCGCGCGCCAGCGCCTGCGGCGTGTTCGCGCCGTTCTCGCCCGCATCATTCGCAACGCCGGCCGCCGCAGCCGCCTCGTCACCCGCCGCGAGGCTTTCAGCCGCCCCCGCTTCGCCGGCATCGCCGCCGCCCGCGAGAGCGCGCTGGCGCGTGAAGTGCGCGGCGATCTCTTCGGCGGTCTGGCGGCCGACGAAGGGCGTCAACTCGGCGACGCCGGCCTGCGCGATGCGCGTGATCGAGCCGAAGTTTCGGAGCAGCCGGGTCTTGCGCTTCTCGCCGACGCCGGGGATCGCTGTCAGCTCCGAGGTGAAGTCGCGTATCTCGCGCCGCTTGCGGTGGTAGGTGACGGCCGCGCGGTGCGTCTCGTCGCGGATCATCTGGATGAGGCGCAGCACCGGCGAGTGCGGGTCGAGATAGACGGGATCGTGCTCGCGCCCTTTGACGAGGAGGTGCGATATGTCGTTGTGGCGGCGCGGCGGCTTGACCACGCCGATCATCGGGATTGCTTCCAAGTCCAGCTCGCGCATGGCGTCGGCCGCCGCGCCCAACTGCGTCTTGCCGCCGTCGATCATCACGAGATCGGGGAGCGGCTGGTTCTCGTCGAGCTGTCGGCGGTAGCGGCGGAAGACCGCCTCGCGCATCGAGGCCGGATCGTTCGAGCCTTCGACGGTGCGGATGCGGAAGGTGCGCTTCTCGGCGCGGCTGATCTTCCCGTTCTCGCAGACGACCATGCCGGCCACGTTCTCCGCGCCCGAAATGTTCGACACGTCGAACGACTCGATGCGCGCCGGGAAGCGCGGCAGTTCCAGAGTCTCCTGCAACTCTTCGAGCACCCGCTCCATGTCGGGCTTCAGGACGCGGAACCGCTGCTCGAAACTGATCTGCGCGTTCTTTTCGACCAGCGCGATCATGTCGCGCTTCTCGCCGCGCTGCGGGTCGAGGATGCGCACGCGCCGGCCGCGCCGCTCGGTCAGGGCCTTCTCCAACAGCTCGCGATCCTCGAAATCGACGGGAACGTGTATCTCGCGCGGCACGTAGTCGGACGAGTAGTACTGCGTGAGCACTTCGCCCAGAAACTTCGCGGGGTCGAACTCCTCGTCCGCGGGCAGGTCTTCCCAGAAGAACTCGCGGCGGCCGACTATCTTGCCCTCGCGCATCGTGAAGAGTTGGAGGGCGAGGCGCGCGCCCTCGCGGTAGTAGCCGAATATGTCAACGTCGCGGTCGGGACTCGTCGCCATCTTCTGCTGCTCTGAGACGGCGAGGACGGTCTTACGCAGGTCGCGGTACTTCGCTGCCATCTCGAACTTCATCTCGTCCGAGGCCCGCAGCATCCGCGCCTCGTACTCGTCGGCCAGCTCGCGGTTGCGGCCCTCCAAAAACATCCGCACGTCGCGGACACTTTCGGCGTACTCTTCGGGCGTGCACAGGCCCTTCACGCAAGGGCCGAGGCAGCGCTTGATGTGGTATTCGAGGCAGGGGCGCGGGAGCTTGCCGTCGATCTCTATGTCGCAGGTGCGCAGTTGGAAAGTGCGGTTGATGAGGTCTATCGAGCGGCGGGCGAGCGAGGCCGGGAGGAACGGGCCGAAATACAACGCGCCGTCGCGCTGAATCCTCCGCGTGATCATCACGCGCGGGAACGGCTCGTTGACCGTCAGCTTCAGGTGCGGGTACTGCTTGTCGTCCTTGAGCGCGACGTTGTAGCGCGGCCGGTGCTTCTTGATCAGGTTCGACTCAAGGACGAGCGCCTCGACCTCCGTGTCCGTGACGATGAACTCTAAATCGGCGATGCGCGCGACCAGCCGCCGGGTCTTCGCGTCGTGCCCGCGCCCCGGCTGGAAGTAGGAGCGGACGCGGTTCCGAAGGTTCTTCGCCTTGCCGACGTAGATGATCTTGCCCGCCTCGTCCTTGTGGATATAGACGCCGGGCGAAGTCGGCAAGGAAGCGAGCTTTTCCTGAAGAGTCATGCCCTGCTGCTCGTCGGGGGTTGTGGGGGACGGTTCAACTATAACCCAGAACTTCGCGGCGCGACGAACGCCGCACGCGACCGCCTGTCCGACCCGCGCGCCGGCTATTGACTCTTCCCTCGCACCTGTTTTAGAAGCACCCGAAGAACACGAACGCGGAGGGGACGCTTGCGCTTACCATTCGAGTTGCCGACTGACCGGGAGTTCGACGCCGTGGGCTTCGGCCTGAACGCCGTCGATCACCTGCTCGTCGCGCCGGAGTACCCGGCCTTCGACACGAAGACGCGGCTCCTCGAACACGAGCGGTCGGCCGGCGGGCAGACCGCCTCGGCAATGGTCGCGCTCCAACGCCTCGGCCGCCGCACGGCCTACGCCGGCCGCTTCGGCTCGGACGACGCCGGCCGCTTCGGGCTGGAGACGCTGCGCGCCGAGGGCGTCGAAGTCTCCCGCGCCGAGGTGGTCGAAGGCGCGCGCAACCAGATCGCCTACATCATCATCGACGCGCGCACGGGTGAGCGCACGATCCTCTGGGACAGGGACGCGCGGCTCGCCTACCGCGCCGACGAAGCGCCAGAAAACTTCGCCGCGCGCGGCCGAGTCCTGCACCTCGACGCGCACGACCCGCCGGCCTGCGCGCGACTCGCCCGCGAGGCCCGCGCCGCCGGCACAATCGTCTCCGCCGACATAGACAACATCTACGAAGGACTCGCGGAACTCCTCCCGCACCTCGACGTGCTCATCTCCTCCTCAAACTTCCCGCGCCGGCTGACGGGCATCGCGGACGAGCGCGAGGCGCTGGCCGAAGTGAAGTCGCACCTGCGCTCAGACGCCGTCGTCGGCATGACGCTCGGCGCGCGCGGCGCGGTCATCTACCACGAGGGCCGCTTCGTCACCTCGCCCGCCCTCGAAGTACCCGGCGCGTGCCGCGACACGACGGGCGCGGGCGACGCCTTCCACGCAGGCTTCCTCCACGGCCTGCTCGACGGCCGCGACCTCGAAGACTGCCTGCGCCTGGGCTGCGCCGTCGCCGCCCTCAAGTGCCGGCGGCTGGGGGCGCGCGCCGGCCTACCAACGCCGAAAGAATTGGATGATTTTCTGCGCGTGAGCGCGTGACCACGCCGCCAGGCAGGCTACTGATTATCAGCGGGGTGGGCCGCACCGCCGGTTACAACTACGACGCGAACGGCAATCGCACCCTCGGCATTGGGCCGGGCCGGAAGGCTACCGGCGGGCGACGACGACTTTCAGGCCGTCGCTCAGGCGCAGGCTCATCGCGGGCAGCGGGGCGACCGCGTGGCCGGGGGCGTGGCGGAAGCTGAAGCGGCGGGCGATGGTGGCGAGGCAGATGACCGTCTCGGTCATGGCGAACGAGTTGCCGATGCAGACGCGTGGGCCGCCGCCGAAGGGGAAGTAGGCGAACTTCGGCAGGTCGTCCGTCTCGCCGTTCGTCCAGCGTTCGGGCCGAAAACTTTCGGGGTCGCGGAAGAACCGGGGATCGCGCTGGACGGCGTAGCTCATCATGAAGACCTGCGCGCCCTTCGGGATGCGGTAGCCTCCGATTTCGCACTCGCGCGCGGCCTCGCGCCCCACCCCCCACGCGGGCGGGTAGAGCCGCATGGATTCTTTGACGACCGCCTCCGCGTAGCGCAGCCGCGGCAAGTCCTCGAAGCGCGCACTGCCTCCGCCCTCCAACACCTCGTCCAGCTCCGCGTGCAGCGCGCTTTCGGCCGACGGGTTTTCGGCCAGGAGGTGCCAGGCCCAGGTCAGGGCGAGCGCGGTCGTCTCCTGCCCGGCGAGGAAGATTGTCATCACCTCGTCGCGCAGTTGGCGGTCGTTCATCGAAGCGCCGTCCTCGTCCTGCGCGGCGAGAAGCATCGAGAGCAGGTCGCCGCGATCCTCGCCCGACTCGCGCCGGGCGGCGATGATGCGGAAGACGACCTCGTCCAGCCTGGCGACGTTGCGGAAGAAGCGGCGGTGCGCGGCCGTCGGCAGCCGGTTGTCGGCGATCCACTTGAGCGTGGCCTGGCGCGAGAAGGGGCGCGCGATCTCGGCCAGCGCGTCCCAGATCGTTTCCGCGTCCGCGTCGCTGATCTCGGCAGAGAAGAGCGTGCGCGTGACGATCTCCATCGTGAGGCGCTGCATGTCCTCGTGCAGGTCGCGCGTCTCGTTGTCGCGCCAACCCCTGATCAGCCGCTCGGTCGAGTCCGTCATCTCGGCGGCGTAAGAACTGATGCGTTCGCGGTGGAAGGCTGGCTGCGCGAGGCGGCGCTGGCGTCGCCAGAAGTCGCCCTCGCTGGTGAGCAGCCCCTGACCGACGATGCCGGCGAAGAAGGGCGAGCGCACGGCGCGCGCCTTGATGAAGCTGCGGTTCTCGGTGACGAGCGCCCGCTCGATGAGATCGGGGTGGCTGAGGAAGTAGGCGTCGAGGTAGAGGAAGCGTGCGCGCGCCACGTCGCCGTACTCGCGGGCGACCTTGACGACGAAGGCGAGCGAGTCGCGCGTGAACTCCGGCATCACGCCGGTCAGCAGGCGGCCCGGCACGCGCGGCACAAGGGGGGAAACGTTCGCGGCCATTTGTCAGCCTCCGGTGATACGATTGCGGATTTCGGATTGCGGAATGCGGATTGAAGAACCGAATGGTTTTCTAATCCGCATTCCGCAATCCGAAACCCGCATTCATTCATACCCGCGCGGGTGCGACCGCATCCAGTCCCAGGCCGAGCGGACGATCACTCTTAAGTCCTGGAGCTGCGGCGACCAGCCCAGCTCGCGCTTGATCTTCGCGGAGCTGGCGACGAGCACTGCCGGGTCGCCCGCGCGGCGCGGCGTGGTGCGCGCCGGTATCTCGTGGCCGGTCACATCGCGCGCGGCGTTCAAGACTTCGCGCACGGTGTAGCCGTCGCCGCCGCAGCCGAGGTTGTATATGGCGCTGCGCTCGCCCAGGATGCCGAGCGCGAGGACGTGTGCGCGCGCGAGATCGACGACGTGTATGTAGTCGCGCACGCACGTCCCGTCGCGCGTCGGGTAGTCGTCCCCGTAAATCTCGACGCGCTCGCGCCGCCCGGCTGCGACTTGCAGGACGAGCGGGATGAGGTGTGTTTCTGGGTCGTGAACCTCGCCGCGGTGCGCGGTCGCGCCCGCCGCGTTGAAGTAGCGAAGGCTGGCGTGGCGGATGCCGTAGGCCGCCTCGTTCCAGCGGAGCGCGCGCTCGAAGGCGAGCTTGGTCTCGCCGTAGGGGTTGGTCGGGCGCGTCGGGTCTGTCTCCTCAATCGGCTGCTTGTCGGGTTCGCCGTACACGGCCGCGGTCGAGGAGAAGACGATCCGGCTGACGCCCTCGGCGCGCATCGCTTCGAGCAGCGCGAGACCAGCGACGACGTTGTTGCGGTAATACTTCGCGGGTTCGGCGACCGACTCGCCGACGAGCGAGTCGGCGGCCATGTGCATGACGGCCTCGACCGCGCGCGTGCGGAGGGTGCGCCGCAAGGTCTCCGCGTCCGAGAGGTCGGCCTCGACGAACTCCGCGCCCGCGGGCACGGCCCCCCGGTGGCCCTTGCGGAGGTTGTCATAGACGACGACCTCGTGCCCGCCCGCGATCAGCTCCTCGGCCACGACGCTCCCGACGTAACCGGCCCCGCCCGTGACCAGAATACGCATCACTTGAGACCCGCGCTCGAACTAAGATTATGAACCGCGGCGATGATAGCACGCGCGGCGGGGCGTCCGTCCCGCGCGCGCGAGGCTACAGGCGGGGCCGCGATCAATGGTATAAATTCCCCGTCCGAGTCGTAGTCCAGCCCGCGAGTCCTGATTAAAAATGTCGAACCTCCGCCGAGCCGCAGCCGTCTCGCTCGTCCTGCTGAATCTCTTGGCCTCAGCCGCCGCGCAGCCGCGGGGGCGCACCGTGCCGCGCGGCGCGGGGGCGGCGAAGCGCGTGAGTCTCGTCCTCACGAACGGCAGGGTCTTCACCGCCGACGAGCACGGCACGATGGCGCAGGCCGTTGCCATCGACGGCGAGCGCATCGTCGCCGTCGGAACGGACGAAGAGATCAGACGTTCTTACGCTGCGGGGCGGACGATTGACCTGCGGGGCCGGCTGGTGACGCCCGGCTTCAACGACGCGCACATACACTTCCTGAACGGCGGCCTCGCCATGATGCGCGTGGACTTCGGCGGCGCGACGACGCTCGCCGAGACGAAGCGGCGCATCGCCGAGAAGGCGCGCGAGCTGCCCGAAGGCTCGTGGATTCTGGGCCGCGGATGGGATCACACCCTCTGGGGCGGCCAGTGGCCGACCCGGCGGGATTTGGACGAGGTCGCGCCGCGCCACCCCGTCTTCGTCACGCGCGTTGACGGCCACGTCAGTTGGGCCAACTCGCTCGCGCTCGAACGCGCAGGGATAACGCGCGAGACGCGCGACCCCGACGGCGGCGAGCTGCTGCGTGACGCCGAAGGCACGCCGACCGGCATCCTGAAAGAGACGGCCGCCAACCTCGTCGGCCGCCACGTGCCTCAGCCTTCGCGCGAGGAGAAGCTGCGCGCGCTCGAACTCGCGCTCGCCGAGGCCCGCCGCTACGGCATCACCTCCGTCAACGACGCCGTCTCCGGCTACGACGCGCTCGAACTCTACCGCGAGCTGCTGGCCGCCGACAGGCTGACCGTCCGCGTCGCCGAGTGGCTGAGCTTCGAGACGCCGGTCGAAACTTTGAAGCAGCAACGCGACGAGTTCGCCGCGCTCAAAGTTGACCCCCTGCGCATCCGCATCACCGCGCTCAAGGGCTTCGTTGACGGCACACTCGGATCGCGCACCGCCGCGATGCTCGCGCCCTTCGCCGACGATCCGAACAACAGCGGCATACCGCGCCGCCCGCCCGAAGAACTCAACCGCATGGCCGCCGAGCGCGCCGCCGCCGGCTTCCAACTGACGCTCCACGCCATCGGCGACCGCGCCAACCGCATGGCCCTTGACGCCTTCGTGATCACACATAAGCCGCCACCCCCGGACGTTTTCGGGCCGCTCCTCCACCAGCCGCGCCACCGCGTCGAGCACGCGCAGGTCGTCGCGCCGACCGACTTCGCGCGGTTCCGCGAACTCGGCGTCGTCGCCTCGATGCAGCCGTCGCACGCGATCTCAGACAAGCGTTGGGCGCAGGATCGCCTCGGCGAGTACCGCGTGCTCGGCGCGTACTCCTGGCACACCTTCCGCGCGCACGGTGTCCGCGTGGCCTTCGGCACGGACTGGCCGGTCGAACCCATCAGCCCCTACCTCGGCCTCTTCGCCGCCGTCACGCGCCAGAGCACGGACATGCAGCCCGCCGGCGGCTGGTGGCCGCAGGAGCGAGTCGGAATCGCCGACGCCATCCGCTGCTACACGGCCGAGCCGGCCTACGCCTCCTTCGAGGAGAACGACAAAGGCCAGATCAAGCCGGGAATGCTCGCAGACCTCGTCGTCCACACGCGCGACCTGCTGACCATCTCGCCCGCCGAGATTCTGAACACCCAACCGGCGATCACCATCTTCAACGGCCGCGTCGTTTACGAACTCGGCGCAAAGCAGTAACGCCTTATGAACTCCCGCCCGAAATTTTTACTGCCCGCGTCGCTCGTTGCCGCCGCGCTCGCCTGCGCCGCGTGCGGCGGCCGGCCGCAGGAGCGGCAGGCGGCCGACACGGCCGCCCTCGTCGCCGCGCCCGCGCAACTCCTCGCGCCCGAAGCGCCCGCCGCCGGAGCCGCGCGACGCGCTTTCACGCCCGTCGTCGCGCCGGGTGAGGGGCTTGAGTTGGCCGACGGATCGATCAGGGAGAGGGACGAAAAACAGAGGTACGAGATCGATCTCACCTTCCCGCAGTTGAAGGGGCGGCCGGGCGCGACCGCCGACAAGTTCAACCGCGCCGTCCGCGCGCTCGTCGCCGGCGAGGTGCGCGACTTCAGGCAGTCTTACGTCGAGGCGAAAGGCCGACGTGCGCCGGGCGCGGCGGGCGGGGACGAGACTTTCGACTCCCTCACCGGCCGCCACGAGGTCATACACTTCGCCGACGATCTCGCCAGCCTGCGCCTGACCCTGCACGCATACGGCCGGGGCGGGCGGGTCATCCAGCACCACCGCGTGCTCAACATCGATCTGAAGTCCGGCCGCGCGCTCAAGCTCGGCGATCTCTTCACGCCGGAGGCGGGCCACTTGCAGGCGCTCGCCGCCCACTGCGTCGCCGATCTCAGAAGGCAGGATGAGGAGGAGTACCGCAAGGCCGTCGGCGACGCGACGGGCCGTGGGCTGCCGGCCAGCTCGGCCGGCATACGCACGCCCGCCTCGGAGTTCGAGATCGGGGCTGCGCCGACGGCGGAGAACTACCGCGCTTGGAACCTCTCGGCCGAAGGCGTCGTCGTCTCTTTCGCGGCGTGCCAGGTCTTGAGCTGCGCCGCGGGCGAGAAGGAAGTGCTCGTCCCCTTCCACGCGCTCGACGCGATTCTCGATCAGAGCGGCCCCGCCGCGCGTCTCTTCACGCGGCAGCCGCGCTGAAACCCGGCAACCCGCCAGCCCCCGCGCGGACGCGACCGCCGCGCCGCAAAAAGGAACTGTCATGCGCCCACCTGACTCAAGCGCGCCGGCCGCGTTCGACCGCCGCAACTTTCTCTCCTCCGTCGGCCGCGGCGTAGGACTCGCCGCGCTCTCGTCCTCCACGGTCGCCGCTCTGCTGCGCGACGTGACGGCAGCGACGGCGCGCGTCGTTCATTTGTCTGCCGAGGAGGCCGCGCGCGACGAGGACTTCTGGTTCGAGATTCAGCAGGCTTTCTCTGTGACGCGCGGGATAGTGAACCTCAACAACGGCGGCGTCTCGCCCTCGCCCCGCATCGTGACCGAGGCGCTCGTTCGCTACATCTGGCAGCAGGAGGACGCCACGGCCTACACGATGTGGCAGATACTTGAGCCGCAGTCGGAGACGATCCGCACCGGGCTGGCCGAACTATTCGGCTGCGACCGCGAGGAGATCGCCATCACGCGCAACGCCTCCGAATCGCTCGAAGCCCTGCTCCTCGGCATGGATTTCAAGCCCGGCGACGAGATTCTTTCGACCACGCAGGACTACCCGCGGATGCTCACCACGCTCCGCCAGCGCGAGCGCCGCGAAGGGCTCGTCCTCAAGCTCGTCAAAATCCCCATCGCCCCGAAGAGCACCGACGAGATCACGGCCGCCTTCGAGCGCGGCATCACGAAACGTACGCGCGTCATCCTCATCTCGCACATGGTCAACATCACGGGCCAGATCACGCCCGTCCGACAGGTCTGCGAGATGGCCCGCGCGCGCGGCATCGAGACGATAGTTGACGGCGCGCACTCGTTCGCACATTTCCAGTTCCGCCGGGACGATCTAGCCTGCGACTATTTCGGAACCTCCCTCCACAAGTGGCTCTACGCGCCGAAGGGGGCGGGGATGCTCTACGTCAAACGCGACAAGATCGAGCGCGTCTGGCCGCTCTTCGCCGCAGAGGGCAAGCAGTCGGCGGACATACGCAAGTTCGAGGAGATCGGCACGCACTCTGCCGCGCCCCGCCTCGCCATCGGCGAAGCCCTGCTCTTCCACGACGGCGTCGGCTCCGCGCGCAAGGAGGCGCGGCTCCGACACCTCTCGCGCCACTGGATGAACCGTTTGAAGGACGTGCCGAAGGTTCGCTTCCACACCTCTTTCGATCCGCGCCAGTCGTGCGCCATCGGCACGGTCGAGATCGAGGGCGTCGAGCCGGGCGCGCTCGGCAGCCACCTGATGTCCGCGCACAAAATCTTCACCACGCCCATCGTCCACGACGAGTTCAAGGGTTTGCGCATCACGCCCAACCTCTACACGACCCTCAAGGAACTTGACCGCTTCTGCGACGTGATGGAGCGCGTCGCGCGCCGCGGAATCCCGACGGCATGACGTTGAATTCGCAGGGGCAGGGACAAGCCCTGCCCGCCGCGCGCAGCGCGGATCATGCCGGGTCATAAGTCGGCCGCGGATGAACGCGGATCAAACTTCGGCGGATCAGAGATGGTTTTTAACCCGTGTCTATTCGCGTTCATCCGCGGCCGTCGGGGCGGCATCTTGATGAGCGGCTTCGCCGCTACGGGCGGGGGCAAGCCCCGCCCCTTCAGTTTCAATTCTGATGTCCGAGACGGCCGATGTTGTCATTGTTGGCGGCGGGGTGGTCGGCGCGAGCGTGGCCTACCACCTCGCGGAGCGCGGCTGCGCGAACGTCGTCATAGTCGAGAGCGCGCGCGAGCAGGGCACGGGATCGACGGGCCGCGCGACGGGCGGCGTGCGCGCGCAGTTCTCGACAGCGGTCAACATCGCGATGTCGCTCTACTCGTTGGAGTTCATCAGGAATTTCCGCGATGCGACTGGACGCGACGCGGGCTACCTGCCGGTCGGCTACCTGTTCGTCGCGACCGACGGGGCGCAGTTGGAGGCGTTGAAGATCGCGCGCGAGCGGCAGCGGGCGGCGGGGCTGACGGACGTGGAGTTGCTGGACGCCGCCGAGGTCGCGCGCCGCGCGCCGCGCCTGCGGGCGGAAACGGTCGCGGGCGGGACGTTCCGTCAGGCGGACGGCTTCGTCGCGCCGCTGGAATTGATGCGCGGCTTCACGGAGCGCGCGCTCGCGCGCGGCGCGCGGCTGTTGACTGACGCGGAGGTGACGGGGATCGACGTGGAGGGCGGGCGCGTTTGCGGCGTGCGGACTTCGCGCGGCCGTGTCGCGACGCGCGCGGTGGTGAATGCGGCGGGCGCGTGGGCCGCGCGGGTTGCGAGGCTCGCGGGGGTGGAGATTCCGGTCGTGCCGCTCAGGCGTCAGATCGTCTGCGTGCGCCCGCGCGAGCCTCTCGCAGAGGGGTCGCCGATGGTCATCGATCTTTCGGACGGCTTCCACTTCCGCGCGGTGGTGCGCGACCGGACTTGGCAGCCCGAAGTGCTGCTCGCCTGGCCCGGCCCGCCCGAACCTCCCGGCTTCAACACCGAACTCGATCCCGCGTTCGTCACGAAAATCCTCACGCGCGCTGAGGCGAGCGTGCCGTCGTTCGCGGGCGCTGGCGTAGTGCCGGAGTTGAGCCGGGCGGGCCTCTACGAGATGACACCGGATCACCACCCCATCGTCTGCGAGTCTGAGCGGGCGCGTGGCCTCTTCCTCGCGTGCGGCTTCAGCGGCCACGGCGTCATGCACTCGCCCGCCGCGGGCCGTGCCGTCGCCGACCTCATCCTCGACGGCCGCACGGAAGCCTTCGACATCTCGCCACTCGACGCCGGCCGCTTCGCACGCGGCGAGCTGATAGAGGAGACGGCGTTACTGTAAAGCCGTCCGTTGTCCGTCGTCAGTGGTCAGTTGTTCGTGCCGAATCGGCCCGCGCCCTTCGGCGGGATGCGCAAGCCGGCATGGCTCAGACAACGGACAACTGACCACTGACGACGGACGGCTTTTAATCTTCCTTGAGCATCACGACCTCGCCGTCAACGACGCGGGCGAGGTAAGCGCCGTCGCGCATGGCCCAGGCGACGCGCCGGCCGCGGCGTGCGAGTTCGGCCCACTCGCTCTGCTTGTCGGGGTTCTGCTCGATGAGGCGGGCACCGGCGGGGAGTTCGACGTAGCGCAGGCGGGAGCGCGGGAAGCGGCGCACGCCGCGGCCGCCGCCGAACAGTTTTTCGTAGGCGACGAGGATGCGGCCCGGCGTCAGCTCTTCGTCGCCGCCGCCTTCGCGCTCAGGCATCTGCGTCTTCGCCCGCGAAGGCGGGCGCGGGCCGCGGTGCCGGCGCGAGTCCGTGTCCGTCGCCTAGCGCCTGTTGACGGCCGTCGCGCGCGTGGCCGTCGCGGCCGAGAAGACTATCGACCACTTCGAGGAGGTCTCTGGAGCGGAAGGGCTTAGAGACGTAGGCGTCGAAGCCGGCTTCGATGGCACGGCGGCGGTCAGGTTCGGCCGCGAAGGCGGTGACGGCGACGCACGGGAGCCCTCGCGTGCGCTCGTCCGCGCGCAGCTCGGCCAGCGCCGCCCAGCCGTCCAGCACCGGCATCGAGAGATCGAGGAGCGCCAGGTCGAACTTCTCGGCGCGCGCGGCCTCGACGAGTTCGCGCCCGTCGCGCGCCTCGCGCACGCTGTGGCCCGCGCTCTCCAGCATCAGCCGCAGGAGCTCGCGGTTGTCGTCGTAGTCGTCGGCTATTAGGATGCTGGCCGGCATCTCGTCTCGGTTGTGCGGGACTTGTTCGCTAATGCCACTCAGGAAAAGGGGTTGCTCGCTTGGGCGCGCGCCGCGCCCGGCAGTCGGATTGAGGAGAGGCACGTTATATCGCGAGGCCGCGGCGGGTGTCAAACCGGCCGGCGGGCTTCCGGGGGCCGCGTGCGCCCGCCCGTCCGCCCTTTTACTTGTGGCGTCAAAAGAGTTTCTTGACACTGGCGAAGGGCGGCGGCCATAATCCCTGACAGGCGTGCGGGCCTGTTCCCCTGATTAAACGAAGCGCGCCGCCCGGCGTCACGGGCAGGCGGCCGAGACTGCTCACACGCCACCCCGCCTTGCACAGGGCAACCGAAAACCCCGCCCGCAGTTATCCGAAGTTACGCCGAAGGAGACCAGAACGTTGTCAGCAAGCGAAGACTTTGAACAGGGCCTGCGCCGCGAGCTTGAAGGGCACGTCGGCGCGCGGCTGCGCGCGCACCAGGAGGAAATCCTGCGCGTGCAGGGGCAGATCGACGAGATGCTCGCCGGGCTGGCCGAGCGGCTGACGGCCGACACGGACGACGAGCGGCTGGCCCTCCTCATCTCCGAGCAACTGCGCCGCGCGCGCGAGCAGGGGATGCGCGAGGCCGCGCAGACGAACGCACACACCCGCGAGACCTCCGACATCGCGTTGCTCAAAGCCGC